>NZ_QWKG01000055.1 GCF_009911595.1 Colidextribacter sp. OB.20
AATTCGATGATTCTTAAATCCAACCCGAACCGCCAGACTACATAAAACGTCTGGCGGTTCCGCATTTGACGCTTACCCTCTCTCCGTCAAAGCGGTCAAACTGTTCGGTAGTTACATCCTGCTGGTAGTACACCGCCAGCAGACGCATCATGTCCTGCTCCTCCGCCATACGGACGTGAAAGCCGCAGTCCCGGATGCGCTTCTCGATCTGCTTCAGATGTCCGGCATCTTCGCTGGACTTCTCATCCCTGCGGTAGACGAGGGCGAACTCCCGCGCTGAGGCGGTGGTGGACTGAATCTCGTCCAGGTGGTCCATGTCCTGGCGGAGCAGCTCCCGCAGGGCGGGGAGGTCCTCCTGCTCCAGCCGGGCCTGATAGTGGTGCTTGTTGCTCTGGAAGGACTCTCGGGAGTCCAGGGCCAGCAGCTCCACCGCCTCCATGCCCCGCAGGAGTTCCGTCAGGGCTCGGACACGCCCCCGGACCCCCTCGGCGGACAGGACGGAGAGGTTGTCCGGGCTGACCAGATAAAAAACCAGCTCACCTCTGGCCGTCTTCAGGCCGTGTTCGGTGAGCTGGTCGATTCCTATAAGCTGCCGGGTGGACAGATGCCGCCGCAGCTCTTTTTTCTGTTTTCGGTTCAAGATTTTCGCTCCTTCCACTCGTAATATTGTTGGTGCAGGAACAGGAAGCAGACAGCGCAGCGCAGGAAGTCCAGAATGCTGGCCCCCTCCATGCGGATGGAGAGGAAAGCGAACAGCACTGTCAGGATCAGCAGTAGCATTCCGGCGCCCTGGGTTAGAGCCAGGACAGAGAATAAAAAGCCGATGCCGATGATCGCAACGTCCCGCAGCTCCCACAGCCACAGCTTGGGTTTCGCTCTCAGGTTGTCAGGGTAAATATAAATCACAATCACCTCCAACGAGTAAAGGCGGCATTGCCGCCCTTACTGGGTCACATAGCCTGTTCCGGCTCCGGCTCCAATTCACCATTGGCTGTCTGTTCAGCCTCCTCCAACGCCTGCCGGATGCAGTCGAGGAAGAAGGCGTTCTGCTTGATGCCTTTCCGCTTGAGATAGTCCTTGAACTGATCGAACAGCTCGGCGGACACCTGAAAGGCCACGGTTCTCTGACTTTCTTTCATAGTGGATTTTCCCTCCGATTCATAAAATTTTGTGATGAGCCAGGTCATGTACTGGCCCAGGGTCTGGCCGGATTCCTCCTGACGCTCCCGGAGCCGCGCGTGGAGCTCAGCTGGGATAGGGGCGCAGAGATTCTTGATATTTTCCGCCATTTTTTGACTCCTTTCTGTTATTGACAATGCAAGTATAGCGAAATCTATGGCTGAAATCCATTCACAGAACCTAACAAAGATATTTCCGAAAACGAAGCAAAAGCAACAGGACAGCCGCTTATTCATGGGCGGCTGTCCTGGAAATATAGTTTACGATTGTATCGAGGCGCTCCCTATCGCTTACAGCAGGCTTTTGCTCCTGTCAGCAGTATCCTGGGTCAGCCCCCAGATCATAACACCCCCCAGGCTCTCTCTGGCGTACCTGGTTTTCTCCGCGATGGTGTCCACTCCGTTGTAGTAGACGTCCATGCCGTTGTAGGAGACATGGTCTTTTCTGAAGGCGTTTGGCAAGCGGCCAGGATGGTTCCATAGTCCGCCCAGCTGGGACGGGCGTAGAAGGGGACGCCCAATACCATCTTTTACCTCACTTCGTTGCAAAATGGTTCATAAAGAAGTCGGTAAAAGCAGCCAACTCATCATCCTGTGATACATAAACATACAGCTTTTCGTCTTCCAGCCAGTCATAAGCGTTGATGCCAATGTACCCTTTTTTGTCTGGGTAAATGATGAACGCATCGGTAGGGTACTTGTTACGATAGGCCTTCAAAATTTCAGAGCGGCGATAGTAAGTAGGATCGCCGCAGCCAGAAAGATCAGGGACTGTGGGAACGACCACAATCGTTTGGCTGGCTTCGTTCCAGCCAACAATTAGATTGCCAATTTTCGTTTTGCTTCCATGAACAAATCCATAGTTGAAACGGCCCACATCCTCGGTATATCCGAAAATCAGCCTGTACTTGTCTCCATCTTCAACGGCATGGTTAAATAGAACACGCATTTTCTTCGCGTTTGCGTTGCTCTTTTCCATGTCAATTTCGGGCCCCTTAAATAACTTACTAAAAAGTCCCACAATTTTTTCCTCCTAAATGTTCAAATGTTTTTATATGAAACTGGATAGGGCAGTCCCCACAGTATCATAAATGAATTGTGTTTCTCTTTTGCTTTTTGTTTTATCTCTATTAGTCAAAATAAGAATAAACAGTTTAATTTGTCTTTATTTTAACTAATATGAAATCCGTCCGAATATAAGGCCAAAACTGATATTCAGACGGATTTTCCCATTACTCAAGATGCAGGCACTGTTTTTAATTTCTCCAGAGCATCCACAATAGCGTTTATTTGAAATTCAACTGTTTCATCGGCAGCTTCGGGAACAAAAAAAGGTAATGTATCAGGGATCGCTTTGCGTACAACCATCACTGTCAGACTCAAATTCGTGAATAAATTGATCCTTGCCGCATCTGCCTTTATACCAAAGTTTTCTAGAATTTCTCCAAAAAGACGGAGTTGTTTTTGGCGGAATATTTGATAGCTTTCTTTGGATAGGCGTTTGAAAATAAGCTGCTGTTCTTCAATTGTTAAAACAGCAATTCCATTTTTCTCTCCGTAGCAACAGGCATAGAGAAATTTTTTTACGGCATTACGCCAGCTTAAAGTGGGATCAGCCATCAGCCTTTGCACTTGCTCAATAATTTTAGGTTGCTGCAAGTAGAGCGTTTCAACGATTAAATCTTCTTTCGTTGCAAAAAAAGAATAAAAGAAGGTTCGTGAAATACCAACTTTTTTATATATTTGCTCCACAGTAGTATGCTGTATGCCTTGTTTCGCCATCAATTCAAGACCTACTGTAACAAGTTCAGTTTTGATGCGCTCTTTATCCTCCTCAGAATAAGCTACCTTTGGCATCCCGTCACCTCCCGCCTAAAAATAAAAACAAATTTCAAGACTTGATTTTATTTTAACATATTCCAATAGCATAATGCAAGAGTGAAATGTCATAAGGACGATGTTTTTGGATGGGGACACTTTCGAGGCCCGCCCGTTTTTTGCCGGACGGCTTTCTGCGTAATGTGATAGTTTCAATTTGTTCTCTTGTATTTTCGTCAAAAATTTTGTGTTCCTAATAAGAGTTAATCATAAGTCTTGCGTCAGAGAGTTGGCTTCGGTATAATGTTCCCAAAAGATAGGGGGAACGCAGATGGAATTGAAACGCTGCCGCTGGGCCGACCCGGATTCAGAGCTGTATATTGCCTACCATGACCAGGAGTGGGGCAGGCCGGAGCATGACGACCGTAAGCTGTTTGAGATGCTGATTCTGGAGGGCTTTCAGGCGGGCCTGTCCTGGATCACCATCCTGAAAAAGCGGGAGGCATTCCGTCAAGCCTTCGACGGCTTTGACCCCGCCCTTGTGGCGGAGTACAGCCCGGAAAAGCTGGAGGCGCTGATGTCCAATCCTGGCATCGTTCGTAACCGGAGAAAGATCGAGGCGTCGGTCCAAAACGCCAAAGTGTTTCTGGCAATACAAAAGGAGTTCGGCTCCTTTGACCGCTACCTCTGGGATTTCACCCAGGGCCAGGTCATCCTGAATACAGATGATGTGGTTCGCGCCAGCACAGAACTGTCCGACCGTATTTCAAAGGATTTAAAGCGCCGGGGGATGAAATTTGTGGGCACGGTTATCATCTATTCCTTTTTGCAGGCGGTGGGTGTGGTCAACGATCATGAGACAGACTGTTGGTGCTATCCTCGCTCAAATGAAGCACTTGCACGATTTTGCCTATAAGGTGCTCCACGCAGGGAATTGCGACAGAATTACCTAACGCACGGTATCTGGCTGAATCAGAAGCCTTCGGGAGGGCTGTCCAATCGTCCGGGTAACCCTGGAGCCGTTCGGCCTCGGTCGGCGTAAAGCGCCTTATCAAAAGCGGGAAATTTACGCTCTGGCAAACCAGATCGGTTGCGTCTTTGCTCTGTCTGGCGCTCTGCGTAGAGACCACATCGCCGCAGGTGAATTTATCTGATCTCTGGCGGGAATAGAGGCCAGTCTGCTCTTGAAGCGTCAAAAGGAGGTTATTCCCGCCGGTGCCAGCCCGGCAGGATAGGGTTGGAGATACACGATGTGGTCCGGTATATCTGGCATCTACACCGTGGTTTTCAAATACAAGGGGCTGGTGTCCATGCTCCTGGGTGCGGAGTGTTCCACTAACATTTTCCGTGCAGTGCATGGCGCTGCCGCCCTGGTCATTGAGGCAGAGGACGGACGGTACCATATTGGTTCCGCTCTCCGCAGCTTTCAGGGTGGGGGAACACTCCTCCTGATATCCGATCCCGCCCGCCGTAGGCGCAACCCCGGCGCAGAAGCCTGCCGAGAACAGCAGACCAGCGGGATTTCGCCCGCCGCCGCCGTCCGCGCTGGCAAGGGTAGGGGCCCTGCTCTCCGGGGTAAAAATTCGGGCCTGCTGGGTGTCCCAGGGGTTGAGGCAGTCTCCCGTATCAGAGGTAAACACTTCAGCCAATTTTGTGGCCGCAGGTGAATCCAGGCCCGCTTGCAGCCGCAGCGCCGCCGCCAACTGCCTGGGTAAAGGTTTGCCCCGTTCTTTCGATCTGCGCAGGATACCCCTGCACGCCTTCTTCGATAAATAGTATTTGAATGGAACTGTAGCCTGCAAAATCTGCGACAAGAAAGAGTCTACGACGCCTTTGGGGCACTCCGAGGTATTGAGCGTCCCAAGTGACCCAAGCCAAGGAGGATCGTACTCCCAACACGGCCCCAGCATATTCCCAGCGCCCTCTCTCAGGTCTAATAACATCAAAGTGTGGTTCTTCAATCTGAAGGAACGCCCGGAGGACCTGCCGGAAGTCCTGCCCAGGCATGTTTTTCCCGGTTTTCGGGTCTCTGCCCGAGGAGAGGCAGCCTGGCACATTCTCCCACACTCCAAATCTGGGCCGAACAGCGATACCTGACCTTCCACGCCTCTTATCCTCCTCTCTCATCTCTGTAATGATACGAATTTGCTCCATGAAAAGGCCGGAGCGGGCGCCGGTTAACCCAGCACGCGCTCCGGCCACAGACAGTCCTGGCACGGGCTGCCTCCACAGACAATGTCCACAGGGGGCAGTCTGGCCCCATCCAGCTTGGTGATATCCCCCACATGGATCATATTGGGGAAATGGTGTTTCGTGACCAGAATCGGAAAAGGCTCAATCTCGCTGGCCCAGACCGGGACAATCCCGTTGCGGACCGCCGCCAGGGGAAAGCCGCCGATGCCATCAAACAAGCTGCCCATAGTTAATATTCGTTTCAGCATATTTTTCTCCTCATTTTGTCACTGCCTGGGCGACAGTGCGTGTGGTGTTAACGGCAGCCTGGGCGGTATAGACGGCGCTCATGATATTGGCCCTGGTGGTGGTGTCCAGGCCGAAGGTCCCGGCGATCCGGGGTACCTCTCCTGCGGAGAGCATGAGGCCCAGCCCCAGCAGAGCGTGTTGTCGGAAGACCATCAGGCCAGCCACCAGGATCGTGGATTGCAGGAAGGCTGTCAGGCACAGACCGATGACCTGCTTGATCCACTGGGTAAATCCATCGATATAGCCCCTGGGGACGCTGAACATATACAGACTCCCAACGGCGATCTGAATGAGCAGGATGCCGCCCCGCTTCAGGTTGGCGAAAAAAACCTTAATCACGGCGTAGGCCATCATGATAATGCAGAAGATCAGCATGATCGGACTGGTGAGGACACTCAGGCCAAAGCTGGGGGCGTCCGCCATATCCGTGATGCTCTCTACACTGGTCAGTTGCTCAATAATCCGCTCTCCCACTGTGCCGATGCTGGTGCCGGCTCCGGTTAATCCAATCGCGAATGTCCCCTGCAAGGATACCGACAGGGAATAGAGCCGCACAGGTACCACGGTGAACAGGCTGACCGCCATAAAGCCCTTGATGGCGTTGATGGCAGTCTGTTGGAGATTGCCCCGGCCTGTAGAGTATTCGATGCCAAACTCAAAGCCGGAAACTACCAGGCTGATGCCGAACAGTGCCCAGCCCAGCTGAGAGAAAAACAGAACGATGGCCTGTACCCAGTCCAGCTCGAACAGCTCCACACCCATATCACCCATAACGGCGAAGAAGTTGCCGAGAAAGCCCACCACCTGGCCGTAGAACCAGTCGATCAGGTTGTCCATGATGGTGGACGCTACAAAGTCAAAGATAAATATTTCAAATCACCTCCGGGCGGACCGCCTCACAGTCCAATGATTCCCCAGATATAGTTGGGCGCGGTCAGGGTGAAGACCAGACAGGCAAAGAGGATCACTGGGCCGGTCCACTCGAACTGGCCATGCTTTTTATAATCAAAGTAAGCCATCCCCAATTTGGTAAAGAAGGCGATGGCCAGGACCATGTCCAGCGCGGGGAAGACCACGTTCTCCACCACGGTCTTGATCTGGGCCGCCGCGTCGGTCCAGGTGCTCTCCACGGCGGAGGCCACATCCCCGGCGGCGAAGGCGGGGACGCAGCAGAGAGCCGCCACTACCATAGCGGCGGCGAGGATACGGAACATTTTCTTGCAGTTCATGTTGATTTTTCCTCCCTGTATTCAAATCAGATTTACAGAAGAGGAGCCGCCCTTGACAGGCGGCTCCCCAGTTGGCATGGATGGTCCGGCTCAATAGCCTGTGCGGGGCAGAGGAGCGGAGGGCTTGTAGACCCTGGTGACCCATCTGCTAGTGGCCATGATCCACTGACCGTTGTACACACCGCCTACATCCGCCTGGTTGACGAACTGGGTCCCTCCGGTGAGCCAGGACACCACGTTACAGTACACCTTGGGCGCCTCCACCTGCCGGAAGTTGCCGGGCACGATGCCGAAGGAAACCATAAACTCCGTGACATACTCGTTGGAGGCCAGCCCCAGCGCAGCAGGAGAGGCATCCAGCACATGGTTCTGTATGGTGCTCAGGTTGTCGTACATGGTACGGTACTCACTGTTCAGGTTGGTTTTATATACAATCTTGTAATTTCCCTGCACGTTGTAGGTGCCGGTGACGATCTTGTCCAGCCGAACTGCCTGGACGGGCAGGGTGTCTCGCCAGTAGAAGCTGGTGAGCGCCGTGGTGGAATTGTTGGCGATGCCAGAGAAATCATAGCGGATCTGCTGGCCGGGCATAACCTCCACAAAGCCGGTCTTCTTGATGGAGACGTTGGTGTACAGGGCCTTGTTGGTCATAGCCATCTTGACGATCTGGCCGGCGTGCTCAATCTCCACCTCAATGGGGGTTTTGTCCAGACCGTAAAATTCAGCGGCCTTGGATTCCACCACCCTGTACCGGCCCAAAGGCAGAGGCTTAGACACAGCCGCGCCATTTTTATCGGCGCGGATGGTATCCACCAGATTGCCGGTACGGTAGTGATAGATTTCAAACTCGGTATTGGGGATGGGGGTCCCGGCGGGCCAGCCGTTCATGGAGTTGTAGTCCTCGGAGGTCTTGGTGATCTGAATCTGTCCTGTGATAGCAGTGTTCTCCCAGGTGATCTCGGTGGTGGTCCCATCGGTGACGTAGACCGTCTTCAGCTGGGTATCCACCAGATAGCCGTCATTCTCCAGCTCCCGCAGGTAGTAGCGGCCAGAGCCGGGCAGGTCGTCGATATAAACGTACCCCTTGTCACCGCTGGTGTACTGTCCGATGGGATTCTTGTTGGCGTCGTAGAGGAGGAAGGTCACCCCATAGATGCCCTGCTTGGTAGCGCTGTCGATCTTGTGGAGCAGGATACCACTTACCGCCCTGTTAGTTATGGTCAGAGTGGTGGCCTTGCCATTCTTGATCGTGAAGTAATGGGGCGTGGAATCCAGCTTGAATTCCTTGGGGCATTCGACTTCCACGGCATAGAAGTCCCCAGCGGTCAGGTCCAGATGGGCGCGCCCCTGTTTATCGGTGGTGATTGTGTCCACCAGAGCACCGTCCATCTTTCTGATTTCAAACGTCACATTGGGGATGCGCTTGGTTTTGTCGCTCTCGCTGACCTTGACCAATTCCAACCCGCCTGTGCTCTTGTTGATGAAGGTGAGGGTCTGACCGCCAATGCCGCCTTTGATCTCAATGCTCTTGGGTGTGGTATCCAGCACCACGCCCTTGGGCACACGGAGCTCCTTGGCGGTGATGACCGTTCCCGGCTCCAGGTTGGGGAGTACGATGCGGCCATTTTCATCGCTGGTGTACTCGCCGTTGTTGGGGCCAAGGATTGCCCCAGAGGAGTCTGTGACCAGGAAAGTGACTCCCTTCAGCGGCACATTGCCAGCGTCTGTTTCCAGATATTTTTCAATCGTGAGTGTGGTCTTGGGAATGTTTTCAATGGTCAGGTCATTGCCGCCGGAGTTTCCACCGCTGGCGTTCCCGCCGTTACCAGCTCCGCCGCTGGATACGCTGTTGCTACCATTGCGGACAATAATCGTCCGGGGTGTGGGGTCCAGGACATAATTGGAGGGGACCCTGGTTTCAACCACTACGATGGTAGAATTAGGCATGAGGCCGGTTACAGTCACAGTCCCGTCCACCCCAGTGGTGTAGCGGCCCAAGACCGTCCCGTTGCCGTCCTTCAAGGTGAACTCCGTGTTGGGTACGGGTTTTCCGGTGACCGCGTCCAGTTTTCGGAGCGTCAGGGAGCAGAGGGGCTCATTGTACACGGTGATCGTCTGCGTGTCGGCGGGATTCACCTTAACCGTCTGAATCTGAGTGGCTGTGTCGATGACATGGGTGGGGAGTGTCTTGACCTCCTTGACCACGACGGTTCCGACAACAGGAACACGGATCTCCCCGGCGTCATTGGTCGTGAACCGGCCCTTGCTGGATAAATGCCCAAAGGCATCGTCCACGAAACTGCCATCGGCGTAGGTAAGCTCGAACTCAACGCCTGCCAGCGGCTGCTTTGTAACAGAATCCAGTTTGCGGACCACCAAATATCCGATTTTCTTGTTGTAGAAGCGGAGGATGTTCGCCCCGCTGTCGCTGATTTTGATGGTCTTGGGGGTGCCGTCCAGCACCACGCCTTCAGGCACCTTGATCTCCCGTGCGATGACTGTAGTACCGGGCTGTACGCCGGCGATGACCACCCGGCCATCCTCACCGGAGATGAACTCGCCGTTGCTGTTGCCGATGACGGCCCCGCTGGAATCGGTCACAAGGAAGGTGACGCCCTTTAGCGGCTTGTGCTCGCTGTCCTCCTCCTCGATATACTTTTCGATGATCAGGGTGTTCTCTGGAATGTTGTAAAAGTACACGCTCTGGTGGTCTCCCGGATTCACCACAATGGTCTGACTCTTACGGTTTTCGTCGATCAGGTAGCCGGGAATGCTGGAGATTTCGGTAAAAATCAGTGTTCCGGTCACACCGCTGATGTTGATTTGGCCCTCACTGTCCGTATAATAGATGCCATTAGAGGACAGCTTGCCGCCGATGTTATCCACGACCTGTCCGTTCGCATAGGTGATCTTGAAGCCCACGCCCTCCAGGGGAGTGCGGCGGTCCACGCTGCTGAATTTATAGAGCGTGACGGACCCCTTGGGCTGGTTGCGGAACTCCAGGGTGACGGTCTGGCCCGCCTTGATAGTAGCAGTCTGAGGCACGTCATCCAGGATATAGTTCGCTTTGGCCCTTGTTTCACGCGCCACTATGGTGGTTCCGGGGTCGATATTGGATATGAGGATTGTCCCGGCACTGTCCGTCACGAATTTGCCGTTGGCATCGCCCAGCATGGTCCCGTGGCTGTCTGTGATAAAAAATTCGCAGTCACTCAGAGGCTCGTGGGTGCTGGCATCAATTTTCTTAATGAGCAGACTGCCCTTGGGACTATTGCCGAAGTAGAGTTGCACCACGTCCTGCTCCTTGCCGGAGATATAGGCGGTCTGGGGCGCAGTGTCCATGACGTGATTGCCATCGCTAGCCAATTCCTCGACGAGGTAAGCGCCCGCTTTGAGGCGGTTGATGGTGAAGGAACCCCCAGGACCGGTTTTATAGGTACCGATCACCGTGCCGCCGCTGCCGCTGGTCCCGGACATATACTTGACCTGGAAAATGGCTCCTTCAACTGGCTCCTTCGTCACGGAATCGTACTTCCATACGACCAACGCACTGAGAGGGGTGTTCTGGAACCGGACAGTTTTGCTCTCATTGCCGTGGATGATAACCGTCTGTGTAATGGGTTCCTTCATCTGGAATCCGTCCGCCGGTTCCACCTCGGTGATGGTGAATTCGCCGGGGTACAGCCGCTTGCCCAGCTCGTGGACTTTGATCTCGCCTCTGGAGTCGGTAAACGCTTCGCCATAGTCAATGGTGGCGGGGGCCTCCGCCGCCTCGCCGTTGCTGGTATAGGTGATGTGGAATTTAGCGTGTTCAATGGCCTCGCCGGTGACGCTGTTCTCCTTAAAAATGGTCAGCTCAGGCGCTTTCCAATTTCGGAAAACCAGTGTTTTTTCATCGCCAGGGCTGAGTGTGATGGTCTGGGTGCGGTCCGCGTCCTTGTCCGGGACATAGTAGGGCGAGGGCACAAACTTCTCCGTTACCTCGTACACGCCGGGGTCCACCCGAAGGGAAACGGTCCCGTTCGGCCCGGTTTTCCAGTCATCCTGATAAGTTCCGTCCAGGGCTTTGACGGTCAGGACGGTGTTGGGGATGGGCTCCTGGGTGTCCGCGTCGATTTTTTTGAGGGTCAACAGAGGCAGCTTCTGATTCTCGAAGCGGACCTCCTTTTCATCACCTGGGTTGAGGCTGATGGTCTGGGTGGGAGTGTCGCTGATGAAGTAAGGCTCCGGAACAGACCATTCCGTGATTTTGTATGTTCCGGGTGCCACCCGCAGCTCCACAGTCCCATCCGAGCCGGTGGTGACATCGTGGCGGTAGTCGCTGTCGATGCCCTCCACGGTGAACACAGTGCCGGGGATGGGGGTGTTGCTTCCCTGCTCTACCTTGGAGATTTTTAGGACAGGCTGCTTCAAATTATCGAAAATCAGCTCCCGTTCCTCGCCGGGGCCGAGGTAGATGGTCTGCATGGGTTCATCCCCCACCACATAGGGGTCCGGGACGGACTTCTCAATGATCTCATAGCTGTCCACGGGGATATTGGAGAGGACGGCCTTTCCGTTCTGCCCGGTGGTCACGTCGTTGTGGTAGCCGTAGTGGATGCCCTTGACCTCAAAGACGGTTCCGGGAATAACCTCCTTGGTCTGTGCGTCCCGCTTGAGAATGGACAGGCTGGGCAGCTTCTTATCCGCCGCCGTCACGGTGACAGTGCCGCCGCCGTTGATAGTGGCCTGATCCACATGGGCGATAACCGGCTCAGTCAGTGTGGCATAGGGGGCCGGGGCGCTCACCTCCACAAAGGCGTACATCCCCTCGGTCACATCGGTGACGGTAATGGAGCCGTCCGCTTTGGTGGCCTCCGTGCCGATGATTTGGCCGTCCTTGATGATGTTGAACACCGCGCCGGGGAGAGGGTTGTCACTGTTATCCAGCTTGATAAGTTTTACCTTTACCTTTGCGTCATTTTCAAAGACAAGCGCGATGTCGGTTTTGCCGTCCCAGACGAAGGTCTGCTTGGTTTTACTGACGTCCGGGCTTTTGATATATCCCTCCGGCGGTGTGACCTCCTCGGCGGTATAGCTGCCGATGGGCATATCCTTCCAGGGCACGTCGGTGAGGTATCCGCCCGCGCCGGTGACGTAGGTTCCAGTGAAGTCGTTGTCCACGCCCTCGATTTTAATGACTGCCCCGGCGAGGCCCTTGGTGGGATTGTCTGCGTCCACCTTGCGGATGCTGCCCTCGCCGGTGATCTCCGGGCTGTCCGCAAAGGTGACGGTCACGGTCTTGTCGGTGCCATTGGGCAGGACAACATACTGCGGCCCAGGATTGTCGATCTCGTAGGACTCCGGAGGCTCCAATTCAGTCACGGCGTAAGTGCCGGCCTCCAAATTGGGTACGGTCACGGTACCACCGCTCCCTGTCACCACTTCCTTGGAGTAGGAACCATTTTCAGAGGCAACGAGGAAGCGTGCGCCAGGCAGTCCCTTGTTGGGGTTGGTGCTGTCCACCTTTTTAATTGTCAGGCTGTACTTTTCACGGATGATGGTCAATTCCCCGATTACAATGGCTTGTACATTGGTGGGTGGGAAGTAGCTGGTACCGGGGCCCGCGTAGGTGTACTCGTAGACGGAGCAGTCGCCCCACACGCCCTGCGCTCCCAGGTCGAGGATATACTGGGCGTGGTCCCGGAATGATTTGTCGTCCAGCTTATCATCTATGCTGATATAATTCGTATGCTCCAGGTTGTTGTAGACACACATCAGCTCCTCGGCGCAGGCAATCACGGGGTCTGCCAGCTGGCCGGTCTTATACCGCCAGACGATGGCCTGTACCCAGGCGTTCATCGTCCAGACATAGTCGGGGTCCCACACATCGTCTACCCCTAAAGCTTGAGCCTGGTCGGTAAACACGCCGTTGGAGTGGGCATAGAAGTATGCCATCATGGTGGTCACGGTGGAGTCGGTAATGGGCCTGGGATCGTTCCAGGTGTGACCCGTCAGAGTTTTGCCGATGCCCTTTCCGTGCTCACCGCAGAAGCCCACGGTGCTTGTTCCGTTGAAATCATAATGCATCAGGTGGAGATGGCAGGTCCCCATGGTGGGGGATACATAGGTGACGCCGTTCAGGTCGCAGTCGATCATTTTGATGGTATCCGACGCGGCGGCAAGGGCTGTACCGGGCAGCAGGCCCAGCACACAGACCAGGGCCAGCAGCGCCGAGATGATACGATTGTGTGGAAAATGGAACTTTTTCATATTTTATCAGCCTCCTTCAGGCATAGAAAGGGGCCCTCCAGCTGGAGGGCCCCTTTTGGTTTATATCCGCTTACGCATAGAAGTTTACGCTGTTGGGGATTCCGACGAACATATAGCAGTAGGTGACGCCGTTGTACTGTGTCACACCCACACCGATGCAGTCACAGGCCGGGTCGATCATGGTCTCGAAGTGTCCAGGGGAGCTGATCCAGTTATCGACAGCTCGCTGAGCGGCGTTGTCTGTGCCGGTGAACACGGTGAGGTTGTCTCCGAAGCCGTAGGGGTAACCGGCGTCTTTTGCGGTCTGGCACTCCTCTTGGGAGTGGTGCCAGGTGTAGCGCCGGTCGGAGCAGACTTGGGCGGCGTTCATCAGGGCCTCATTGATTGACAGCTCCGACACACCGTTGGCCTTGCGGGTCTGGTTGATGAGCCGGATCATCTCCTGTCGTATCTCCAGATTGTCTGTCAGGCCGGCGCTGTCCCCGCTGGCGGGGGCCTCCGGCGCGGTGGGGTCAGCGGATCCGACCGTCAGCGTTACGCTCCCGCGTTCCCCGGCGCTGTTGGAGGCGGTGATCTCCGCGCTCCCCTCCGCCTTGGCGACAGCGACCCAGAAGGTCAGCACCTGCTCTACCGCTACGATGTCCGGGGCACTGGAGGTGACGGTGTACTCGGTCCCACTGGGGCCGAGGATGAGTCCACTTCGCTCTCCCACCTCCAGGGTACTGCCCTTATAGCTGCTTACCCGGATGTCCGGTGCCTCCGCGGCCATAGCGGGGACCGTGAGGACGAGGGTGAGGGCGGATGCCGTCATCGCGGCGGCGATTCGTTTTTTCATGCTATTCATACTTTTTCCTCCTGCATTCAATATTTTTTGGAGCTTTTGCAAGCAATACAATATCGAAAAAGAGGCCAAAAGTCGAGAGAAAACAGCAATCTAAAACGGAGAAAAACAGGGGCAGAAACGAAGCATATTACCTAATTTCCACGCCTTGGACGCACCACCGCTGGTCCCGTTCATCGCGGACACAGGTGTAGAGGGTGATCATATTAGAAGAAGAGGCGGCAAGGGCGCTGCGGTCTGTCTCACTCACCTTGGAGACGCTGGTCACCTCGTAGGTGCGAGTCCCCAGCTTGGTGGTCAGTGTGATGGTATCGCCCAGTTCCAGCGTGTGGATCTTCCCAAAGTGGTTGTTCACACCACGGTTATGGGCCGCCAAGGCCACGTTGCCGTCCCAGATGGAGGTCTCGGTAAAGTGGCCTGCGCCTTTGGCAAGGGTCTTGCTGTCCGTGCCCTGGTAGACCTTGACGGACAGGTCGATGGCAGGGATCTTCAGTGTTCCCAGGCTGCCGTTGCTGTAGTAGAGGTCGTCCGTCACTGCTGTGTAACCGCTGGAGGTACTGCCGGGGGTGGTCACAGTCACCGAGGACGAGCCGGGGACGTAGATGGAGCCGCCACCCATGGCGGGAGGCGGGACCACGCCGGTGCTGCCATTGATAACAGCCCCAGCGGTGGGCTGATAGCCGGGAGCTAGATTGGGCGTGAGCGGCGTGCCGGTGTTCAGCGTGTCGGCGCTGCAGCTGCCAAAAGTGGGCGGGGCAAGGGCGGCGTTCTTGCTCACATCCTCGTTTTTTAGAGCGCCATTATCGGGAGTGTGGACCACCTCAAAGGACGTGGGCTTGCCGTACTCCGGTTCGCCGGGGCCGCTGATTGTATACTCCAACGGTGTAGCGGCGCTGGTGGGAATCATCAGGGAAACGGTCAGGCACAGAACAGAGAGAAAAACAGAAAATTTTTTCATTCGGAATCCTCCTCATTTTCTTTGCGGTGTTTCAGGAACAGGGCCACGCCTACTCCCGTGCCGGCTACAGCAATGACGCCCAGAGGCGCCAGCAGGAGCGGCCAGTTGAAACCGGATGGGTTTTGGGTGCTGGGGTCGGGCACGGGCTCGATAGGTTTGAGGGGCGTACCCTCGAAGATGGCCACATACCGGGTCTTGTTCAACGCGATCCTGCCGACAGTACCGCTGTAGTCGGCGGTCACCGTGTAGCCCTTCACATAGCTGCTGGTGGCGCTGCCGGTGTAGGTGGCCACGGCGGTGTAGCGGTCGCCCAGAGTGTAGTCGTCCAGGCTGCCGGTGTTGTCTGTCTGCCAGCTGATATTCTGGAGAGTCAGAGTGCGGCCGCCGTCCTGGATCGTCTTGGGGATATACTGGGTATCCTGACCCGCCAGATTGGGATAAGTCCGGGTGGCAGAAACCTCCTTGGCGGAGCTGCCGTATCCAGCCACCTCCACCTGCACCGTATCCAGCCGGAGGGACAGGGTCCCGGTGAGGCCGTCCTCGGTGACAAATTCCCTTTCAGCGGGCAGCAGGGCCAGCACGGACTCCATGTCCTTGTTCTTGCTGGGGATGGAGACGGTTTCGGTGTGGAACCGCTCCTCATGCTCCGGAGCCTCCTGCTTGAGCAGGTCCACCAGCGTGTAGCGGAAGCCCTCCTGCTCAAAGTCGGACCGGGCGATCCCAGCGGGGTCCTCCTCTGGGGAGAGGTCATAGACTTTGCGGATCTCGGAGCCATCCTCACTCCGGGTCACGGAGGTGGGGTAGCACGCAGGACTGGGGGCTTGGTCCGCCGCGTAAGCGGCGGGGGCCATGATTAGGGTCAGGGCCAATGCTGCGGCGCACAATACGAATGCTTTTTTCATCTTCTGTTCTCTCCTTTACATCGTCATTGCAGGTGCGGGCGGAGCCTCCTGTTCCTGCGGGGCCACCTGCTGCCGCTGGGGCAGCTGGGCCAGCTCCTGTCGGTAGGCGGCCACCACTGCGTCGCTGAACATCGTGGCAGAGCCCAGCGTAGCGGGTCTGCCACGAAGAGGAGGAGCAACGAAATGAGCGAGCTTTCGGGCTTTGCCCGGAAGCGAGGGATATGGAGTTTGCGACGACGAGGTGCAGGGGAAGCAGATGTCCTTGTAGCCGTCCCTGCTCTTATAGTGGGGCATGGAGACGAAGGGGCCGTTCTCGCTGCTGATGACCTTGACGCCCCGGACAGCGAAACAACCGTTCAGGGTCACCGAGGCGTTAGCCAGCACATTCCCGCTGGTGTTCAGGGCGTGGATTTTGACCTCCATCTGCATGGGGAGAGCCTCCTGCTCAGGGGCACTCTGGGGTGTGGTTTTGCTCTGGGATTTGCTGTTCATGATCCTTTCCTCCTATTTAACTTTTCTTATGGTCAAGCCGTTCCTGTGTGCGGCGGGCCAACATCAGATACTCCCAGTGGGAGACTTCCAGCGGGGCAAAGGTTCCGTCCGCCGTTATCCCGTCCACACGGTATTTGGTAATGACGGGATAGTGGAAGGACTGTTCCGGCGCGGAGTAACGGCGTTTCAGCTCTGTGGGGGATATCCAGCCGGTGCCGGACAGGTAGAGCCAGCGGACGGCAGATTTCAGAATGCCTGGGACATCGGGCCAGAGGTATTTGCCCTTCAGCCGTTGTTTGGAGGCGCCCCAATTTCCGGGGGCGGGGACCAGCTTGTCCACAGCAAGGCAGTATCGGATATCCAGTTGGGATGCCAGTTCTCTGGCCAAGGAGATCACGCCCTCCTCCTTTTTCCATAGGGGGAGGGCGAGGAAGTCCAGGACCAGGACATTCTCCCAGGTACCGGCGCTGACGGGCAGACGGCGGGCCAGCTCCACATCCTGTTCTCCGTTGCTGATGCCTATGACCTTGACGGCGTCATCCGGCAGGGAACAGTACTGTTCCAGCGCATCCCGGAAGTCCAGGAAGCGGGACAGCCGCCAGCCGTTCTCTCCCTGGGGATCGTACCCAAGGCGCAGATCATCTATGGTATAATAGGATAACTTCATGGCCGCACCTCAGCTCATGGTCATACCGCCCATGGCGGGGCCGCTGTCCTGTTCCTGCTTGGGGCCTCGCAATTCCTCCAGCTTCTCCATCGCCCAGTCCGGCAGATACTGCTCGTCCAGAACTCCGACAAAGTCGGAGCGGTTCCAGCGGGTCTTCTCCCCGTCGCCCAGACAGGTGGCATAGACCGCGTGCCCACGGGATGTGGGAGAACAGCCAAAGCCCCCCTCGCCGTACCAGAGCTGGCTGCGGGGGTCCCAGCAAGCCTCCCGAAGCGTATCGGGGCTCATTACCAGCACCTTGCCCTTGTAGTCCTGCTCATGCTGGGCACCAACGCAGTGCTCCGGACCGAACAGCCCCAGTGCCTGGTACGCATTCCTGGCCTGGCCGATGAACGCTTCCAACAGCGGAGCGGCGGTGTCCACCGCATAGCAGCGGTTATACTTGCCGTCCGGGGGAATGTAGGTCCCACGGCCCCACTGATGAATCTCCTCGCTGATCAGCTCCGGACAGCTCATCTGCTTCAGGGAGTTAGCCAGAACGAAGTTCACCCGCTTGAAGCCGAACGCTTCCAGCACAGACTGGGCGCAACCCTCGGACAGCGACTCGTCCGCATCATTGAAATGCTCCCGGATGGCCTGCTTTATGGCGAGTGCGCAGCGGGCATTTTCCCCAAAGCTGTCCTCATGCATCTGCGTCTCCTTATGGCGGCGGGCCTCCGCTCTGGAGTTGGGGTAGACATAGGGAAAGTCACTTGCCATAGACGATATCCTCCATAATCATGTGTTCCTCCAGCTCGCCCAGGCAGGCGCCGACCGCGGTAAAGGTCTCCAGCAGCTCGGGCGGGATGTCACGCAGGTCGTGCCGATGTTCCGCCGCGGAAATCGTTACGGAGGAGTTCTCTTCATTGACCTCAGCGCACAGCTTGGCGTCCTGGGGGATTCCGGCCTCCTGCCGCAGGTAGTCGGGCAGGTCAATGCCAGCCTCATCCAGATCATCATAGGGACAGCTGTTCTCGCCGCACTGCTCGCAGGGGCCGCAGACCTCAGACAAGTGGGTGATCAGATCTGCTGCCAGGCCCGCCAGTGTGTGGGCGGCAGCCAGCAGCTCCGGGGCGGTCATCTGCCCTTTCAGAAGGACCAGGGCGTGGTCCAGCGTGTGCAGCTCCAGTTTCTCGTTGTCAGGGAGCTTGCTGATTTTCAGGGTACCGGGTGTGATGTAGACTCCTTTTAAAGATGGTCTTTTTACAAAGTTCATGTTTTTTCCTCCATGTCAGTCAAAAAGATTGAATTGTTTAGGCACATACAGCCCACGCTCGTTCATGTCGTAGTTGGCGATGAACACCTCCTCAAACTGGCAGTTGGGGTCGTACCGCTGTTTGATATTGTTCAGCCGGGTGATGGACTGAATATGAATGCTGGGGGCGTCGTACAGGTCACGGACAAAGGCGTCGTCGTTGTAGGAGAGCAGGAACTTTCCTTCCATGGACAGCAGCCTGTCCCGCAAACGGATGTGGTCTTTCTCTGTAAATCCGTCCTTTCCAATGTTCTGGTAGTACCCCTCGGTGGCGTGGTAGGGCGGGTCGCAGTAGAACAGGCTGTCCTCCCGGTCGTAGTGACGGATGAGCTGCTCGAAATCCTGGTTTTCCACCAGCACATCTTTCAGTCTCCGGTTCGCTTGCAGGATCAGCGGAAAATCACTCCACATATCGTGGGGCTGGCTGCCATAGCTGAGCAGGCCCGAGGCGTAGCTGAAACGGATGACCTGATAGAACCAGGACGCTTTTTGTACCGGCGACGCCGGGACATTCTGGGCAAGCGAATCCCGTGCCCACTCAAAATTCTCACGGGAATTGATTACATAACGCAGGGACTCGATCAGCTCATTGGGATGCTCCTGTACACAGCGGTACAGATTGGCGAGAAGATGATTAAAGTCGTTGTAGACCTCAAAATCCTTTCCAGGGTTTTTGTAGAACAGCACCCAGGCCGCTCCCCCGAAAACCTCAATGTACCGCTTATATCCCAAGGGAAACCGCTTGACAATCTCCTCCCGGAGCGCCTTTTTCCCGCCTACCCAGCTCATGAAGCTGTTCAGGGGGAATCACCTCCGACGCCGTCCATCTCGCCAAAGTCCTCCAGGGCCGCCTCCAGGCCGGCGATGGCCTTCTCCAAGCCAGTGACCATCTGCCTCAGCTGGCGGATGGTGGTATAGACCTCGCCGGCGGTAGCGGCGTAGAAGTAGCCCTGCCGGTCGCTGGCGATAGGGACACCCTTTCGCCTGAGCCGGTTGACCAGCCTGCGCAGGTCGGCGCCGCTCAGGCCCAGGGCCCTCTCCAGATCCACGCCGCTCACCCGGTATTTCCTGCCGGGACAGGCCCCTTTCAGATAGCTCAAAAGTCTTTCTTCTCGCATTTTCTGCTCCTTTCTCGGGCCATTCTTCCGAAAAAGGGCATAAAAAAACAGGGGCCATTCGTCACTTTCGGAAAAACGGCCCCTGTTTATTGTTACTGCATGGTCATACCTGCCCCGCTCGGAGCGGTGTACTCACGGATGAACTCCAGGTTGTTCCTGGTTATATAGCAAGGTTTGTCGCTGACCTGCTTGTACCCGGAGATCTCCAGCAGTTCCCCGGCGTAACCTTTGAGGTCGATGGTTCCTGACTTGATCAGCTCATCCGGCACACGCTTTTCCCGCAAATGATTTATGGCGATTTCCTCCAGTTCATCGCGGGGTACCCACTCATAGCAATGCAAGTTTTGTATAATGTCCATAGCGAATTTTAAGGTATGGCAGTCCTCATATTGCAGTATATCGAAAATTTTCACCAGCCAGAAAAGTTCATTCTGGTCCTGCTCCTCCAAAATATGGCCCAGGTTGTTCCCGTCGCTAACCAATTCACTGGCGCTGCTGTACTGTGCCATCAGATCGCCCGCGTCGGGCAGGATGCACTGGGCGTCCAGCAGGGTACAGTCGTCCAGAGAGTCAACTTTTAATTCGCGAAGAGCCAATGCAAGCTCCCCTATACCATACTCGGTGTCCAGACCGTAATCAGGCAGACGGAGCCAGACACCATCGGGCATAGCGGAGGAGGCCAGCTTCAGCTTGACACTCCAGCCCTCATCTTCGTACGGAGTCAACACGGGGTCCATCAGCTCGGCCTCTTTCGGATATACCACATAGTACTGGCCGATAAACTGGCCGGGGTGCTCGTCTGCATATTGATGGCCCAGCTGATCCAAATCAACATACAGCAGAACATCCTCCGAAACTTTGAGACGCTGAAAATAGAATTTTCCCAGCGCCTCATAGTTCCCGGCCGGGCAGATGTCGTGTTCTTTCACATAATAGAGGCAGTACACCAGATCATCTATGTCTTTGGGCGGCGACCTCTGGAGAACGGAAGCGAGGATATACCCTTCCCGGACGCTCAGTGCCTCCAGACGCTTTTTCACCCACGTCTGGAAGATATCCGTGCTGGACTGCGACAGCAGATATTTGAAGTCATACATCAATATTTCATCTCCATTCCGCCCTGACAGGGCTTGTTTTCCATTGCCTGGACCGGCTGGTGGTCCTTGCGCTCGATCAGGCCGTAGGCGGTCAATGAACCACCGCACCGCTTGATTAGCGCCTGTCCGTACTGGTACAGGTTCAGGTGGGGGATAATCGTTTCCACGTCCTCATCGCAGAGGATAGTAGATAGCTCTTCTTCCGCCACTTCGGTGGGGGAGCTGTGCTGGGGGGAGAAAATGTACTTGTCCAGCGAATCTATGAGCGTCCTGGCGCTCTGGAGATCTTCGCAGTCCGCAGCTTCCAGCAGAGCTTTGTATGCGCTGAGGGCCTTCGGTTCCAGACCCGTCAGCCGGCGGGCCAGCAGGTCCACAGCTTCCATCCCGCCGCTCAGTCCGATCAAATGCGGCGCGGCGCAGTCCACACAGCGCACCGGCTCCGTCCCCATGGGAGCGTTTGCCGGGTATGGAAACTCCACCCGGTTTCCGTCAAATGTCTCAGCCAGAATGGTGTATGCGGGCCTTTTCAGCGTGAAATCCAAGGTTTTGTAAACCTGACGCGGTTCGCTGTGCCGCTCCACATAACCGAAGCCGGTAAATGTACTGCCCTCCGCCTCCCGATGGTTCTTCCCGATCTGCGCGTAGTCCAGCAGTTCAAGCGCGGCATCCGGAATGGCGTCTGTTTTTGGGATAAACCCGCTCTCCACAAGGAACCTGCCCAACTCCTCATCGGTGACAGCATCCTCCACCACATGGCAGCATTCCCCACTGTAGGCGTAGTCGATCAGACTGCCAATGGGGATTGTTTTTCCGCCTTTCTGAACATCCATGCAGACCAGCCCCTCGAAGGCGGCCATGCCCCGCATGTCCAGCTCTGCCAGCCGCTTGGCCAGGGCATTGAGCTGGACAAGGTCCGTCTCCTGAATGCGTTTATTCAAATAGTCGTATTCCTCGGCGGCATGGTACTCCAGATACGGACGTATTCCGTCCTCCAGCCGGAGCTGTTCCATCGCGTCGAGAAGCTGGTAATCCGTGGCCGGCAGGTCCAACTCCACCTCCCGGAAGTCTCCGTTGGGGCTGTTCAGGGCGCGGATATGGAATATCTTATCCATGGGTCATCCCTCCCTTGACCTGGCCTTGCTCGTCATATTGCGCCGGATCGGCGGCGGGAGAGTCCCAGCCATGGAGACAGCCGCCTAACATGGCCTGTTCCTGTGCGGGGGAGATACCGCGGCACTGGTTGCGGTAGTTTGCCATGCAGCGGTTCAGGCCGGGTTTCTTGCTGTTGACCTCTGCCACCTGCCAGCCAGCACCCCTGGTGATACAAATCAGAGTTTCTTTTTCGGGCAGGACAGAGAAGCACATATCTGGCAGGCGCTCAGAGAAGTGGGGATCAAAGCGGTCCTGTTCCGGCATGATACTCCAGTCTTTGCTCTGCCACAGGTGGGCGTACAGTTCATAGCCATCACCGATGCCAATATTGCGCTGCTCGAAGCCCTCGCCCCAGCCGTCAGACATTTGTCCGCTGAGATAGTCAGTTAAGGTCTCCAGTTCCATGGGTGTCAAAGCACCCTGCACCCGGCATTCCACCACCGCCCAGAGCCGGCCATCCCGTTCCTCTGTGGTGAACAGGGCGGAGCGGACTTTCTGATTCACTGCGTCATCCCTGCCGTACCAGTGCATGACGCCGCGCTCTGCCTCCTCCGGCATCCGCTCCCGGATCAGCGCCGCCAGGATGCTGTCCGCATAGCGGCGAAGATCCCGCCCATCCAAAGGAACACCGTCCTCATCTATCCCGCCGTATCCGTCAGGTTCAAAGAGTTCAGCGGTCATGGGAGCGTACAGCTTCAGCGTCTGGAGGGGCGGGGGCAGGATGGAGAAGCTGTCCGCCCCCAGCACCAGGTTCAGGCTGCGGCCACTGTCCCAGTTCACCAGGAAGTGGCCAGCGTCGTCGATGCCCTTCAGCGTCCCCATGCTCCCAGGCTCCACCGGGCAGGGGTCATCCTTCATCTCTCTGAGTTTGATCCGGCTGCCCTGCGGGAACTGCTCCCGCAGGAACTCCAGCCATTCTTTCGATATATGGTTCATTTACATTCCTCCCATTTGCATTGCTGGCCCATACCCCTCCGTGATCTCCGCAGTCTGAGCAGTTGGGGCCTCATAGATCGTATTTCTGCCGTAACTGATCATAGTAATGTCCTCCGCACAGTAATTGGCGCTGCGGCCAAACAGCTGCTCAAACTCACGGCGGTCCTGTGCGGGGATATCATAGGTGCTGTAATAATTCCTATGGCCTGTCAGGGAATTTGCCGCCGCCTTGAAAGTCAGTTCCGCGCCATCCTTCTGAACCGTGACGGTTACCGTTTTAGCGCCGCTGGCTTTTAACGCCTCTGTGATGGCTTTCATTCGGTGGATGGGATTTTCGGTATCCTGCATCAGCGCCTGATATTCCGCTAACAGAGCGTCATCTTTCAGAAATTGCAGGAGAAACTTCTCCTGATTGATTTTGATATGCTGATCCGCCTCTGTCTCAATGAAGCCCTCCGGGTCCTGGAGCCAGGCCATAAAAGCGGCCTCCGGCAGTTCATTCAGAATATAGTCGCTGTGGAACTGCCCATCTGGCACCTGGTTGGCAAAAATTTGCTGGATTACCGCTTCTTTGGCGCCGTAGTCCTGATAATATTGAAGATCGCGCTTCGCTTGCCCGCTGGAGACTATCTGTGTGGGGAGGTTGTTCCGGTCATTAGCGATGATCTCCTCCACGCGCCGATTGATCCTGCCGCATATCTCATTTACCACAGAGGGAATGGCCCTGGCCGCGAATGGGCTCTGGCCGTCTGTGAGGATGGCTGTCAGACTCTCCGTCAGATACAGGGTGTGGTTTTTGATGCCATGTACACCACAAAATGTCAGGCCGTTTTTCCAGGAGATACAGCCATCTGCTTCCACAGCAGTCTGGTACAGATAGTCAACCGGCTTTTTTTCGATTTTGAGGAGCATCGTCACGGCTTTCTCGCCCGTGCAGATTGTCAAAGGCGCGTTTCCCCAGTCCAGCCACCGCTGGAAATCATTGCGGGAAACCGTACATTGAACAAGGTCTTTCATCAGCTCATACCCTCCATTGCCGGCGCTGCCTGCTGGGAGCGATCAGCGTCCATCTGCCACTCTGACCACAGCTGTCTTTGCAGCGACACACATTCCTCAATCCAGTCATCCAGTTCGCCGTCGTTTTCCAACTCCTGACGGTGAATTTCCAATGCGATCAAAATATCATTTTTGGCGCTGTCTGGCAGTGCGGGAGCCTGACCGGATCTCCGCGCGGCTGACACGGCCTGGTCAAATGATTCTCTGTACTGCCGTTCCAGCTGGATGGAGGTTTCTTTATCCGCGTAGGCGCCTCCATCCAAGCCCCAGAATGGCACCAATTTCAGAATACTCTCCCGCAGTTTTGTGATATCTTCCTCCTGATGGAGCGCCGCCCGCTGTGCGGCGACTGTAGTCAGACCGGCAACACATCTTCGGATGTACTCCTCATACGCCTGATAGGTCGGCTCAATCAGTTTCAGAAACTCATCCAGGTTATAAGAAGATTGGGGGGCTCCGCGGCCAAGCCATTGTTCCAGCGCGGCTCCGGGGTATAAAATCCGATTTGATTCACTCATCAGCCTATACCTCCCATCGTCATGCCGGTACCACCGTAGTCCTCGATCTGGCGGGGATTTTCCTCTCCATACAGATCATAAATCATATCTTCTACAGCCTTCCTGACTACGGGGTCATCGGTCAGCGTCTCACAGCGGAAGCCGGTGGTGGCATGGCAGGGCAGTTCCTCACGGACAGTCTGGAGGTACTTCTGCGGATCAGTATAGTTCCAACGCTCACCACTGGCGAAGGTGACCCGCCCGACAGCCGGGCTTCTGTCCAGCATCTGCTGGATCTGGCCGGCAGCGTCCGATATCACCGGGTCATCCTTGAATTCGTCCATCCTCAGCCGGTCCTCTGACAGCCACTCCCGGCCATCCCAATGGATGGCCAGATCCACAGCGGCAATGCCGTCCTTGGTAACGCCCAGCCGCTTGTCCGCGCAGTCGAGGCTGGTATATAACTGCATGGCCTCCTCCAGCGGGAGCTGGTCCGTTACCTGCCGCTCAGGCGTGTTGATGTGCTCGATCACATACCAGTCATAGCTGTGGGGGAGCGTGGGATCGGCGGCGTCCTGGAGCGCCTGGCGCCCTTTTTCCGTCAGTCCCATCTGCTGGGCCTGTTTGTCGAAGCAGTTGAGATAGCACTGATAGTCGCCTTCTATGGGGTTGCAACGCAGACGGTAGAGGTATCGCTCTGTCTCCAGCGTGAAGCCGTAGTTCTGGCAGCAGGTGCCGCCCTCGATAGCCCCCTCGCTGCCATAGCAGTACCGCCGCATGGAGGGGAGGTCTTTCAGGACGCCCTTGCGGAGATCGTTCACCACCTTGTCCAGCTCATCCCGGAACTCCTGGGTGTTCAGCTCCTCGGGGCCTCTGGGCCACCAGGTATGGTAGAAGCCCTCGCGTCCCTCGTGTCCGAAGTCGATGCGGACATGGCCGATGGCCCCCAGCTCCTCATCCTTCTCCGGCGTCTGAGCATAAAAAAGCCCCGCATCCTCGGGGGATGCGGGGCACAGCTGATGGCGGAGAGGTGTTTCAGGGCAGCGGATCTTTTCCTCAGCACAGAACTCCGCCAAGCTGGGATTTGTACCGGTCATCTGGAACATATCCTTGACCAGCCGGAACTGGGAACGGGCTTTTTTCAGCGGCAGATAGGAGAGGATCGAACCGGTATGGTTTTCCTCCGCCATATCCACCAGTGCGTGGGGTTCGTCCGGATGGCGGGCAGTACCCCGCAGATCGTAGCAGTACCAGCCCTGGGGCACGTCCTCGCGGGGGATGGGCGTGGCACTGAACAGCACTGAGGCCCCGAACAGGCGGGCGCCCAGCATTTTATCCTTGTAGATATTGATTTGCAATGGTTTCACTTCCTTTCGTTTTTGGTCAGCAACAATAGATACCACAACTCCCGGCGAAAGTCTACAAAAACTTTTTACATCATCGCCTGCCCAATCTCCGGTGCGGGAGGGAAAGGCTTGCTCAGACGGCGCGCCAGACCGAACCCGGTTTGCCGAACGCCGTCCTCCTCCATCATCTCACTGCCCAGCAGGTCAAAATCGGTATGGCCCTCTATAGCCTCCAGAACTTCATCATTTGCACCCATGCGGCGCAGGGCCTGACGGCTATACTCCCGTTCGCTGTCGGAGATCAGCTCGTAGTCATCAATGTCGATGGCCATATCAAGGGCCTCGGTGAAGGTGGACGGTTCCTCCACTTCCAGAGCGGCGCAGTATTTCATGATCTCGCCGTCTTTTTTAAGGCGCTGGAGACAGAGCGCCATCTCGTTGGCATCCTCTACAGTGATACTATCCATAGGGATCAGCTGATTCAAATAAGGCGCCGTATATTCCACATTGGCAATCACCGCTTGAGCGAAGTCCTCGATTCCCAGGGACTTCTTTGCGTGTTCCAGCTGCTTCTCGGAGGCGGGGAGGACAAGGGGATAACTCTGTTCTGAGGCCGTGAGTGTCAAAAGCATGGCTTTTGGCACCTCCGCCTGCACCGGAACTTCTTCCCGGCGTTTGACAAAACCATGGGTCGTGTATGCACCCCCAAGAGTGTCCCGCTGCTCCGCACCTATCTTGGCATAGTCCAGGTAGGGCCTGGTTTTCTCTGGAAAAGAAAATTTCCCGGTAATGAAAGAAGTATCTACGAGAAAATGCCCCAAATCCTCATCTGTCCTGATCTGGGGAAAAAGTTCGTACTGCTCCAGGCTGTCTGTGACACGCAGAACGTCGTCCAGGTTTGCCGCTCGTTCCAGAGCCAAGGCTCCGTTGAGGAGCTTCAGCTTTTCGTCGCTCATATTATCTATTGCCTCAGCAAGCCGGTTAAGGTTCTGAATCCCAGCTTCTGTATTCAGGTCATCGACCTTCACGCGCCCAGTGAGAAGCTGTGTCGGGCCTTCGCCGCTGACGATGCGTACCACGCCATAGCTTTTACCGAACTCCTCCAGACCTCTCATTTCTGTCTGGACCTTGGCCAGGGTCGTCGGGAAAATGACCTCCGCTTTCTCGGGGTCAAAGACACCCTTATGCATTTGAAGTACCATCAGCAAGGCCCTCCCATCTGCGGCCCCTGTTCCCGTTGGTACTGCTCAGCCGGGTCCTCCATCATCAGCTCCTCCAGAGACATCGTACCGTGATATGCCACATAGCCGCACTCGTTGAACTGCCCGCCTTCCTGCTGGAGCTGCTGTTCACCGTAGCGGCGGTAGTCGTAGAAGCCCTCCAAGTTTTCGTCGTAGTCGAAATGACCGGACTCCCGGATCATGTGCCTGCCGTATTCCTCCGGGGTCTGGAGACCGGGGACAAAGTCAAACTGGTCCAGGCTTTCCGCCAGCTGTCGGACGGCCATCATATCTCCTGCCTCCGCAAACAGCACTACCGCGTTCAGCTTCTCCATATCCGCCTCAGTCAGCGGCTCTATGGCCCGGCACATCATGTTCAGGTCCGGAAGATCATCGCCGCTCAGATGCTCAATATCCAGCGCCTCATCCACTTTTTCCGGCAACTCATTGCAGTCGATGCGTATCTGAGCATCGTGCGGCGAGGTGATGCCAATGCGGAGCAGTGTCCGCTCGATCTGGTGTTCTGCGGCGGGGAGGTACAGGTACTCCGGATTTTTCCCTTCTGCCAGAACCCGCTTCGGCATGACCTCCAGCACCATAAAAAGGCCGTCGTAAGGGTATATGGGGAACTGGTGTCCGTTGTAGACCGATTCCAGTTTCATGCTGTTGTCGTAGACCACGCCATAAGGGGTAATGACTCCTCCGCCGCCATCGATCAGCAGGCAGGCAGTTTCGACGCCGTCCAGGTTTTTCAGTTCCTCCATCGTGGCACTGCCGCCATTCAGATTCATAAAATGGCTGCGCCCTACGGTCTCCAAGTCAGAGAAGTCGGTGATGACTGTGGCCTGCTTGCAGCAGTATGTCAGGTTGATGAAGTCTTTGATATCGGTTAACTTCAGCTTGTGGGCCATAGCCTGGAACTGGCTGGCCTCGCCGGAGCAGAAGCCGTCCAACCGTTTCGCCAGGTAGTCCAGCTGATCCACGTTCACCAGCGTGCCCTGGATAGAATTCAGTATATGGTATTGACTGTCGATCTCGTCCACCTTGCAGTCCCGGTTCACGGAAAAGCCCAGGTCAATTGCCTGGAGCATCTCAATAGTCTGATCGTACTGGTCAACGGGAATGGGGAAGGAGATAGTAACCTGGCCGCATTCCGGGCGCTGGGTGTTGCTCAAAACTGCTTGAATCACATAGCTCATACGCTGCCCTCCTTGATCTCCCACTCACGGAGCCCCGGCTTGACGGGTTGGCTGCGGGGCGGCTTCTTCTGGGGCCTCTTTTTCCGGGTGTCAGTGCGGGTGGGCGGCGTTCTGGACGGGTCCATCATCGCGTCGTCGCAAAGTCCGCTACGCTCGAAACGGCCTGCGGCCATTCCTCGCTTCGCTCCCTTGCTCCTCCTTGCCCCACGCGGCAGGCCGCGCGGGGGCCCCACATACAGCCCCGCCAGGCGGGTATCGCCCATAAAATATCTTGCCATATTCTTTTTGCCCTCCTATTGTTATTTGCGGTTCCCGAAAAAAAGGGCAAAAAGAAAAAGGGCGCTGCCCTTTTTTCAGGGAAACGACCTTACTTGCAACAAGTATTGGCTTCTAGCTGAATTGCATCCTGCCCTCCTGCGGGGATTCCATAGATGTCAACTTCACCTCCTTCTGGTTGGACAGCGTCACCCGCTCGTCCAGTTCTGGAACACACTGCTCAATCTGCTCCGCAGTGGATTCCAGGCATCTCTGCCGCTCATCGCTAATGGGATATTCGGATTCCAGCGTTTCATGGATACAGCGGTAGACCTCCGTCAGCTGCTCCAGAGTAAAAAGGGCGCTGCGGGGAACGAGGCCAGAGCGGGTGGCAAACCCCCGCTTGGCGGCGGTATAGCAGCCCGTACCGCCAAGGGGGCCGTAGTAATTTCCCTGGTTTAGTCCGGTGCCATCCTGTGTCCGCTCCCAGGTGATAAACTGGACACCATACTGGGTAGGGTGGCTCGCCAAGACTATGCCATTGAAATCCGCCAGCAGCCTGTAGTCTCCTGTCAATCCGCTGACCGTCAACCGGGGCGCTGCCTCCATCTGGCTCATATACTCGGCGGTGGTTTTGGCGATGGAGATCACTCTGTCCAGGGCTGCGCTCCTATGCTCGTCAGCCGCATCCTCCTTCCAGTACCTCACCCCGCCAGAGTCCAGAGCGAGGCAGAGGCGTTGGCCATCCAGCCCCACCGGCAGGAGACCATCCTCTGTTTCCGGTTTTACGACAAAGCCCTCATGCTGAAGATTAAGGGTTAGTTCCTGGAAGTGTCTCTTTTTTTCTTCTGCGTTCATTTCGATCCTCCTTGCTTTCTAATGTAATGGTAATCTTTTGTGTTGAAAAGTCCAGGGCCCTTTTTGATTTCGCCTGTTTTGAAAACAGGCGCTGGGGGTATTGCATTTTCCTGAAAAAACAAAAAGTGCCGGTCTGTCAATTCCCTTGGGATTGACGGACCGACGCCCGATGCAGACGTTCAAAATCTTAGCGCCCTTTTTGAATGGTATATCACGAGGGTTCGAACCCCACCAGTTACTCAAATAACCTCATTTACATCTGTAAGCGTAAAATAGAGCAGTACCTGTCCCCCAATGGTAGAATGGAAAAGAAGGGGGAGTAGAAAATGAAAGAAGAA
>NZ_QWKG01000056.1 GCF_009911595.1 Colidextribacter sp. OB.20
TTCGAGAAGAATGCTGTTTTCCACCATATTTGAGGCATTTCACATTCTTCTCGAATAACCATAGTTCTTTAATAAACGAAGCCGGAGGAAGTAGGCGAAGCATGAACGGGCTGAAAACTGACACCATCATCAACCGCGACGCGCTCTATGCCTTGCGGGAGCTTCCAGAGGAAAGCGTACACTGTTGCGTCACAAGCCCGCCCTACTATGCGCTTAGAGATTATGGGCTTGATATGCAGATTGGGCGGGAGGACACGCCGGAGCAGTACATTGACAGGCTGACCGAGGTTTTCCGCGAGCTGCGCCGGGTACTGCGTTCTGACGGTACGCTCTGGCTGAATATCGCGGACACTTACTGCGGCACAGGAAATAAAGGCTACCATGCAGACCCGAAGAACCCGAAAGGCAGAAACGGACAGCAGATTGCAAGAAACAACCGCGTTTCCGGCTGCAAACAAAAGGACTTAATCGGTATCCCTTGGCTTTTAGCCTTTGCCCTACGCGCTGACGGGTGGTATTTACGGAGCGACATTATCTGGCAGAAAGAAAACCCCATGCCGGAGAGCGTGAAAGACCGCCCTACCCGCTGCTATGAACATATCTTTCTGCTTACGAAGTCAAAGAAATATTTCTATGACGCAGCCGCCATAGCCGAGCCGTTAGCCCCCACAACGGCGGCGCGGTACCGCACCGGGCGCAGCGCGGGACAGAAATATGCGGACGAAGTACCCGGACAGGGGAACGTACAGGGGCTTAACCGGGCGCGAAGCGGCAGCTACTACGACGAAGCCCTCATGCCGACCATGCGGAACAGGCGGGACGTGTGGCTTATCAATACCGTTCCCTACAAGGGCGGGCATTTCGCCGCGTTTCCGCCAAAACTTGCCGAAACCTGTATCAAGGCGGGCTGTCCGAAAGGCGGCGTTGTGCTTGACCCCTTTTTCGGCAGCGGCACGACGGGGGCAGCCGCAAAGCAGCTTCACAGGCATTATATAGGCATTGAGATAAACGCCGAGTATTGCGCCCTTGCAAGGGCGCGGATTGGAGGGACAGAAAAATAAAACAGTATCGAGCGCGTGAGAAAGTCACGCAGAAAATGACCCGCGAGGGGGCTGTCGAGGTAAACGCCGCCACCGGGAAAAAGAAACGTATCAGCAAGCGGATAAGGGACGCGGACTTTGCAAAGACCGAAGCCCCGCAGCAGCCGGAACAGGCAGCGCAGCCCCTACCGGGCGGCGCAACTTCCCCGCCCTTAACCGACACGCCGCCACTTCCCCATGCGCCGGGGGCAGAACGGGAACAGGACACCGCCGCAGCCGAGCGCGTCTTGGAGCGTATCGACGGGGCGCGTACCAGAAAGGCGAGCAAAAAGGCGGCGAGGAAAGCACAGGCAGAAGCCACAGCAAAAGAAAAATCTTCCCGCTTGCAGTTTACCGACGAGGAACGGGCAACGCCGGAGCTTGAAAAGTATATCCGAAAATCGGACAAAGCAGCCGACCGTCTGGACGCGGCAAAGGCGGCTATCCCCAAAGAAAAGAAACTTGTACGGGAGCGCACCTTTGACGAAGCTACCGGGAAAGGCAAGACCCGCCTACGCTTTGAGGAACGGGAAAAGCCCATAGGAAAGAATAAGCCCCACAATAACCCGCTATCCCGCCCCGCACAGGAAGCGGGTATTTTCGTCCACAACAAGATACATTCCGTTGAAAAGGACAATTCCGGCGTTGAGGGGGCGCACAAATCCGAAGAACTGGCAGAGCGCGGCGCAAAGTACGGGGCGAGGAAAGTCAAGGAGGGCTACCGCAGCCACAAGCTGAAACCCTACCGGGCGGCGGCAAAGGCAGAGAAAGCGGCGTTCAAGGCAAATGTGGATTTCCAGTACCACAAAGCCTTACATGACAATCCGCAGATTGCGAGCAATCCCCTTTCCCGCTTCATGCAGAAGCAGCAAATCAAGCGGCAGTATGCAAAGGCAGCGAAAAAAGGGGGCGCAGCCACAGCAAAAAAGGCAGCGGAGAATACAAGGAAAGCGGCAAAGAAAACCGCCGAGGAAACCAAACGGGCAATCGCTTTTGTAGGGCGGCACCCGGCGGGCGTATGTATCGCCGTTGCCGCGCTGCTCTTATTCATCATGGTATCGGCGGGGCTTTCCTCTTGCGGTTCCATGTTCTCCGGCTTGATGAACGGCATACTTGGGACTTCCTACACGTCGGAGGACAGCGACCTTGTGGCGACGGAGAACAATTACGCCGCAAAGGAAAACGAGCTTCAGCAGCAGATTGACAATATCGAAAGCACCCACCCCGGCTATGACGAATACCGCTATGACCTTGACAGTATCGGGCATAACCCCCATGAGTTAGCGTCCTACCTCACCGCCCTTTTACAGACCTACACCCCGCAGAGCGCACAGGCAGAACTAAACCGCGTCTTTGCCATGCAGTACACCTTGACGCTGACGGAAGAAACGGAAATCCGCTACCGCACAGAAACAAGCACCGACCCGGAAACAGGGGAAACGACCACCGAGGAAGTACCCTACGAGTACCATATCCTTAATGTGAAGCTGACGAACAAGCCCATTTCCGAGATTGCGGAGGAACTTCTAACGCCACAGCAGCTTGAAATGTACCGCGTCTATCTGGAAACAAGCGGAAACAAACCGCTGATTTTCGGCGGCGGCTCCCCCGATATGGGCGCGTCCGAGGATTTAAGCGGCGTACAGCTTGTAAACGGCACACGCCCCGGCAACACCGCCGTTGTAGACCTTGCAAAGCGGCAAGTCGGCAACGTGGGCGGGCGACCCTTTTGGAGCTGGTACGGATTTAACAGCCGCGTGGAATGGTGCGCCTGTTTCGTTTCATGGTGCTACAATCAAGCCGGAAAGAGCGAGCCGCGCTTTGCCGGGTGCCAGTCACAGGGCGTACCCTGGTTCCAGTCACGCGGGCAATGGGGCGCGAGGGGCTATGAGAATATCGCCCCCGGCGACGCTATCTTTTTCGACTGGGACGGGGACGGGAGCGCAGACCATGTGGGGCTTGTTATCGGAACGGACGGGGAGCGCGTCTATACCGTCGAGGGCAATTCCGGCGACGCCTGCAAGATAAAGAGCTACCCCGTCAATTACTCCTGTATCAAAGGCTATGGGCTGATGAACTGGAATTAACATATTTTTGAGCAAAGAAAGGAGAAATTTATTTATGGCTATGAACAAAATTGAACGTATCGACAGGGAGATTGCAAAGACCCGCGAGAAAATCACCGAGTACCAGAACAAATTAAGGGGGCTTGAAGCGCAGAAAACCGAAGCGGAAAACCTGCAAATCGTACAGCTTGTGCGCTCCATGCGCCTTTCCCCGCATGAGCTTTCCGCTATGCTTTCCGGGGGCGGTATTCCGGGTATGGAAGCCGCGCCGGGCTACCCCGCAGAACCCGCAGACCATGACACCGAAGAAATGGAGGACACCGAGAATGAATAAGAAAATCCTTAGAACCTTGACCGCACTTTGCGCCGCCCTTGTACTTATGGGCGGCTTTTCCGTCACCGCTTTTGCACAGACCCCGGAGGGAGAGGACGACACCAACGACAGCGGCGTTGTCTACGAGGAACCCCAAAAGGAAGAACCCCTTACCCCGGACGGGAACGCGACCCTTGTAGACGATTTCGGCGGCAACAAGCAGCTTATCACCGTAACGACCAAAAACGGCAATTACTTTTATATCCTCATTGACCGGGACGACGAGGGCGAGGACACCGTACATTTCCTTAATCAAGTGGACGAAGCCGACCTCTTAGCACTTATGGAGGACGGAAGCACCGAAGCAGCCCCGCCCGCCGTTTGCAGTTGCACCGATAAATGCGAAGCCGGAAAGGTAAATGTGAGCTGCCCTGTCTGCAAGGACAACATGACCGCTTGCAGTGGCAAGGAAGCGGAGCCGGAAACCGAGAAACCAACAGAGCAGCCCAAAGAGAAAGGCAATACAGGCGGGCTTGTGCTTTTCCTTGTCGTGGCACTTCTTGGCGGCGGGGGCGCGTTCTATTATTTTAAGTTTATGAAGCCAAAGCAGAACGTCAAGGGCGACACCGACCTTGAAGATTTCGATTTTGACGATTACGACGAGGACGAGGGGGACGGGCTTTCTGATGAAGAACAGGAGGACGAGGAAGCATGACGCTTTTCACCGAAAACCCTTTAGAAAAAATGATGGTACAAAGACCCACCGGGCGGCGTGACAGTGCGCCGCCCGTTCCAAAATCCCCGGCGTGTATGCGTTGCCCTTATAAGGCGCAATCCCCCTGTATCGGCTATTGTCTGAAACAGGCACAGGAGAAGAAGCACACCGCGCCGGAACGCTGAAAGGAGGATTTTTTCATGGCATTTAGACTTGTGATTGCAGAAAAGCCGAGCGTGGCGCAGACTATCGCCGCCGCGCTTGGCATTAAGGGGAAACAGGACGGGTATATCGAGGGCGGCGGCTGCCTCATTTCATGGTGCGTCGGGCATTTGGTACAGCTTGCGGAAGCTGCCGCCTACGGGGAACAATACAGGAAATGGCAGCTTGACAGCTTACCCATTCTGCCGGAGGAATGGCAGTACGCCGTTGACCCGGACAAGGGGAAGCAATTCAAAACCCTAAAAGAGCTTATGCACCGCGCCGACGTTTCCGAAGTGGTAAATGCGTGTGACGCGGGGCGCGAGGGAGAATTGATTTTCCGCTTTGTCTACGAAACGGCGGGCTGCAAAAAGCCCATGCGCCGCTTGTGGATTTCCTCAATGGAGGACGGGGCGATTAAGGCGGGCTTTGCTTCCCTCAAAGACGGGCGGGACTATGACGCGCTCTTTGCGTCTGCCCTCTGCCGCGCAAAGGCTGACTGGCTTATCGGCATTAACGCCACCCGGCTTTTCTCCTGCCTGTATGGAAAGACTTTGAACGTGGGGCGCGTCCAGACCCCGACCTTAAAAATGCTTACCGACCGGGACGCGGCTATCTCCCATTTCCAGAAAGAAAAATATTATCATGTGCGCCTTGATTTATCCGGCGCGGAAGCGGCAAGCGAAAGGATTTCAGACAAGGCAGAAGCCGCCGCGCTGAAAGGGGCTTGCGAAACAGAAACGGCGGTATGCGTTTCCCTCACCAGAGAGAAGAAAACCGCAGCCCCGCCGAAGCTCTTTGACCTTACCTCTTTGCAGCGGGAAGCGAACCGCATTTTCGGCTACACCGCGAAGCAGACCCTTGACCTTGCACAAGCCCTTTATGAAAAAAGACTGCTTACCTATCCGAGGACGGACAGCAGCTTTCTTACTGACGACATGGGCGGCACCGCAGCGGGCATTATCGCGCTGCTTTGCGAAAAGCTCCCCTTTATGGCGGGCGCGGACTTCACGCCGGAGGTTGCAAAGGTAACAGACAGTAAAAAAGTATCAGACCACCACGCAATCATTCCCACTATGGAGCTTGCAAAGGCTGACCCGGACGCGCTGCCGGAAAGCGAGAGAAATATCCTCACCCTTGCGGGGGCGCGTCTGCTCCTTGCCACCGCCGAGCCGCATATCTTTGAAGCGGTTACGGCGGTTTTCTCATGCGCCGATACGGAGTTTACGGTGCGGGGAAAGACTGTTATTTCTGACGGTTGGAAAGAGATGGAACGCAGATACCGGGCGACGCTGAAAGATAAGCCCGAAGCGGAGGACGGGGAAAATGCAGACGTGACGCTGCCGGAGCTTTCCGAGGGACAGGGCTTTCCTAACCCCGCCGCAAAAGTAACGGAGCATATCACAACGCCGCCGAAGCCCCACAGCGAAGCAAGCCTTTTGTCGGCTATGGAACGCGCCGGGAACGGGGACACCGACCCGGACGCGGAACGCCGGGGGCTTGGCACTCCCGCCACCCGCGCCGCCGTCATTGAAAAACTGGTAAAGGGCGGCTTTGCAGAGCGCAAAGGCAAGCAGCTTATCCCCACGCAGAATGGAGCCGCCCTTGTATCAATCTTGCCGGATATGCTCACTTCCCCGCAGCTTACCGCAGAATGGGAAAACAATCTGACGCAGATAGCAAAGGGAGCCGCAGACCCCGGCGAATTTCTGTCCGGCATTGAAGCTATGGCGCGGGAGCTTGTGCAGACACACGCCGCAGCACTGGACGGGAAAAAGGATTTGTTCCGGGAGGAAAAGCCCTCTGTCGGCAAATGCCCCCGTTGCGGCTCTCCCGTCCATGAGGGGAAGAAAAACTACTATTGCAGCAACAAAGAATGTGCCTTTGTCATGTGGAAGAATGACCGCTTTTTCGAGGAACGCAAGACCGCTTTTTCCGCGAAGATTGCCGCCGCGCTCCTTAAATCCGGCAAGGCGAATGTGAAGAAGCTCTACTCCCCGAAAACAGGCAAGACCTACGACGGAACTATCGTTCTGGCTGACACTGGCGGGAAATACGTCAACTACCGTATCGAAGTGCAGAAGAACTAAAAACTTGAATAGCAAGCATAGGAAGCGGGTACCCACTTCCGTAAATCCCTGTCCTGCCGCTGACGCGCCGGACGGGGATTTTGCTTGTTGGGAAGTTTCCCAAACCCTCTTTTTGCGGAGGGCTTCACCCTCTAAAAATTTTCATAAATCTTTGGCAGAAATGCGGGTGTACCGTAGTAGGCTATGCAGCCAAAAAATGCAGCTTATGACGCTGACGCAGAGAAAGGAGGTTTTCATTTATGGCAAGTTTACGGGACACCGTAAAGGACTATCAAGACGAGCTTAGGGACGGTATCGCATGGGTAGCGTTCTGGAAACAGGGGCGTTCATGGAACGCGGAATATTTTCATCTTGATATGGACGACACCCTCTACCCGGAGGACAGGAGCCGGTTAGAGGAAATCAAAAGCACCGACCCCGCCGCCGTTATCTTAAACGGCTATTACTGCGGGCATTTAGGCGAGGACATGAGCCTTGACGAGCTGACCGCCGGAGTGCGCTACCACTACGAAAACAGCATGAACGACATTGACGGTTTTATCGGGGCGCATGACGACAGGCTTCCCCCGGAGGTTATCGAGGAAGCGAGAGCCGCCGCCCATGAAGCGGGGCTTCCCTTTTCCGAAAAGCCCTACCGGGACGGAGAGGATTTTAACCCCTATGTATTTGACGGGAGCATGAGCATTGAAGATTTTGAGCTTATGCACCGCATGATGAACGAAGAAAGGAGCGAACAAATGGCAGAACCGATTTTAAGCGGCTATCTTTCCAATCTTGGAAAGTACACCGAGGGCAGACCCGCGGGCGAATGGGTGACGTTCCCCACGACTGCCGAACATCTGAAAGAAGTCTTTGACCGTATCGGGATTGACTTCAAGCACTACGAGGAATGGCATTTCACAGAATTTCAATCCCCTATCCCCGGCTTGACGGAACATTTAAGCGAGTATTCCCACCCCGACGAGCTGAACTATTTAGGAAAGCTCTTGGAAATGCAGTTTGACGACGACCGGGAGAAATTCATTGCAGCCATTGAATACGGCGACCATGCCGACAGCTTACAGGACATCATCAACCTTGCACAAAACCTTGACTGCTACTGGCTTTATCCGTCCGTCCACAGTGAAGAAGAATACGGGCATTATCTGGTTGACGAACTGGAAGAACCGGAGCTGTCCGACGAAGTGAAACGGTATTTCATGTATGAGGAATACGGGCGGGACGCTTCCATTAACGACGACGGTATGTTTACCGAAAAGGGCTATATCTACAACAACCGCAACACCTTTACAGAATGGTACGACGGGCGCGACGTGCCACAGGAATACCGGGTAACGCCGCAGCCCCCGCAGCCAGAACGCCCCGACCCGGAAAAAGAAGATTTTGACGCTGCCGCAATGCAGCCCGCCCTTGCTGCCGAACCGCGCCCGGTTATCCCTATTATCCCTACCGCCGACACTTCCGACGGGAAGCTGAAAGAGATTACCGCCCACCTGGAACGCGGCATTACAGAACTGTTTGACAGTGAACGCTATGCGGACTATCTGCGCGTCATGTCAAAGTTTCCAACGTACAGCTTGCGGAACACCGTCTTAATCGCCATGCAAGCCCCCGACGCTACCCATGTCATGGGCTTCAAAGCATGGAAAGACCCGCTTATCAACCGCCATGTAAAGGCAGATGAAAAGGGAATACGGATTATCGCCCCTACCGAAAAGACCATACGGAAGCAGGTGGAAAAACTTGACCCGGACACGCAGCAGCCCATAATCGGCGCGGACGGAAAGCCCGTCACCGAAGTACAGGAAATCAAGATACCGAAGTTTATTGTCGTTTCTGTCTTTGACGTGGCGCAGACCGAGGGAAAGGAGCTGCCCACCCTTGCCGCCGAGCTGACGGGCAATGTGGAACAGTACCCGGATTTTTTCGCCGCCCTTGAAAAAACGTCGCCCTTTGCCGTTGGCTTTGACGAACTGACAGGCAGCATAAAAGGACGCTGCAACTATGAGGAAAGAAAAATCATCATCAACGAGGGCATGAGCGAATTACAGAATATCAAGACCGCTATCCATGAAATCGCCCATGCGACGCTGCATGATACCGCTATCGACGCGCCGGAACGCCCCGACCGCCGCACCCGCGAGGTACAGGCTGAAAGTATCGCCTTTACCGTCTGCCAACATTACGGGCTTGACACGTCGGATTATTCTTTCGGCTATGTCGCCGGGTGGAGCAGCGGACGGGAGCTTGCCGAGCTGAAAAGCTCTCTTGAAATCATCAAAAGCACCGCTGCAAAGCTGATTGAAGCCATTGACGGACATTTTGCGGAAATCCAAAAGGAACAGGCAAAAGGACAGGCACAGGCGCAGCCCGAAGCAGTAACAGAGCCGCCGGAAACCCCCGCGCCGGAGCAGCCCGAAGCAGCCCCACAGAAACAAGCGGACACAGCACAGGAAACCCGCAGCGAAACCCCACAGGAAACCGCCACAACACAGGAAACGCAGCAAGCCGCCGCCCCCTACTATTCTATCAACGAAACCGCCGCCCGCCGCGCAAAAGATATGAACAGCTTTTACGATTACAAACCGGGCAGCGCAACGGCAGAATACCGCAGCTACATTGACGAAGCCGTACAAATCGCGGAACGGCAGAAAAAACGTGTTGACCCTATGTACCATGAAAAGATTGACAGTCTGCTTGACACTTATGCCCGGAAACTGGCGGCGAATATGAACAAGGGCTATGAAATTGCGGGGCGCGTTCCCTCTATCTTGATTGCCGGAGGTTCCAACTTCCCCACAAGGAAGAAAGAAAAGCAGAACGCCGCCACTGACCGGAATATGCAGGAATACCGGGACATACAGGGCTTGCTTGATAAAATCCGCAGCACAGGAATGGGCGGTATCAGCGCGGACGACCCGCAAGCAGTCGAGAAACTTCAAAAGAAACTTGCGGGACTGGAAAAATCACAGGAAACCATGAAAGCAGTCAACGCCTATTACCGCAAGCATAAGACCCTTGACGGTTGCCCGCATTTACCGCCGGAGCAGCTTGAAAAGCTGAAAGCGGATATGTCGAGCCAATGGCATTTGGGGGATAAGCCTTTCGCGTCATGGGCGTTATCCAACAACAACGCAGAAATCCGGCGCGTCAAAGACCGCATTAAATCCCTCTCACAGACAAAAGAAATCGGTTTTGTCGGTTGGGAGTTTGAGGGCGGCAGAGTGGAAGCAAACACCGAAGCAAACCGTCTGCAAATCTTTTTTGACGGGAAGCCCGACGAAGCGACGCGGACAGAACTGAAAAGCAATGGTTTTCGGTGGTCACCCAAAGCCGAAGCATGGCAGCGGCAGCTAACCAATAATGCCTATTATGCGGCAGACTATGTGAAATCCATTCAGCCCCTTACCGGGGAAAAGCCCACTGATTTACTGCGGGCGCATATCCGCGGCCAAAAGGAAGCGGCACAGGCGCAGCCCCCACAGGAGTACATCTATCAAGTACACGCGAACCCCCGCAGCGACAGCCGGGAAAATCTTTCTATTCTGCAAGCATACGTTCCACAGGAGGACGGGAAAGCCAAAATAGGCGACGTTCTGTATATCGGCACACCCGAAAAATGCCGCGAGCTTATGGGGCAACTGAACGCCGGGGAACTGACACAGGCAGAGGTAAAAGAACTTTACGCAAAAGCACAGGAAACGGCGCAGACCGCCGGACAGGACAAAGACACCTTTTCCATTTACCAGATAAAAGACGGGGACGAAACAAGGGATTTCCGCTTTGAGCCTTACGACCGCCTGCAGGCGGCGGGGAATGTGGTTGACAGGGCGAACTATGAGCTTGTCTATTCCGCGCCCCTTGCGCCGGAAACTTCCCTTGAAGATATTTACGCCCGTTTCAATATCGACCACCCCAAAGATTTTAAGGGACACAGCCTTTCCGTTTCGGACGTGGTAGTGCTTCATCAGGACGGACAGGACGCGGCGCATTTCGTTGACAGTGTAGGTTTCCGGGAAGTGCCGGAGTTTTTACAGGAGCAGAAGCAGCTTACCCCGGACGACTTGGAAACGGGCGAAACTGTCAAGACACCGAGAGGGACTTTCCATGTAACCGCCATGAGCCGGGAGCAGATAGAAGCCGCCGGATATGGCTTTCACCACCAGTCGGACGACGGAAAGTATCTGATTATGGGGAATGGGACGCGGGCGTTTGCCGTTGCCGCAGAACAGGCGCAGCGGGACAATCCCTTGAAAACCGCCGAGCAGACCACAGAGCAGAACGGGAACATGATTGACGGTATCATCAACAACACCCCCACCGTTGACGAACTGGAAGCAAAGGTAAAGGCGGGCGAGCAGATTTCCCTTGTTGACCTGGCTAACGCTGTCAAAGCCGACAAGGAGCGCGGCAAGGGAGCGAAGCCGGAAAAGAAGCCCTCTATCCGGGCGCAGCTTAGAGCCGACAAGGAAAAGGCACAGAAGAAAAACGCAAAGCAGAAGTCACAGGACTTGGAAAGGAGCTGACCCATGCCGGAACAGAGCAAATTTGAAAACATGGATTTGTTTGCTTCCCTTGAAGCGATTATGAAGCAGAACACAGGCTTTTACCAGAGCGACTTAGACATTGACAAAGAGATTATCGCAAAGGCGGCGGCAAGCCCCCACAGGGAGGACAAAACACTTTTGTGGTTCTGCCGCCCGTCCGGGACGCACTGTTTCCGGGAGCGCGACGTTTTCCTCAAAGACACCGCGCCCCACAACACATGGCGTTTCTACATGGAGCAGACAAGCGACCGCGTTCTTGCCTATGCAATCGAGCTGACGGGAAAGGAGCGCGGGAAAATCAAGGGCAATCTGTACGAACTGGACTACACTAAACATTATGAGCGCGTCAAGGAAAAGGAACTGCCCGCCGATACGGTGAAGCTGATTTATGAGCGAGGGGAAAGGGAGATACCCGCCGGACGGTTCTTCAACGGCAACCCAGACCCGCAGCTTGGGAAGTTTGAACGCTTTGAAGCCGTACCCAACGACCCGGACGCGCTGCAAGCTCTTTTACAGGAAGAACGGCGCAGCCGGGAGCAGCTTTCGCCGGGGGATTTCAAGGCGCATATCGCCGCTTTGCGGGACGGGCTGATTGAAACGGAAGCGCGGCGCATTGTGCGGGAAATGAAGCGGCATTACGAGCCGAACAGCCCGAACAAGACCCATTTCATGGCAGAGCTTTCCCCGGCGTTCATGCGGCTTGCAACCACAAAGGACACTGACCGCCTTTTCTCCATGCTGCCCTATAAGACCCTTTCCTTTTCCAAAATCGAGGGCAGACATGGGACGTATGCGCTGATTGACAAAGGGGAGAACCGGGACAGGGAGATAAGGAAGCCCCGCCCCTCTATCCGGGCGCAGCTTAAAGCGGACAAGGCAAAGACCACCCCGAAAAAGGCGGCGGCGAAAACAAAAAATCACGATATGGAGGTATGAGCATGATTAGACTGACTGTTGAAGAAACAAACCTTTTGAGCATTTACAACGAGGGCGGCAAGCGGGCTTTGATTGAGAATGTCAACGCCGCGCTGCCCTACATGGACGCGGATATGCGGGAGCTTGCAAAGCGCACCCTTTCCAAAGTGGACGCTTTGACCGAAGCGGAATTTGCGGAGCTTCCCATTTACGCCGCTGATGAAGTATGAACGGGGTTAAGCGGCTGACGCCGACCCAGAGCCGGAAAGTCAACGCTCTTGTGCGCCGGACGTGCTGCAACTATGATAACGGGAACTGTATCTTACTGGACGACGGGGACGAGTGCGTATGTCCGCAGCTCATTTCCTATTCGCTTCTCTGCAAGTGGTTCCGGGTTGCGGTGCTTCCCGCCGACAGGCTGCTCTATGCGGAGCTTTACCAGACAGGGGACAAGAAGAAGTGTACCGAGTGCGGCGCGTTCTTTGCGTCAACCTCTAACAGTGTCAAATACTGCCCCGTCTGCCGGAAGCGTATCACCCGCAGACAAGCCGCCGAGCGCATGAGGAAAAGACGCGCCCCTGTTACGCAGTAGGTGCGGAAAATCCCTTGATTTACAGGGCTTTCCGGGCGTGAAAATCGGATAGGCGATACTTTATACCTTTACCCCCGAAAATGGCGTTCTACTGCGTAACATTCACGAAAGCAGCACCCATAAAAAGACAGGGCGGCGGAAGTCATATACTGACTTCCGCGCCCTGTTCTTTTTTTGCCTATCTGACATTTCTCTTTTCCATTTCTTCAAGCGGGAACTGTGGGAGGGCTTCTATCAGCTTCTTTGTGATAGACTGGCGCATATCTTCGTTGATTTCCTGTTTCGTGCTTCCGTCCGGCTGTCTGACCGCTACCGTCGATAGCCTGTCGATTTCGTCCTTGTAGCACTCCACGACTTTCTCCACCGCCCATTTTTCCCCGGCGACGGCGGCGCGTATGGTTTCATATTCCGGCATTTTCTGGTTTTCCATGCTTCAACGCTCCTGTCTGTATTTGATAGCCTTATCATAGCACAGCGGCGGGGATTTTGCTATCCTTATCCGCGCTCTGTTCCCTTTTCCCGTTCCGGCTGCCTGTCTGCCTGTAAAATGCTGTCAATGTTCTGCTTGATAATATCATACTCCCGGACTTTCTTTTTCAGCTTCCCATAATCGGCGTAAAGGGCTTCTTTCTGCGCTTGGAGGGCTTCATATTCCGATTGCAGCGCGGCAAGGTTCGGGAGCTTTGCAATGCCAGCCGCTTTCAGCGACCTTGCGGCGGCTTCATGGAGGATAATTGCCTGTTCCTGTCCGGCGCGGTACTTCTCCCTGTTCCTTGCCTTGCGGTATGCGTCATAGACGGGCTTTGTCTTTTGGTAGGTGGAAACATTCTTGATAAGCACCGCCATGTCCGCAAGCCGCTTTTCCGCGTTCTTCAATGCGTCTGCCGCCTGTCCGCTTTCCGCTGACATTTCCTCAATCCGGCTGACTAAATCCGCGTACTGTTCAATCTTGTGTTCCGTCAAGAAATTCATGGTTTTAGCTGCCTGTTTCAGATTGTGGATTTTCGCCCACTGTTCATAGCCCTTACTCTGCGCCGCCTTGATACTGTTCTCAATGTCGATAAGCAGCGACACGCCGCGCTGTTCTCTGGGAGCTTTCGCCGCTTTTGCCCGTCTGCCCGCTATCCGTTCCCTTATGGCTTCCTCTGTATAGTCTGCGCCGAGGGTTTTAAGACGTGTGAAGCGTTCCTGTCCGGGGGCGCGGCATGACACATATTTCCCCGGCTTTATCTCATAGCCCGCCGCCTGTAACCGCGTTAGCAATTCCTCAAAACTGGAAACTTGGGGGATAAGCGCGTCAAGGGCGGTTTTCAGCTTGCCTTTCCAACTTGTACCCGTCTTTTCTGCCTGGTACTCTGCATAGCTTTTTCCCTTGCTGCCCTTGCCGGGAACGACGACGGACAAGCCATTTTCCCGGCACAGCTTGTCGCTCATGTTCCGTATGCCGTAATAGCTCCTTTTGTTGGAATTGTATTTGTGGTGGTCTACAAAATTAACAGCGCAGAAAATGATATGGTTATGGACGTGTCCTTTGTCAATATGCGTCGTGAGTACATATTCATGCTGCCCCTTTGTTACCGCGTCGGCAAGCTGCTTTCCGATTTCATGGGCTTTCTGATAATCGACTTCCCCCGGCTCAAATGATTGTATCAGATGAAAGGCTAAATTGTTCCCCTTTTGGAGTGCTTGGGACAAGGTATATTCAAATTCAATATCTGCCGTTTCATAGGAGCAGCCGAAAGAGGACACAAGCATTTTTCCGTCCGTCTTGTCCGGGTTTTCGATATAGTCAAGGGCTTTGCTTAGAGTGCTTTTAATAGGCTTAATCTTTGTAACCGCCATATCTCCGCAAGCACCCCCTTTATTTCCTCTATGTCCTCTTGGTATGCGTTCCCCGTCGCGTTTACGCGGCGTGCTATCTGGTTGACGTTGACACCGATTTTCTGTATCTCTGCGGTCATTGCCTTTATATCGGCGTGGTCTATCTGAATAATATAACCGTCAATGGCAATCTTCCGCAGATACGCCGCCATGTTCCGGGTGGGTACGAGCTTCATTTTTTCCAGTATTAAATCCCGTTCCGCTTCCGTCACTCTGAATTTGATTTGCACCGTCCTTTTGCGTCCGTCCATGTATTCGCTCCTTTCTTTTCCGTTCCGAGGGTTTGGGACACTTCCCAACAAGCCATTTTCAACCGACGCGCCGCAGCGCGGGAGGGAAAAATACGGAAGTGGGTTCCCGCTTCCTATGCTTGCTACGAATGTTTTATCCTTTAGGCTCTTATCCCTTACTACGGAGAAAAAGCGATTTTGCCAAACTTCCGCAAAAGAAAAACGCTGCAATCTCAAAAAAGATTACAACGCTCTCTAAATACTGTTCAGTTTTAAGCCGGACATTCCTATTCGCCCTCTTTTTCGACTTCGGAAATCTCTTTTGCCGTTGCGGTCACAATCCGTATGCCTGTATCGCTCATACCGTCAAGGAGCGCGTCAAGCTGCCGCCGCTTTGTGTTCTTTGCGGCGGGCGTGTCTAACAAGAATTGGTCTACGGATATATGGTAACGCTGTATCAGCTCAAAGAATATCTGTAAACTTGGGTGCTGCCCCTTGTTCTCAATGTTCGCAAGGTAGCGCGGCGAGATAAACATTTCGTCGCTTACTTTCTTGCGGCTCTCCTTGCGCCCTGTTCGCGCTGCCTTTATCGCTGCCCCAAAAGCCTTGAAGTCGTATTTCGGTACTGGTCTTTTTGCCATAGTTATTCACCCTATTACATTTTACTGTTCACCTTTCTTCTTGGATATGTCTATACCGTTCTATCAGTTAGCCAAAATAATTCATAATTCTTTGCGGAAGAAGCCTTGTGTTTATTCGGCTAACCGTATATAATTATAGCGATAGAACTTATAGAAAGGGTGAATGAAAATGTTAGAGTATATTTCTGCCCCGGAAGCAGCGAAGAAATGGGGCATTTCAGAAAGACGGGTACAAAAGCTATGTGAGGAAAACCGCATACCCGGCGTGGCAAAATTCAGCCGTATGTGGCTGATACCAAAGGACGCGGAGAAACCGACCGATAAAAGACGAAAAAATTTCAAATCTACACAATAGATTCAAATTACCCTGTTACAATTACGGTTAGGAGGTGCGCTATGAGTAAAATCTTAATTGTTGAGGACGATTTATCTATACAGGCATTGCTACATGACTTTATACAGGAAGCCGGGTATAGTGTTGTACTGGCGGCTGACGGTGTGGAAGCCCTTGCGAAGTTTTCCGAACAGAGCTTTGATTTGATACTGCTTGATATTATGCTTCCAAAAATTGACGGTTTTGGTGTTTGCGAAGTTATCCGGCAAAAATCAGATGTGCCTATTATCATGCTTACGGCATTAGACGACGAGGGGAACCAGCTTAAAGGCTTGGACTTGCAAGCAGACGATTATATCACAAAGCCGTTTTCCATGCCTGTACTGTTGCGGAAAATCGCCGCTGTCCTACGCCGTTCATCAAAGCAGAATGATATTCCGCAGACTTTTGCGTATAAGGATTTAACACTGGATTTAGAGGGGTACAAGGTTTATACAAAGGAAGAAAGCATTGATTTAACGCCCCGCGAGTTTGAAATACTGCGGGAGCTGCTGATACACAAGGGCAGAATTTTAACGCGGCAAAATCTGTTACAGACACTTTGGAAGTATGAGTTTTTCGGAGAAGAACGGATTGTTGACACACACATAAAGAACTTACGGAAAAAACTTGGTGCTGCTGACTACATAGAAACGATTAGAGGGGTGGGATATAGAATTGATAAAGAAGATTAAGAGTAAATTGTCGGTAAAAGTTTTTCTGATTACATCAATACTTATGGTGGCTTGTTGCTCTGTAACATATTTGTGTATAGCCCACTTTGCCCCATATATTTATTCCCATGATTTAGCGGAAGTGAAAGAATTTGCTGATATGTTATCAGATGAATTATCTCATATCCCTAAAGAGGAAGTGCAATATTTCATTCAAGGGTATAATGATATTCTTACAAAGCAGTATGATGATGAATTTGCTTTTCACCTGTTTCAAAACTCTGGCAATGAAATAGCCTTATCAGACTTAAATAAATTTACTGGCAATAAAATTGATGATTATAAAAGCACAGATACGACAGAGGAATATGAAATATCATTTGCGGACAGCACAGAAGCATATATTTTATTGCTTACCAAAAATACCAACAAAGAAAGTCAAGTGGTTTTAGCACTTCAAAAGACGCTTCCTATATTGAGCGTTGCTATTTTATTGGTATCTGTAATTGCTGCTTTTTTCTATACTTGGTATATGACAAAGCCAATTAAAAAGATAAGCAAATTATCAAAGCAAATGGCTGATATGGATTTTAGCGGTTTATGCCCTACTAACCGTACAGACGAAATAGGGGTGCTTTCTCATAGCTTAAATGACCTGTCAAAGAAACTGGCGGCTGCTCTTTCAGAGTTACAGGAAGCCAACCAAAAGTTACAAGCTGATATTGACATGGAAAGGCGGCTTGAAAAACAACGGTTAGAATTTTTTGCAGCAGCTTCCCATGAATTAAAAACGCCTATCACCATTATCAAAGGACAGCTTCAAGGTATGCTCTATCAAGTGGGACGCTATAAAGACCGGGAAACGTATCTTGCACAGTCTTTGGAAATTACGGACACTTTAGGGAAAATGGTACAAGAGCTTCTAACAATATCCCGATTAGATACTCCGGGTTATACTTGCAAAAAAAGCAATCTTAATCTTAGCAATTTCATAATTGACCGCGTTACATCGTTTGAAGATTTATTCATGCAAAAGGATTTGATAGTTGAACAATCCATATCCCCAGAGATTTATATTTTAGGCGATATGCAGCTACTCCAAAAAGCATTGGATAATCTTTTAGGAAATGCGGCGGCGTATTCGGGAGCCGGAAATCAAGTATTGATAAAGTTATGGAAAGAAACTGAAACAACCACCCTTACGATTGAGAATACAGGCGCATATATTCCCGACGAAGCTATTTCCAAATTGTTTGAACCATTTTATAGGGTAGACCAGTCAAGAAACAGGCAAACAGGCGGCACAGGATTAGGATTATATATTGTAAAAACGATTCTTGATTTGCATGGTGCGAAAATTGAAATTGCTAATACTATTCAAGGTGTTATCGTTTCCGTACAGTTTTAGCACTTATATTTCAAAGGCGGCGAGCTTTTTCAGCTTGCCGCTTTTTCTATCTCCACATAAAAAACATATTCAATACAAAATAGATTCAAGTTAGGGCTGTATTCTTTAACTGTACCCGGAAAGGGTAACAGAAAGGAGCTTCTACTATGAAGAAATATTTAACAATCATTCTTGCCACCCTTTTAACCATGAGTGTGTTTACAGGGTGTGCAGAGCGAAGTAGTTCGCCGGAGCAAAACAACGTATCAACCACCGATTCCCCTATTGCTACTTCTGAACCGGGGGAAATGCCGGACAATTCCTTTAGTAAAGAGGAATATCAAAAATTGTTGGCTCTGCAATTGGACGGTTATGAGGATATGACTGTTTCAGATTATCGGAGCCATATTGCAAAGTTGACAGATACAACAGAATACGGAGATTTGTTGGAAAGGTTTTGGAAAAGTCAAATCCTCTACGGGGCGAAAGATACCGACACAACAGCTTCATTCTTGTTTTATGTGCTGCCACTTGCAGGAGATGAATGGGAAACCCAAAATTTCAGCGAGGAAGTGAGGACTTCTAATTCAGCAGATAGCGCAAGGTTGGAATATTCATTTTCCTTAACTATTTTAGACGCTGATACGCTTACTATTCGGGAATACAATACTACCCGCTTAAATGTGATAAAGGGTATCCAGGATATATTAGGCGATAAGACAGCCCCGGAATTGCAGAATACTAATTCCATATTGGCTGATATTCAAAGCAATACGGATAATCTGATTGAACAATTAAAAACAGAAGAAATTGAAATCTCCATTGAATACGCATATTTTCCGGCTTCCGTACAGGGCATAGACAAAGAAAACGGTCAATCGCAAGGAAACAGCGAACGGGAAACCCGCGTATATTCCAATGGTACGGAAGAAGATTATCGTTCTCTATTCACTTTGAAAACGCCCGATTATCAGAATACGCCAATCAAGGATTTTAACACTTCTTTGTTGGCGTGGGCGAATGAAAATCGTGAAAGAATGGAAAGAATTGATGAAGATACTAAATTCAATGACTTTTCCGTTACTTTGACCGCCGAGGAACTTTCTTTTGTGAGGTTGACGGTATTTTTATCCGGCATGGAGAATGGCAAAGCGATTCAGGGCAGCTACACCAAAACAGAATTGAATCCTTACTATGGTGAATATCTGCCGGAAAAAATCACCAGTGGGAGCCTTGATGTGGCAAGGTGTAATTTATTCTATCAATTTTCTTACCGCATTTCAGAAACAGAAACAGTCACAGTCGGTGAACGTGACCGCCAAATTGAAAAAATGATAAATGCGGTACAAACATTTTGGGACGATATGGACGTTGAAAGTGCATTGAAAATGAGCGAAAGCGATATAGTGAAAAAACTTGAAGAGATTGCAGCCATATATACCACAGACCATATAACTATCACTATCAACAAAGACCAAATCCATTTTGAACGCATGGACGAAAGGGCATATAGAAATTAACAGATACAGACCCTTTTTTGAGGTAACAAACATCTACACTTTTTATTATCTGCCAGACGACGGCAAAGAAAAAAAGCCGTCGCAGAGCAGAGGTATTTTCACACGCCTATTCCTCAACGGCGGCTTTTGAGAAGCCGCCGTTTCTTTTTGTCTATTGGCAATCTGCAAACGCTCTTAATAAAAGGTATGGCGGCTTTAGGAGGTAGCCGCCATGAAGCACATACCGTACCGACAAAATTCGACGGTCATTGACTTGTTAAAAAAAGCCCGACCACCACCGGGGGAAATTACGCTTGTATATATGAACTGTCTAATCATCTAAATACTACTTATAATACCTATGCGCCTGTCCGGGCTTTTCGGACGGGCGCATTTTGCTGCTCAAAAAATTTTTTGAAAAAATTTCAAAAAATCTTCGGCGTTTTTGAAAACCGCCGTATTGCCCCGCGAAAAGGGGGAAGCACCACCAACTTTCCAACGAGAAAGGAGGTGAGAATGTGGAACCTAACAGCAGGGAGTTTTACAAACAGTGTGCTTTTCAGAAGTTTTGTAATACGGTGCTGCACAATGAAGCGTGTGACGCTCACAGGGAGCTGCACAGGCATAAGGCAAGGGAAGTCACCTTTTCCGACATGACCTTAGACGAAGCGCGACAGCTTCATACGTTTGATGAATATTTCAAACGGGAAACTGTTGAAACCGTCTTTGAGAAAGCCGGGAAGAAAATCACGCCAAAGCTGCTTCTTGAAGCAATCCGTACTTTACCGGAAGAAAAGCGCAAAGCCATACTGCTGTATTACTTCGAGGGAATGAACGATACCGAGATTGCGGAACTGTTCAATACGTCGAGAAGCACGATACAGTACAGGCGGACAAGCTCTTTTGAGAGATTAAGAAAATATCTGGAGGAAAATGCTGATGAATGGGACGAATGGTAACGAACCCGGCTACCCGGAAAATGCCCTTGTTCCCTATCCTGTCATTGTGGCAGCGACAAAGGGCGACCCGGACGCCATGAAGATTGTCTTGCAGCATTTCAGCGGCTACATAGCCCGTCTTTCCATGCGGAAGCTGTACGACGAGCGCGGAAACGTCTATTTCGGCGTAGACCACGACATTCGGGAACGGCTGCAAGCAAAACTGATGATGGCTGTCCTCACCTTTAGGACAGAGGAATAACCGAAGCAGCGGCGGGACGCTTTCTCTAACCCCCTTTTCCGTTCCGCTGCTGACGCGGGCAGCACAGCCATTTTTGAACCTTGAAAAAGAAAGCGGCGCAAGATAACAGCGGCGCAGCATAGGGCAAATCGGATACGTTCCTTTTGCGCCGAGCCATACGGCTGGTGCGCCATGACGCTATCCCGGTGGGAGTATTCCCACCCGGACAGCCGAGCGACCAACACCGCGCCGGAAAGCAAGTGTAGCGGCTTGCGGGCGACGACACGCAGAATATACAATGATACTTCCTTACAGCCACAGTCCGAGCGTTAAGAGCGTCGCAGGCAATGGGTAGGGCGGCATGAGAACCATGCCGGGGTGAAATTCCCATGAGGTTATGCTAATAACCGTCCGATTAAAGCCTTTGTTTTATTGAATAGTGGACTTGCTGCTATTCATAGACTGTATTATATTTGCGAAAGAAAGGGGGATTTTCTTTGACGCAAAACCAAACGCCCGTTACCACAACGGAGCATAAAATAGGGAAAGTTACTTACCTTGTATGTTCGTCCGCAAGTGAACACGCGACGGACACACTGGATAAAAAGATAAAGAAGCTCATACGCAAAGACATGGAGCTGAACCCCGCAAACGCCCGGAAATAGGGCGTTTCTTCACATTTTATACATGACACAGGCAGCGGTATGTGGTATAATATAGACAGTACAAATACCATGCTTGTCTGTCGTCGGAAAGGAGGACAAAATGTTACAGACAGACAAGATTACCGCTTTATATTGCAGATTGAGCCAGGAAGATATGCAAGCCGGGGAAAGCGAAAGCATACAGAACCAAAAGCTGATTTTACAAAAGTACGCTGACGAACACCACTTTTTCAACACGCGCTTTTTCGTAGACGACGGATTTTCCGGCGTGAGCTTTGAGCGTGAGGGGCTTCAAGCCATGCTGCATGAGGTTGAAGCCGGGAACGTGGCAACCGTCATAACAAAAGACCTTTCCCGTCTGGGACGTAATTATCTGAAAACCGGCGAACTGATAGAGATTGTTTTCCCCGAATACGAAGTGCGCTACATTGCCATTAACGACGGTGTAGACACAGCGAGGGAAGATAACGAGTTTACCCCTCTGCGGAACTGGTTCAACGAGTTTTACGCCCGCGACACCTCAAAGAAAATCCGGGCTGTCAAACAGGCAAAGGCACAGAAAGGCGAGCGCGTCAACGGCGAAGCCCCTTACGGCTACCTTATCGACCCGGATAACCGCAATCATCTGATACCCGACCCGGAAACGGCACACGTCGTAAAACAGATTTTTGCAATGTATGTACGGGGCGACCGTATGTGTGAAATCCAGAACTGGCTACGGGACAACGAAATACTGACCGTCGGGGAACTGCGCTACCGCAGGACAGGGAGCAAACGCCACCCCCGCCCACAGCTCAACGCATGGTACAACTGGCCGGATAAGACACTGTACGACATTCTGACAAGGAAAGAGTATTTAGGGCATACCATAACCGGAAAAACCTACAAGGTATCTTATAAGTCGAAAAAGACGAAAAAGAACCCGGAGGAAAAAAGGTATTTCTTCCCCAACACTCACGAACCTTTGATTGATGAAGAAACCTTTGAACTTGCACAGAAGCGGATTGCCACCCGGCAACGCCCGACAAAGGTTGATGAAATTGACCTGTTTTCCGGGCTGCTCTTTTGTGGGGACTGCGGCTACAAAATGTATGCAGTACGCGGAGCCGGGACGCTTGAACGGAAACACGCCTACACTTGCGGCAACTACCGCAACCGGGCAAGAAATGATATGCTTTGCACTACCCATTATATCCGCAAAAGCGTATTGAAAGAACTTGTCCTTGCAGACTTGCAGCGAGTAACGTCTTATGTGAAAGAGCATGAACAGGAGTTTATCGAAACCGCCAACGAGTGCAGCGCAAAGGCAGTACAAAAGACGCTGACACAGCAGCGGAAAGAGCTTGACAAGGCGCAGAACCGTATTAACGAGCTGAACATCTTATTCCGCAAGCTCTACGAGGACAACGCTTTAGGAAAACTTTCAGATGAACAATTTGCTTTTCTGACTTCCGGCTATGATGAAGAAAAAAAGACGCTGACCCGGAGGATTGCGGAGCTGTCACAGGAAATCGACAACGCCACCGAGCGCAGCGCGGACGTAAAAAGGTTTGTCGCACTGGTACGCAGATACACAGCGATTGAAGAACTGACCTACGAAAACGTCCATGAATTTATTGACCGTATTCTTATTCACGAACTGGATAAGGAAACGAACACCCGCAAAATCGAAATCTTTTATAGCTTTGTCGGCAGAGTTGATACAGGCGACAAGCCTACCGAAAGTATCTCCTATTTCAGACAGATAGGAGCCGACGTAAAGAGTTATGCTATCTAACATACATCAAAAAGAGGTAAGATAACACCCTCTGTAAAAAAGGTATCGTTATCTTACCTCAACAAAATTCGTTCCAGAATACCCGTCGTCCACATAGGTCTGGACAAGGTGCCAGCCCTTTTGACGGACATACTCGGTGAGGATGGCTTTTTGCGTCCCAATGCTGGCGCTCTCGTCCCCGGAACTGTCCTCTTTCACGTCCTCCCGTGACAATCTGCAATAAATCGCCACATCATAAATGGTGCTGTCTTTTTTCGTTCCCATCGTGATACCTCCTTGTGTTGAACAGACTTTACGGACAGTTTATCCGTCCTCACCCTCCTTGTCCAAGGTGCGGCGGCGTTCAAGCTGCCGCCGTAAATCCTCATAAATAACGGGGAAAAGAACATCTTCCATGCTCTTTTCCCCGGTGAATACCCGCTGAACAACAAGGCGGGGCTTCTGCCGCTTGGGAGCGGTCTGCTTCGCCATGCCGCTCACCTCCCGTCCCGGCTGGAACGCTGGCGCTCCAGGTGGCGGGCGTAAAAGGCCAGGGCTTTCAAGATGAAGTCCTCTTTCTGCTGGGGAGTACGCAGCTTGTTCAGGTACTTCCCAACCTTATCGCTGGACAGCTTGATATACTCCTTCTGATTGCCCTTGACCTCCGACATGATGTGGAAGATACCGTCCATATCAAGCTGGCCCGCTTCACTCAGCTTCCGCATACGGATGGCTTGGGACAGCGAGGGGGTGGCGTCCTCGCTCTCAATGGTTTCCAGCAAATCCCGCTGTTCCTGCTGGGTCAGATAGGACAACTCCACGGCGGGGGTAAAAGCGATCCTGCCCTCGTCCACCAGGGACAGGAGGGGCTTTTCCAGCTTGGTCAGGCGGATATACCGCTGCACCTGGGTTTCGCTTTCCCCGGCGTTCTCTGCCACAGCGCCCCGTGACGACTTCTGTCCAGGTTGGACAGACTTTTTCCCCTGGTGCCGCAAGGCTTCCACCTTCATCTTGTAAGCGAACGCCTTTTCGGAGGGCAAAAGACCCTCCCGCTGGATGTTGGAATCCACCATGAAGATCACGGCGCTGTCACGCTCCATATCACGGACAAGGGCGGGGATCATCTCGATCCCCGCCCTCCTGCAAGCGTGTAATCTGCGGTGGCCGCTGATGACCTCATACCCGCCCTCCTTGACCGGGCGCACCACAATGGGCGTCATCACGCCAAACTCCCGGATACTCTGGACAAGCAGCTCCATGCCCTCATCGTCCCTGACCTGAAAGGGATTGTCCTGAAAAGCCATGCACTCCGATACCTTGATTTCCTGAATATTCATCTATCATTCCCTCTTTCCTGAATTTTTCGGGCTTCCCGCTCACTTTTCGTCAACTGCGCCAGCAGTTCCGGGGGAATCCGGGAGATGATTTCCGCCAGCCGTTTCTGCTCCCGGTTCAGTTGATACAGCTTGTAGTTGGCTTCCTCCAACTCCTGTTTGTAGTTCTGATTGGCCTGCCACGCCGTGGCCCGTCCCTCCGTCACATAGGCAAGCTCCCGTTCCAGGTCAGCGATCTGCTTGTCCGTGCTGGCGACCTGGGCCTTTAGCTGGGTCATCTCCGGGGCATACCTGCCGAGAAGGGCGATGGCTTCTTCTTTTTTTCTGCCGTTGTTAAACGCTCCAATGCTGTTGATGGCCTGACATATCTCGTCATAGTGCTTGTATAGCTCCGCCGTCAGCTTGAACATATAGGGCGGGACGTGCTTACGGCGGGTCTGCTTCTGCGGCAAGCCGCGGGACAGGTCTGGATACCGCTGGCGCATATGCTCGTAAAACCTGTCCTGCCACTTCACAAGGCCCTGCGGCCCGCCGATAATGTCCTTGGAGGACAAGCGGCCCTTGGCGGTGATAGGGACAAAGCAAAGGTGCATATGGGGAGTAGCCTCGTCCATATGCACCACGGCGGAGATGATATTCTCTTTTCCAAAATTGTCCTCGAAGAATTGGTAGGCGTGGCTGAAATACTCCCTCTGTTCCTCCTGGCTCTTTGCTTTCAGCCAGTCAGGAGTGCCGCCCACAAAGCAGTCCTGCAACACCACGCTGTCCTTGCGCCGCCTTGCCCCGGCCTGCTCGATACGGGCCAGCACAGCGTCCCGATAGGGGAGGGACGGCGCTATGATGTGGTAGTTCGTCCCGGTGCGCCCCCGGTCAATGTCGGGATTGCTCTTGTATTCCTCTTTCAGCCGTTCATGGTGCTTGTTGATACGCCCCACCGAGGGCAGCTTTCGTTTTTCAATCCGCATGATTGCGTAATTCGCCATAGCGACCTCCTTTGAGGAAGGATGTAAGAAGTCACATTGTCCCGTAGAAGCGGGCGGTATCTCCCATCCCTCCGTCTGTATTTGGAACGGACGTGTTCAAGACCGGGCGGGGTCAGGTACACAACATTTGCGCCCGCAAAAAGATACCGCCATGCTTTGTTCGCTCCCCGCTCACAAAGCATAACGGTATCTGGCGGTGGCTGTGCCGCTCGCCCCGGCTCGCAGCACAACCGTCGCCGCAGGCGCAAATGTTGTGTAACCCACTACACCTTGCAAGCAAGGTGGTGGGCCAGAGGGCTTCCCTCTGGACTCCCTTCCGGGCGGCGTCATAGACCGTCCTCGTCAGGTAACGACCAAAGCCATACAGCACCCGCCTTAACGGAGCGGACGCCCAAAAGCTGCTTTGCCTTTTTCGCCGTACTCTCCCCAACGCCCGCCGTTCTAAGCTTCTCCATGACCTCACGCTGGGGCTTTGGCCCGTCCGAGAGAAGCTGACTTATTACCTCCTTGGCCTGCCGCATTTGGGTGTCGGGCCTGCCCAGGTTGGCGAACACGTTGCCCAGCACTTCATCCGCTGTCTTGGCGGTTTCCTCAAGCCACTGGACAGCGCCCCCACCCACTGAAAAGACAATGGCGCTGCCGGTAGGCCCCACGTTGCATTTCACCTGGGCCATGATACGCTCGTCCGGGTGTTCCCGGTCTGTCCGGGCCACCAGCAGCACACTCCGGGCAGCGCCCACAATATCCACGGAGCCGACGGCCCGGTTGATGGCCTTTTGACCGATAGCCTTGTTCATGTGGTGGACGATGAGGACGGCGCACCGCTGCTCCCTGGCGATCTCGATGAGGGGGCGGAACTGCCGCCGCACCTCGTTGGCGGCGTTGATACCCGTTTCCTCCCCGATGTAGGCGGAGAGGGGGTCAAGGACGATAAGCCTTGCCCCCGTCTGCCTGACGGCCTGTGTCAGCCTTTCATCGGAAAAAGAGAGATACCGCTCCCTCTCGCTGATGAACAACAGGCGCTCCGGGTCGCCCCCGGCGTTGATGAACCGGGGGACAATGGTATCATCGGCGTCGTCCTCGCTGGATTGGTAGATGATGTTGATGGGAGACTGTCCCGGCCCGTCCGTAAAGGGCATGGGCTGGCCCTGGCTCAACATTGCGGCGAGGTTAAGGACAAAGGTGCTTTTGCCGTCCCCGGCGTCCCCTTGTACCACCGTTATCTTGCCAAAGGGGATGTAGGGATACCACAGCCATTCAATCTCCCGTACCTTGACCTCGCTGGCCTTGGTGATTTCGATTTCTGCCATGTGACCGCTCCTTCCATTGGTTTGATTATGGCATAAAAATAGGGCTGGGAGTTACCCGGCCCTATGTACGCAACGATATAATGTGACTTCTTACATCCTTCCCTTGCAACCAAAAGTATGTTGAAATTTCTGGCGAATGTTGGTATAATGGCGATGATAAAACTGTCCGATAAATCCCGAGTTACGGAGGTATCTAAATGAACCCACTTTATACAAAATACAAGAACTTGAAGATAGATGGTAGTTGGATTGGTTTGGAGCCTGGAACACAAACACCGTATTTTTGCACTCCCATTGGAGCGGAAATCATTGGTTGGGATAATGGCATACACTACTGCTTTATTAAGGGCTTTGGAGATATGGTGTTCTGCGTCAACCCAGAAACTTGCTGCGATTACAATGTCTATCCAATTGCCCGTAATTTCTGCGATTTCTTGGGGCTGATACTCGCCACTGGTAACACAAATATTTTGCAACAGATTATTTGGTGGGACAAGAAAAGGTTTGAGGATTTTGTTAATAGTCCAGAAGAACAGAAATGGAGCGTTCGGCCCGAAGTGCAAGGTGTCTTGAGTACAATTCGCAAAGAGATAGATGTGGCACCGATAGATACTCCGTTTGAATATGTCAAGGCAATTCAAAAAGATTTTGATTACAGTAAAATACAGTACAGCGATGAATATTATGAAGTGACTGGCATAGAGAACCCTAACGGAACAAACACGTCGGATAAACCTTTACTTGAATTCGAGCCTGTCATTATTAAAGTTATTAAAGCTTACAGAAAAAATGATAAAGATTGATAACTTCTGATTTGAAATGGAGTTTTAACCATGTTACAGATAGTTTTTTCCGACAGTGAATGTGGGACATTGAAGATGGCCACGCATTGGGGGCCGTCCAGTTGGGACGATGGGCCGATTGGATTTATTTTCGGTGACGGAGAGCGAGAACCTACTCAGGAAGAGAAGAACCAGGCTATGGCCCAGCTCAAGGCCCAATGGGAGGCAGAAAACCGCCGGGCACGGCCCGTGGGCGGCAATCCTGGGGATGTGTTATGCCCGTCTGTTGGATTGGATATCGGCCCCATAAGCGGCCCTGATGTGGAGAGGGCCCGGTTTGATTTGCTCACCGCTTGGCTGGGGGGCGACTTCCCACTCCCAGATACCTACCCGGACGATCATACTCAGCGGGATATGCTTTGGGAACAGCGCCAGCGGGACAAAGAGCGGCTTTTGGAGTGCGGAAAACATGGCGAGGCTGTGCGTATTTGGTATAGCAATGCGCCTTACTCCCTGTGCGGATTTTATGATGTGCTTTGGCAACTGCGGGACTGTGATTGCCCCGTGACCGCTTTGGAGATGCCCCAGTGGATGCCGCTGGGAGATGATACGGTGCAGTCCTGTTTGAGTTGGGGAGACCTGTCTCCGGGAGACTGGGCAGCGTATCTATCTCTTGAACGAGAAATCCCCAAAAATGTCCGCAGAGCTATCGCTATGGAGTGGTCACAGCTTCAAGAGGAAAATTCACCCTTGCGTGCTGTTGTTAATGGCCGTTTGCACAGTGTAGGGGAGGATTTCTACGATCCATTCATTCGTGCCCAAATCCCTGATGGAATTTTCCGGGTGGCTCATCTCATCGGTGATGTATTGGGGCGGTATCAATTGGGTATCGGCGACTGGTGGATTGCCAAGCGTATTCAAGCTATGGAAACCCAAGGGGAACTGATTACAGTGTCCAAGGGTGACGGCTTCTACCGAAATGAAGTTCGCAGAGCTTGATAAAGAAAATCAAAATTTGTTGGAGAAATGGGGATGTTTTATGCGGCCGCAAGCCTATTTGTCCCCGACACCCCGGCCTGCAAAGGGAAGTCGTCAAGCGGCGGTGTGCCGCACCGCCTCACGGGAATTTCACCCCAACTGCCGTTCTGACAGAGCCGTCCCCATTGTGTGAAGCTGTGGCTGGGCGGGAGTACCATTGTCATTCCGACTGTCATCGCCGTGCCGGGGGCAAAGCGGCACTTGCAGGGGGTATTCTCGCTCGGCCCGATAGGGCGGGGGTCATGGCGTACCCTGCTGCTGTGGCTCATGCTTTCGCACATCGGAACTGATGTACTTGACGAATGCGTGTCCAGTTGTCAAGGAGCGTCGAGGGAATATCCCTCAACGCCCCACTACAACTTTTAAGGTCTAAAACGGAACTTTTATTTTCCCGTGATTTTTTACAAAATTTCTGGATGGTGTTTTTGTAAACGGTAACGGCCACTTGGACAGGCATTGAATCAAGATACCCCAACGACACAAAGTAACTTCTTACATCCTTCCTTGAAAAAGCGGAGACACCCTGGCAGGTGCCTCCGCTTTGATATGTGTCCGCAAAGTCCGTCCATCATCACTGGGCCTCCACGGGCAATCCAAATGGTGAAGGGCGATCAATTTGTGCTGTACGTTGGTGCCTGCCCCCATCTTTTGCGTGGAGCCGATCAGCACCCGTATCTGGCCGGAGCGCACCTTGCCGAACAGCTCCTTTTTCCTCGCCTCTGTGTTAGCCGAATGAACATAGGCTATTTCTTCAGCCGGTATGCCCTTGGCAATCAGTTTGTCACACAGGTCATCGTATAAGTTTTGAAAGTAAGCGTAAAATGTACCACCGCATATACAAGGGAATAGGAGAATGCAGATAATAGTCCCGAGAGGTCTTGAGA
>NZ_QWKG01000057.1 GCF_009911595.1 Colidextribacter sp. OB.20
AGGCGGTAAGCCTCAAAGAGCAAATTGCGAATTTTCTGAAAGACCACCTGAAACTGACGCTGTCCATGGAAAAAACAAAGGTGACCCATTCCAGCCAACGAGTGCGCTACCTCGGCTACGACATTTTCGTCAGCCGGAGCAAAGACACCAAGCGCAGCAAAAACGGAACATTGCGCAGAGCGTGGTATGGGACGGTGAATCTGCGGATGCCCCATGAAAAATGGCAGTCCAAACTTCAGGAATACAAAGCCTTCATCATTACGCATGACCAGCATGGCAAAGAGCAGTGGAGAGCCATGCCGCGGCGTTCTCTCGTCAACCGGGAGGACATTGATATTCTGCGAAAATTCAACTCCGAAATCAGCGGGCTGTATCAATACTACAGGCTGGCGCTGAACGTTTCCACACTGAACAAATTCCTATATATCATGGAATACAGCATGCTAAAAACCTTTGGCATGAAGTATCGCGCTAAAGTCAGCAAAATCAAAGAAAGGTATGTCCGAAATGGACACTTTGGCGTGGACTACATGACCAAGGCGGGGCCCAAACGCTGCGAGTTCTATCACGACGGATTCCAGATGAACGAGCAAGCCGCGCCCGTCTATGCAGACATTCTTCCAGAATATAGGAAACGTCAGTGGAGCAACAGCCTTGCTAATCGGCTTAAAGCGGGGACCTGTGAAATCTGTGGCCTGAAAACGGACAGCATCCTGATTCATCATGTGAAGAAACTGAAAAAGCTCAAAGGCAAAGACATTTACGAGCTCAAGATGCTGGAAATTCGGAGAAAAACTCTGGCCTTATGCCAAAATTGCTATTTCGATTGCCATAATTGCTGATGCCCATCGTTAGATGGAGAGCCGTATACTCCGAGAGGGGTACGTGCGGTTCGGAGGGGAGGGAGCCGAAACCTGCCGGGCGCAACCCGGTAAGGCGCGGCTGCCCTTACCCTATTACATTTCCGAAATGCTGGGAAAGGAGACTCTGGACACCCGGAACCGCAGTATTTCCAAGGGCTCCCACGGTTCCAGCTCCACATCGTACCAGCAGACCGGCCGCGAATTGCTTACACCAGATGAAGTGCGGGCCATGGACAACGCCTATGCAATCGTCTTTATCCGGGGCGAGAGGCCGGTCATTGACAAGAAGTACGACATTCTCAAGCACCCCAATATCAAGCTGACCGAGGACGGCGGAGCCGCCCCCTACATCCATCATCCCGGCCTGACCTTCGCGCAGGAGGATCTGAGCCTGCCGTTTGACGGCCTGGACAATATTCTAATTATTGACGAGGAGGAACTATCCAATGAAAAAGACCGTTGAAACCATCACCGCCCGCCAGCGCCGGGCCAAGCGCCGCTACTTCACCGCCGTTCTGACCCTGGCCCTCTGCGCCGCCATGACCTGTCCGGCCTTCGCCGCTGGCAGCGACCCGCTGACCATCGTAAATAATCTTTCTGATTTTATCTTCTCCATCATCAAGGCCGTGGGCGTGATCGTGCTGGGCTGGGGCATCGTCCAGGTGGGTATGTCCATCCAGTCCCACGACGCCAGCCAGCGCACCCAGGGCTTCCTGTGTCTGTTTGGTGGGCTTATGATAGCCTTTGCTAAGGAGATTCTGACCACCATCGGCGCGCTGTAAGCCGCCCAGGGGGGCGGGCCGGAGGGCTCGCCCCCCACATTTTACGAAAGGAGCTGGCTATGGGAAAACGGCTGCGAAAGTACAATCAAATTATATCCTGTGAACGCACGCCGCATGGCTGTTGGAAAATCTATGTCAGAACACCCAATGACCAAATCCATCACCGTTTGTATATGGGGTATTCCAAAGCGGAGGCGCTTCGGAAAGCACGGCGGGAGGACTTTGGCAAAAGCTCTTTTTTCAATCAGCCGTCCCGGTAAACATTATTGTCGAAATGCGTCTCAATTTGAGCCGCATTTTTGGAGGTGAATTTCTTTTGAGCGACAACTGGATTGTTGGAAACCTGCAATCGGCTTTCAACACCTGGAATGGAAAGCTGACGGAGATATGGTCCCTCATTACCACCACGCCGGAAGGGTTCCGAGGCGGTACGGTATGGGGGACCATCGTTACCATCAACGACGCGATGAAGGCCGTGGGCTACGGCCTGCTGGTGCTGTTCTTCGCTATGAGCATTTTCCAGACCGCCGCCAGTTTCCGGGACTTTCAGCGCCCGGAATTTGTACTGCGGCATTTCATCCGCTTTGTGCTGGCAAAGCTGGCCGTCGGCTCCGCTATGGAAATTATGACCGGCATTTTCTCCGTCTGCGGCGGTATCGTGCAGACCGTCATGGGCGGTATCGGCGGTATGGCCGCCGCCAGCATCGCCGTCCCCCAGGAGATCGTGGACGCCATCGAGGGCGTGGGCTTTCTCGCCAGCATCCCCTTGTGGCTGGTGTCCCTGCTGGGCAGCCTGTTTATCACTGTCATGTCCTTTATCCTGATACTCACCGTATATGGCCGCTTTTTCCGGCTGTACTTCTACACCGCCCTGGCCCCGCTGCCCCTGGCGTCCTTCGCTGGGGAGGGCACCAGCTTTGCCGGGACCGCGTTTCTGAAAAGCTATGTGGGCGTCTGCCTGGAGGGGGCCATCATCGTGTTGGCCTGCCTGATCTTCTCCGCCTTTATGTCCAGCGGGACCCCCGTGGTAGACACGTCCCTGTCCGCTGTTACCATGAGCTGGCAGTACATCGGGGAAACCATTTTTAACATGATGGTACTGGTGGGACTGGTGAAGGGCGCAGAGCGGATCGTGAAGGAGATGTTCGGCCTGTAAAAGCATCATTTTTCTCTATGCGCGAATTTTTCCGCGTCAAATGCGTAGACATCCAAATCGCCGTAGTAGGCGCATATCCCTATCCGGGGGGAATTTGTTACGGGCAGAGAAAATTCTTCAATTTCACTCTCATGGGCACAGGCTTTGCAGAGAAACGGTTCCTTATGCTTATAGATGTTATTATCCGTACTGACATAGGCCGCGGGCGCCCCGCACCTTGAGCATGGGATCAACGGCGGGATATTCCGGGCAAGAAGCCGGACGGCCGCCTTTTGCGGCTCCCGGCGTGTATGGCCCGCCACCGTGATAAGCGTCTCCGTTGTATCCCCAAAATCATACTCATGCAGGAATTGTTCTCCCGGCTCAAACGTGCTGAATTTCCGGCTGTTCTTCATCTCCTGATGGCCTTTTCCGAAAAAGGCGCTCATGTGTCCGCAGCACTCCAGCCATATTTCACGCAGAAAGCGGTCGAGACTGTCCAGTCCTGCCGTCAAAGGAACATCAAGGAACAGCCAATAGTCCTTATAATACGCCCCTTCGATTTTGAGCAAGGCACATTCCTCGCCGGTCTCCGGCCCATTGTACTGATGCACAGCCAAATGCTTTTTCACCCCGGCTTTGCTGAGTTCTTTTCCACAAATATAGCAATTACCCCTGGCAGCCATAGCAAACCCTTCCTCACAAATAAAATGATAAATTGTAATGTCGAAATGTGTCTCAAGTTGAGACGCATTTCAGAAAAGGAGCGACTATATGGAAATCAAAATCCCCAAGGAAGTACGCCAGCACAAGGAGACTATTTTCTTTGGTCTGTCTGTCCGGCAGTTCGTTTGCGCGGTGCTGGCCGTGGGCACGGCTGTGGGCGTGTACTTCCTTCTGAAAACCATCACCGGCCCGGAGACCGCAAGCTGGGCCTGCATTGTGGCGGCGGCTCCCGTGGCCGTCACCGGCTTTTTCCAGTACAATGGCATGACCTTTGAGCAATTCCTATGGGCCTTTTTGAAATCTCAATTCCTCTGCGCCGGACCCAGGGTGTTCCAGTCGGAAAACCTCTACGGCGCGGCGCTGACGAAAAAGGGGGTACAAGACTATGATTAAAACCCTGGCCGCCGCCAACAAGAGCGAACGGGAACCGTTCAAAATTCCCCGCAGTGTGCAGCAGTCCATCCCCATCCAGAGGGTATTCCGGGACGGCATCTGGCAGACTGGCCGCAATCGGTACAGCCGGACGTGGCGGTTTGCGGACATCAACTACTCCGTGGCGTCCCATGAGGACCAGCAGGAAATGTTTCTGGCCTACTGCGGCGTTCTCAACAGCCTGCCCACCGGGGCCACCGCCAAAATCACCATCAACAACCGCCGTCTCAATGGCACTGACTTCCAGCACAGCGTCCTCATGCGGCTGAAAGGGGACGAGCTGGACCGCTACCGCCAGGAGTACAACGGCATCCTCACCGAAAAGGCGCTGGAAAGCAACAATCTCATTCAGGACAAATACATCACCATTTCCGTGGCGCGAAAGAGCATTGACGAGGCCCGCACCTTTTTCAAGCGGGTGGACATTGACCTGTCCAAGAGCTTTGGCAAGCTGGACAGCGGGGCCAAGCCCCTGGACAACCATGAGCGCATGCGGATCTTCCATGACTTTTTCCGGCCCAGCGAGGAACGGGATTTTCAATTCGACCTCTCCGCCGCCATGCGCCGGGGCCATCACTTCAAGGACGCCATCGCCCCGGACGGGATGCACTTCAAGGCCGATCACTTCGAGCTGGGCGGCAAGGTGGGCCGGGTCCTGTTCCTCCGGGAGTACGCCAGCTACATCAAGGACCGCATGATTACCGACCTGTCCGACTTCTCCCGGAACCTTATGCTGTCCATCGACATTCTGCCCATCCCCACCAATGAGGCCGTCAAGGAGATGCAGTCCCGGATTTTAGGCGTGGAGAGCGACATCACCCGCTGGCAGCAGAAGCAGAACGCCAACAACAACTTTACCGCCACCGTCCCCTATGAGCTGGAACAACTCCGGGCGGAGAACAAGGAATTTCTGGACGACCTCAGCACCCGCGACCAGCGCATGATCTTCGCCAATGTCACCCTGGTCCACATGGCCGACACGTTGGAGCAGTTGGATGCGGACACCGAGACCTTGCAGGCCATCGGTAACGAGAGCCTTTGCCAGTTCTCCGTCTTGCGCTACCAGCAGGAGGACGGGCTGAACACCGCCCTGCCCTATGGCCTGCGCCGGGTCAGGACCACCCGTACCCTCACCACCGAGAGCGCCGCCGTTTTAATGCCCTTCCGCGTCCAGGAGATACAGGACGCCGGGGGCATCTACTACGGCGTGAACGCCGTCAGCAAAAACCTCCTGATCTGCAACCGAAAGCGGCTGCTGAACCCCCACGGCTTTATCCTGGGCGTGTCCGGCTCCGGCAAATCCTTCAGCATGAAGGAGGCCATTACTTTTATTGCCCTGTCCACCAGTGATGATATTATCATCATCGACGCCGAGCGAGAATATGGCGACCTGACCCGCGCCCTGGGCGGGGCCGTGATCGAGATTTCCCCCAACAGCCCCCACCACATCAACCCTCTGGAGATCACCAGGGGCTACGGCACCGGCGAAAACCCCGTGGCGATGAAGTCCGAGCTGCTTATGAGCATTTGCGAGCAGCAGATGGGCGCGGGCCAGTTGGGGGCCTTCCATAAGTCTATCATTGACCGCTGTACCGCCAATGTCTACCATGAGCTGATCGCCAGCGGCGGCAAGTCCCGGCAGCCCATCCTGTCCGACTGGCGAAACGAGTTGAAGCGCCAGCCGGAACGGGAGGCGGAGGAACTGGCCCTGGCCTCCGAGCTGTTTGTGGAGGGCAGCTTGAATATGTTCGCCCACGAGACCAACGTGGATATTGCCAACCGGATCATTTCCTTCGACCTGTACGAAATGGGGGAGCAGCTCAAGCCCACGGCGCTGAACGTCACACTGGAGACCATTCAGAACCGCGTGGCCGCGAACCGTCTGGCCGGGAAATACACATGGGTATTCGTGGACGAGGTGTACTTGTTCTTCCGCTACTACTACTCCGCGCAATTCCTGTATAAGTGCTGGAAGCGGTTCAGAAAATACGCCGCCGCCATGACCGCCGCCACGCAGAATGTGGAGGAATGTCTGCGCTCCGACACCGCCCGGCTCATGTTCGCCAACAGTGAGTTTTTGGTGCTGCTGAACCAGGCGGCCACCGACCGGGCCGAGCTTGCCAAGCTGCTGAACATTTCTACCAATCAAATGTCCTACATCACCAGCGCTGAGGCGGGCCACGGCCTGATCCGCGTGGGCGGCTCCATCGTCCCCTTCGCCAACGAGTTTCCCAGGGATACGGAGTTGTACCGCTTGATGACCACGACCCCCGGTGACAGGTAGAACCATGTCGAAATGCGTCTCAATTTGAGACGCATTATCAGCCCTTCACCGATGCCGGTGGAGGGCTGATTTTTATTGACCTGCCAACTCCCGGTATGCGGCGACCTCTTGATAGAACTGCTCCGCATAGTCACGGGCCAGCCGCTCCACTTCCACAGCCTGTTCCTCTTTCGAGAGACGGTTCATGTAATGCAGCGGCTGGTCTGGATATTCCGCCGCGATACGGCTGGCCGCGCAGTTGGTCAGGACGTGGGCCAGCAGCTCCCGCAGCACTTCCGGCGGGAGCTTACCGGCAACAGGATAAAACACATCTTCAAAGACCGGAATGTCCCCAAAATCAGAGAGCGTCCTATATGCCGGAATATCCCCAGGTACTGCTTGCAGCAGAAGCATATAAGCGGTGTTGTCCCGCCAGTTGTCATAGATTGAGGCCAAGAGGGGCCTGTCCCCACAGCGCAGGCCATAGGGCTCCAGGTGCTCCAGCAGGATAAGGCAGAGCGCCCGGACCGGCGCGGCGGTCCTGTCCTGGGCATCCGGGAAATAGGGCTTTACCTGGTTTATCAGCCAGTCAAAGTCCATCTGTTTTTCCAGCCTGCGGGCAAAGGTAGTTTTCGGCACCATCATTTCAAGAGTAAGGCCCAACAGAATCACCCCCCATTGTCCACATTCTACCATGGCCGCACCGTTTTGTATATCTCAATTTTCATACCAAGAGTGTTATTTTGTAAAAAGGGGGAATATTATGCCGTCACCCAAGGAAAAGCCCAAAGGGGCGAAAACGAAAAAGAGCGCCGGGAAAGCCGCCGCCCGGTCCCAGCCCGCCATTTCCGCGAAGCAGGCGGCCAAGCTCCTGAAGGATAAATACGTCCAGCAGCTTGACCAGCACCAGCCGGAAGGCGAGAGCATCGAGGTCCAGGCCGTCGATCAGGTGGAGGGGGCCGGGCGCTGGGCCGTGGACGAGCTTCTGACCCATGAGCGGCCCCGTTCTGACCGCCAGCCGGACAAGCGGATCAAGGAGCGGCCCAGGGATGTGCCGGAGACACCGGCCCCTGCGGACGCCCCGGCATCCGTCCCGGAGGGCGAAAGCCCGCCGCCCCGCCAAACCAGCGTGAGCTCCCGCCAGCGTGCGGGACCCTTGCCAAAGGAGCGGGCAGCCCAGGTGAAGGGGCAGCACCCGCCAGCGCCCCCTGCGGAGCACTCCGCGCCAGCAACGCCCGCCGCACCAGCGGACACACCTACCCGCACCATGCGGATCAAGGAGCGTCCCGCCGTCCGACTGAAAGAGCAGAGGACCGGGACCGCCGCTCCCAGCATAAAAGAAAAACCTTCTTCTCTCTCAAATCAATCTATCCCATCCATCAAATCAATCCGATCCATCCCATCTTCCAATGGGAGGCCAGCGGCAGGCCCTTCCACCTACCCGACGGGAAAGCAGTTAGGCGCGGGGCCTTGCTCCATTCGCAGGAGCGTCAGCACCGCCGCCAAACCAGCCAGTTCCCCGGCGGCCCCAGGCAGTTCCGCCCGATTGAAGCGGGAGGCCCGCCGTCAGGCAGTTGGAAAGCCCCGGCAGGGCCTGTCGCAACAGCCGGGACTCTCCGCCCAGGGCAAGGCCCCCGGCGCTTTGAACTCTGTCCGCAGTACGGGCCGGGATATACTCCCGCGTACAGGAGCAAGCGCCAAGGGCAGCACCCCCAAAATCCGGGGAGCCGTCTACCGAAAAGGCGTTTCCGCTCCCAAAGCCGCACGCGCCCCAATCAAGTCCGCTGTCTCCCGGCCTGTCCGGGGCCTCCGGCAGAACGCCCAGCGGCGCATGACCCAGCGAGCCGTACAGCAGGCGGGGAAAGCGGCCAAAACCTCAGCCGTGGTCCTGAAAAAAGCGGCGGTTGCTGTGACAAAGGCGGCGTCTGCCCTTGTCAGCGCCCTTGCAAGTATCATCGGCGGCAGTATCCTGCTGCTGGCCCTGGTGGTAGTCGTGGTGATCGCCGCCATCGCCAATTCTCCCTTCGGCCTGTTCTTCGCTCAGGAGCCGAACGCGCCGGGTGCTGTATCCGTTGCCCAAGCGGTGGGGACGGTCAACATGGCCTACAACAGCCGGTTGGAGCTGCTGCAAGCCGGGGACTATGACACGATTACCCTGGACGGGCAGGCCCCGGACTGGGCGGACGTGCTGGCGGTATTTGCCGTCAAGACCGCCGGGGCCGATGTGGACGGCCTGGACGTGGCCACGCTGGACTCCGACCGGGTGAACAAGCTGACCGCTGTGTTTTGGGATATGACCGGGATCGCCGTATCGGAAGATACCATTGACCATCCGGCCAGCGGCGATACAGAAGCATGGACGGAGAAGGTTTTGCATATCACCATCACGCCCAGGACAGCGGACGATATGCGTGTCTCCTATGCTTTCTCCGACTACCAAAACAGCGCCCTTGATGAGCTGCTGGCCGACCGGGCCGCGCTGTCCTCTCTGGCCGGGAGCCTTGCTATCACCAGCGCCGATGTGCGGGAAGTGCTGGATGCCCTGCCGGACGGTCTGGACCCGGCCCGCCGGGAGGCCGTACAGACGGCCCTCCAGCTGGTGGGCAAAGTCAACTACTTTTGGGGCGGCAAGAGCCGTGCCATTGGCTGGGACTCCCGCTGGGGACAGCTTACTAAGGTGTGGGCCGCTGGAAGCTCATCTACCGGCACTTACCGGCCGTTTGGCCTTGACTGCTCCGGCTTTGTGGATTGGATATTCAACAACAGCCAGGGCTATATCATAGGCCACGGCGGTGGCGTAATCATGCAGCACCGCTGCTGCACCAATATTTCCCAGACCGAGGCCCAGCCGGGGGACCTGGCTTTCTACCCGGACGACAGCCACATCGGGATCATTGTGGGCCGGAACGAGGCCGGAAAGCTGCTGGTTTGCCATTGTGCCAGCGGACAGAACAATGTTGTCGTAACCGAGTTTGGCGCGTCCGGCTTTACCGTTGTAGGAAGGCCGGATATTTTTAGCCCGTGATAATGTCGAAATGTGGCTCAATTTGAGACGCATTTCCCGATGGCCCTATACTGCCCATTGTGGCGGTATAGGGCCGATTTTTTGCGTTTTCCGGCGAAAAATGTTAGCATTTTCGGGGGTGATTTTACTATGCTGACCTGGAGTACACTCGACATTTTAAGCTATGGGGCGGGGACGCCCAGCACAACGCTGGCCCTTATGTCCTGCCAGAACGCCCAGCGCGGCCCGCCCTATCCGTTTCCAAAGGTGCCCGTCTATGACGCGGTGATCTTCTGCGACCTGCACAGCGAACCGGGCTGGGTGTATGAACAGGCCGCCTTCGTTGCCGCCGCCTGCCGGGAGGCGAACATACCATTTTATCGCCTGGACGCCGATTTATATGGGGACTTCACTCGCAATTTTGGCCGCGCCCGTACCGCCTGTATCCCGTTCTGGACCCTGGGGGACGATGGCAAAAAGGGGAAAATGCCACGCCAATGCACCTACGACTATAAAATCAAGGTCATTGAAAAATTCGTGCGCTATGAGCTGCTGCGCTACAAGCCCAGGGAGCGCACCCTGCCGCTGGACGTTCACGCCCATTCTCTCCACATGGGTATCATGTGGGAGGAACGGCGGCGGGCGAAGGAGAGCAAGCAGACCCTGTTTGTCAACCGCTATCCGCTGGTGGAAATGGGTTGGACACGGGCCGAATGTTACGCCTACAACAAAATCGTATGGGGGCTGGCGACCAGGGCGAGCTGCTGCCTGTTCTGCCCCTATCATACCAACTATTTTTATCAGTATATCCGGGAGCATGAGCCGGGCTGCTACGCCTGCGCCCTCCAGGTGGACGCGCTGGTGGAGACCCATCAGGCCCGGCCCCCACTGAAAAGCAAGTTGTTCTTATCAAAATCCAGAAAACGATTGCGGGATCTGACGGAGGAGGACTGCCAGGATAAGCAGACGTTCTTATACTTCCAGACGCCGGTATGGAACGGCTTTTGACCGTCTGCGAATATCGTCGAAAAATGCGTCTCAAATCGAGACGCATTAAATCCGCTGTATTTTACGGCTGGCTGGTATCTTTTACAAAGCGCACAACATCACTGGGGGAACAATCCAATATCGTACACAGCTTTTCCAGTGAGAGCATAGTTATATTTTTGTTCTTTTTCAGCCAGTCCAGGGTACGGCGGTCTACTCCGGCCTGAATAAGCGCATATTGAGATACGCCCTTCTTTTTCATTGTGTCCCACAAAGGACTGTAATCGACCACGCCGCCACCCCCCTTGGAGATAGTACCTCCATTATAGGGTGGCCGAAAGATTTTGAATATTGCACATATATGTGCAATATGGTATGCTCTGAAAGGGTGGTTTTTATGAGAAATGAAACCTGCTGTTTTACAGGCCACCGGCAAATACCACTGGGGGAGCGGGCAGAAATCGCAAGCAGGCTGGAGCGTGTCATTAGTGATTTGTACCAACGGGGCATCCGATACTACGGTGCCGGGGGTGCCCTGGGATTTGATGCCCTCGCCGCCCGGACGGTGATCCGTCTGCGGGAGAACTGTCCCGGCATGAAACTGATCCTCGTCCTGCCGTGCCTGACACAGACACGGGGATGGAGGCCGGAGGATATAGCAGAGTATGAGCGCATTAAGGCCCAGGCAGATAAAGTCGTCTACACGGCCCAGCAGTACACGCCGGGCTGTATGCACAGGCGCAACCGCCATTTGGTAGACAACAGCGGCGTGTGCGTCTGCTATCTGACCAAGAACAGCGGGGGGACTGCTTACACCGTCAATTACGCAAAGAAACAAGGGGTAAATGTATTCAATATTGCCGAAAGTATCACACTTTGAATCACTTTTTTGCCAGCAGAAAAAATTTTTTCAAAATATGTGCCGAAACTACCCGGTTGGGGAGTGGACAAAAAACGAGCGATTTTGGTAGAATATCATGTACCCATGCGAAAGTGAAAATTTACACTTATTTTACAAGAAAGGGGTTGCAATTTTCATGCGGATGTGCCACACTTTAGCAAGCAAGCAAGCAAGCAAGCAAGCAAGCAAGCAAGCAAGCAAGCAAGCAAGCAAGCAAGCAAGCAAGCAAGCAAGCAAGCAAGCAAGCAAGCAAGCAAGCAAGCAAGCAAGGGATAATTGCGCCCTTTTTTCCTGTAAAATTGAATTTCAATCTAAAAGGCCACCCGGCGAGCGTTTCTGCTGTCCGGGCGGCCTTTTTGCGCTCAGTTGAGGAAAAGGAGGCTGACCCGTGGACCAAAACTATATCGCTCCGGCAAGCGCACTAAAGAAACTGAAAAAGGCCCGGAACCTGTCACAGACAGTTTACCTTTACGGGGCCACCGGCTATGGCAAGACGGAGCTGGTACGCCAATATCTGTCGGGCCGCAGATACACTTACCTCTCCTGTGAGGAACTGCCCTGGGAGGATGGGGCGCTGCCCCGGTCGGAACCGGGCAGGCAAAACCGCCGGGTGGTGGTGATTGACGACCTGCACCGGCTGAAAAGCGAGGAACTACGCCGGGAGATCATTGCGTTGGAGGAGAGGGCGGATATATGGCTTATCCTGATTAGCCGGAGTCCTGTCCCCACATGGCTCATGCCCCAGCATATCAAGAGCGTTTTTGTCGTGATCTCCGAGAAAGACCTGCGGATGGGCCGCAGCGAGATCGCCGCCTATCTGGAGTCCCGCGGCATCGCATATACGGAGGAGGATATGCGGCTTTTGGAAGTCACCGCCGAGGGCAACGCCTACATCCTCCACCATGTCGCCCTGCGTATGAAGGAGGGCTTATCCCCCGGCTCGGAACTCCACGCGGAAATATGGGACGCCTTTGCCGCTTATCTGGAGACTGTGGTGCTGGTGCGCTGGGACAGCGACCTGTTGGAATTTTTGATGCAGGTCAGTGTGGTGGACGAGTTTACGGCGGGGCTGGCGGAGATGATCTCCGGCAATCTCCATGTCACCGCCCTGCTGGAACAGGCGGCAGAGGCCGGAAATTTTATTTCCCAGGAGGACGGCACATATCGTTTACGCCCGGTGTTGATCGATGCTCTGCGGAACCGGACATTAAAGGTATATGGGACGGAGCGGGTCAAAGACCTCAAATATAACGCCGCCCTCTACTATGAAATGCACGATGAAGTTGTCCCGGCATTGAGGCTGTTCGAGGAGTGCGGCAAAACCGAGCGCATCAAAAATCTGTTGATCCGCAACGCCCGGATGAACCCCGGCAACGGCCACTATTACGAACTGCGCCGCTACTATTTCAACATGGACGAGAGGGAGATCGAGGACAGCCCGGTATTGATGGCGGGTATGAGTATGCTGCACTCCATGCTGATGGACGACGAAAAAAGCGAGTATTGGTACGAGAAGCTAAAAGCCTTTGCCACCAATGCCAAGGGCGGCGTCCGGCGGGAGGCTCTGAGCCGTCTGGCCTACCTGGACATTGGCCTGCCCCACCGGGGGAGCCGGGACGTACTGGAAATTATAAAAAACATCCCCGCCCTGCTGTTCGACAAGGGCAACCGCCTCCCGGAGTTTTCCGTCACCAGCAACCTCCCCAGCACCATGAACGGCGGCAAGGATTTTTGCCATTGGAGTCCCGACGATACCAAGCTGGCAAAGACTGTGGGGCCGCTGGTGGAGCGTGTGCTGGGCAGCTATGGAAAGGGACTTGTCAAGGCCGCGCTGGGCGAGAGCTACTACGAAAAAGGCGAGGACAATTACAAGGTAATGTCCCTGCTGACCCGCGCCCAGGTGGAGGCAGGGCAGGGCGGGACGATGGAGATCGCCTTTGCCGCCGTAGGCGTCCGGGTACGGCTGGCCCTGCTGCAAGGGGACAGTCCGGCGGCGCGGGAGCTGCTGGCATCCTTTGAACAGTCTGTGCGGGAAAACAGGGCCGTCCAGCTATTGCCCAACATCCAGGCGCTCCGCTGCCGGTTGGCCTTGTATGAGGGCGATATGGATATGGTGGAACGCTGGATGAAAACCGCCCCGGACGAGGATCGGGAGTTTTGCAGTTTGGAGCGTTACCGCTACCTGACCAAAGTACGCTGTTATCTGGCGAATGGGGCATATACAAAGGCCCAGGCCCTTTTGGAAAAGCTGCGCTATTACGCCGAGCAAACCGACCGGCCCTATATCCGCATGGAAACCGGGCTGTTGTCCGCCATCACCAAGGAGCGGGTCGGCGGGCCATGGCAGGAGGAACTGGCCACCGTTCTGAAAGAAGCGGAGCGTTACCGCTTTCTGCGCCTGATTACCGAGGAGGGAGCGGCGGTATGGCCCCTGTTCCAACGGGAGAAAAAGGCGTTGCAGGAAGCTGGGACGTTGAATAAGGACTGGCTGCGCCGCCTGCTGGCCGAGGCCGAGGAAGTGGCCCGGCGCTATCCCCTCTATCTGAAAAAGCGGGCGGCTGTGGCGGCGGATTTCAAAGGCGTCGCCCTGACCATCCTCCGTTTGCAGGCCGACGGCCTATCTGTTAATCGGATCGCCCAAAGGCTGGATTTGAAGCCGGACAATGTGAAATATCACATCAAGGAGAATTATCGAAAATTGAATGTTGACAACAAAACGGACGCGCTGCTGGCGGCGCGAAGCCTGGGCCTGCTGTAATTCAAGAAATGCGTCTCAACTTGAGACACATTTCGACAGGGAATGAAAGTTTAATGCAAATTCTTTTTCAAGGAGGATGTTCTATGAAACGCAGAATATTAAGCATCATCACCGCTCTGGCTCTGTGCCTGAGCCTATGCCCCACCTGGGCGCTGGCGGCGGAGGCGGACCCCGCGCTCTGTCCCCATCACCGGGAGCATACGGAGGACTGCGGCTACACCGCCCCCGCCGAGGGTCAGCCCTGCGGCCATGAGCATACGGACGAGTGCTACACCCTGGGGGCGCTCCCCGACACGGACAGCGGCGATTATTACGAGATTGGCGCGGATACGGAAAATCTGCTGGACTGCCAGCACACTCATGACAGCGAGTGCGGCTATGTCCAGGCCAACCCCGGCCAGCCCTGCGGGTATGAGTGCCGCATCTGTCCCATTGAGGATTTGATCGCCGCCCTGCCCGATACGGTGATGGAGGACAACGCGGACAACGTGCGGGCACAGCTTGACCATATCCTCGCCCTCTATGGGGAGCTGTCCTGGGAGGAGCAGGAGCAGATCGACCTGTCCCGCGTCTACGAACTGCAAGGGGCGCTGGACGGGGCCAACGATCCCGACCCGGTAGAGGGCGAAGTGTCCGCAGATTATCAGGAGGCATCCTGGAACAACAGCGGGGTTATATACACAACCAAGACCGCCGCTAACTGCACCCCTGTGACAGACAGCACAACGGAGTGGAACGCGGGCTGGTATGCAGTCAGCGGCAACGTCACCATTTCCGAACCCATCACCGTCAACGGGGAGGTACACCTGATCCTGACGGACGGCTGTACCCTCACAGCGGCAAAGGGCATTGTGGTGACGGACGGCAACAGCCTGACCATCTACGCCCAGTCCGAAAATGGCGGCACGCTGAACGCCACAGGTACAACTGACAGCAGCAACAACGCCAGCGCGGGCATCGGCGGCAGCACCTCCTCCGTTGACAGCGGCAGCATTACCATTCATGGCGGCATAATCAACGCCACCGGCGGCGGTCAGTCCAGATACTACGGCGGCGCGGGCATTGGCGGCGGCACCTCCAAATCTGCGAACGGCGGCAACAGCGGCACGATCATCATTTATGGCGGCACAATCACCGCCAACAGCGGCGAAGGAGACCTTACTGGCGCGGGCATCGGCGGCGGTGGCGGTGGCGGGAACAACGGAGGCGCCGGCAGCAATATCACCATCTATGGCGGCAGCGTCACAGCGGCGTCCACTGGCACAGGAACTGGCGGCGCAGGGATCGGTGGCGGTGGCGGCAACAAAGACGGCGGTACCGGAGAAAATATCAATATTTATGGCGGCACGATAAAAGCCACTGGCAGCTTCCTTGGCGCGGGCATTGGCGGCGGTGGCAGCGTTGCCATTTATGACTCCAGCTACAAATCCGGCGATGGCACCGTCACCATCAGTGGCGGCACAGTGACCGCTGTTGGAGGCAGCTATGCCGCAGGCATTGGCGGCGGCGGTGGGTATCAAAACACCTATGGTGGCTGTACCGGCGGCACCGGCAGCGTCACCATTAACGGCGGCATTGTGGACGCCAGCAGTCCAACAGATGTCTATTACGCAAACTACAAAGGCGCTCCCATCGGCAACGGCGGGAACGCCAGCGGTGGATCTGTCGAGAAAACCACCGGCATCGTGTTTGAGAATGGCGTGGGGACGGTCTGCGGTACTGTGACCTTTAACGGGAGCTACAACGTCCCTGCGGACTACTCCCTGAACATCCCCGCCGGGGCCAGCCTGTCCGGGAGCGGCACCCTCTCCGGCGGCGGGGCGTTTACCACTGAGAATTTGACGGAGGATATGATCTCTGTCCCCACCGATTTCTATTATAATGGGGAGGATAGGACTACTGAACTCACCGAAGCGGTTGCGATCAACGGCGGCGTTACCATCTGCGGCCAGACCTTTGCGGTCAGCGGCTGGACGGTGGAGGTCAGCAGGACAGACGATTTGCACTATACTGCTACTTATACGAATACTGACAACTCCACCACTTTCCAGAAAACCATCACGCTCCAGCAGTCCGGCACGACGCTTGACGGCGCGGTAAAAACCTACAACGGCGACACGCAGACTACTACTTTCACCGCCAGCGACACCATCACCGTCAAGGCCACGCCCACCGCAACCGGGCAGGCTCCGGCCAACTCCGCTATGTTTGCGGCCAGCTTCACCGGGCCGGGCGCGGGCCAGATGGCGGTGTTTGTGGGTGATACGCAGGTGTCCGCTCCTGCGGACGTTGGCGAGGACGGCGCCTACACCATGACCGTCAGCGCCGCCGATGTGTTGACGCTGGGCGGGGTTGAGCCTAACCAGACCATCACTCTGACCGCGAAATTCGTGGGGAATAACAATATGGCGGACGCGGCAGGGACGGTGCCAGTCAACATTTCCGCCGTTGCGAAGGTCGTAAATGGCAGCTACACCACCTATGTGGGCAATTTGGACGATGCGTTCAAAACGGAAAACGATGGCGCGACCATTACGATGCTGAAGGATGTGACGCGAACACCAGTACTCGACATCCAAATCACCTGCAACCTGGACCTGGGTGGGCATACCATCACCTGCACTGGTCGCACAGCTATCAGCATTTGGAGTAACGCAAATCTGACCATTCAGGGTGCGGGCGAGGTTGTTTCTGCAAGCGGCACCGCTCTTGATGTGAGTGGAAATGTCACGCTGAAAGGTGGAACCTTTACCGGTGTGGGATCGCAATCTGCTGGTGTAAATGTCAATGATGAGAGCGGATCTCTATCCGTCACCGAAAATGTGACCATACAGAACACAGGCGGCGGTTATGGATTGGCCGTCAGCAATGCACAGTCTGTTCAACTCTCAGGTGGAAAATACTCCGGGACGGCGGGGGCAATTGTCATAACGAGCCAATCCTCCTCTCTCACCCTCGGCGGCCTGCTGGCCCACAGCGGCGACACCCGGTACGCCTATTTTGACGAAAGCGGCACAACCCCCTTTACGGGTGTGCTGGGCAATAAGTCGCTGACCGGCACAGTGACGGTGAAGAAGTGCAACCATACCGGCGAGGGCGTCTGCGAGTACACGCCGAATGGCGGAAACCCACGCCATAACCTGTCTGGCCTGCGGGTATGCGGGAGCTGCGGAGGACTGTCAGTACACCTATACGCCCGACAGCGGCGGGGAGCATCACACCACGGCCTGTCAGTTCTGCGGCAGGACCAAAACAGAGGCGCATACCTACGGCTCGTGGACGCCGGAACATAATGAGAACGCTGTTACCATCCGGCGCAGCTGTGAAAACTGCGGCTATACGAAAACGGATGGTACGATCACAGCGCCGGCCCACGGCCAAACTATGCAATATGGAAAGCCGATCACGCTAACCTGTTCCTCCACCCTGCCGGGGGCAACTTTTAGCTGGTCCCTTAATGGAAGCACTGCCGAGGGGACGGGAGCCAGCTTTACCCTGCCGGAGACGCTGGCAGTTGGGAGTTACTTGTATGGCGTTACCGTGAAATGGCCTGGCTCGGAAAGCAATATCTGTACTGAAATGGACATCTTCGAGGTCACTCCCGCCCCGCTGACCGCCACCGAAGCAACGGCGGAGGGCAGGGCCTATGACGGCACCAATTCGGTGGAGATCACCGGCGTGACGCTGGCCGGGATTTTGAACAGCGATGATGTATCCGTTGATACCACCGGCCTGACCGGAACCCTGAACGGCTCCAACGCGGGAACCTATACCAACCTCACCCTGCCCGCAATGACCCTCACCGGCGCGGACGCGGAGAATTACACTGTGACCCGGCCCGCAGGAGCGGTCCCGGCCAGCGTGACCATCCGCAAAGCTGCGCCCCTCATCCCCAAGACCGGCGATCTGGCGGTTGCCAATACGCAGGAGCATACTTACACCTACGGCTTGGGCGCTCTGCGGCCCGATATGCCGGAGGGCATGAGCCTGGGCAGCACCGCCGTCACCTACGAGCTGGGTCCGGTCAATCTGGGCAGCTACTACGACAGCGGCGCAATGATTGACGGCCAGACCCTCACCCTGCCCATTAAGGCGGTGGAGAGCGACAGCGAAACTAAAATCGGAACCATCACCGTTACCATCCATACCCAAAACTTCGAGGATATGACCGCCACCATCGACGTGCGGAGCGTCAACAAGATCATCCCCACCGGCGGACCCAACCTGAGCGGGACCACCCTCACCTATGGGCAAGCCCTCAGCGCCATTACCCTGTCCGGCAACATGAAGGACGGCGAAACGCCTGTTCCCGGTAAATTTGAGTGGAGCAACCCGGATAACCGGCCTGCTGTGCAGGAAAACTATGCGGCGGCATGGATCTTCACACCGGATGATAACAAAACCTACGCCATTGTCACCGGGACGGCCTTGATCCAGGTCCTCCCGGCTCCCATTACGGGTGTTGTGATCGTGCTGGACCATACGGCGTTCAAGTACGATGGCCAGCCCCACCGCCCCGGCATCACCAGTGTGACGCTGAATGGGACCCCGCTGACGGCGGACGTGGACTACACCGCCGCGATCCCGGAGGGAACGGAAGCGGGCACATATACCGTCACCCTCACCGGCAAAGGCAACTACACAGGAACAGCCACAGCGGTATTTATCATCAATCCTGTGGAGCAGAAACCGCTGGATCAGAAGGACGACGACGGCCACGAGCTGCGGCTGGAGGTGGAAACCGGGCTGTCCACCGTCCCGGAGGCGCTGAAAACAAATGAGCAGTTCAATACGCCGGGGAAGATCGAAACCGCCCTGCGGACCAGAGTGGCCGAGGTGATGTCCAATGTGGGAGAGCAGATCGCGGTGTTCGATGTGACCCTCCAGTACAAGGACGCAAGCGGCGTGTGGCGCAATGTCGATCCCAACCATTTCCCGGCGGAGGGCGTGACGGCGGTCCTGCCCTACCCGGCGGGAACCGGGGCCACCGGCTACACCTTCACCGTCCAGCACCTCATTTCCAGCGGCCCGCAGGCCGGGACGATGGAAACCTTGCCCTATGAGCTGACCGCAGACGGCCTGCGGTGCAAGTTCAGCAGTCTGTCCCCGGTGGCCATCGGCTATCAGACGGCCACAAAGCCCAATCCCCAGCCGAATCCAGGCGGCAACTCCGGCGGTGGCTCCGGCGGCGGGGGCTGGAGTTCCAGCACCTACGCCGTCACAGTGGAGAGATCGGAGCATGGCAAAGTGACCTCCAACCGTACCAACGCCAGCAATGGCAGCGCCGTCACCTTGACGGTCACGCCGGACAGCGGCTATGTGCTGGACACCCTGACCGTCACCGACAGCCGGGGGAACGAGGTCAAGCTGACCGCCCAGAGCGGCGGGAAGTACACCTTCACTATGCCCAGCAGGGCCGTAATGGTGAAAGCCACCTTCGCGCCCCTGCCGGACGATACGCAAAAGCCCTGTGACGGCGGCGAAAACTGCCCCTCCCGCGGCTTCACCGACCTGGGCGGCGTGGGGACGTGGTATCACGAGGCGGTGGACTATGTTCTGCGAAACGGCCTGATGAACGGTTACAGCAACGGAACCTTCGGCCCCAACAACAACCTGACCCGCGCACAATTCGCCCAAATCCTCTTTAACAAGGAGGGCAGGCCGGTTGTCAACTACCTGCTGCAATACGGCGATGTGGCGGAGGGCGCGTGGTACACCGAGGCCATCCGCTGGGCCACCAGCCGGGGTATTGTGGGCGGCTACGGAAACGGGACCTTCGGCCCCAACGACAACATCACCCGTGAGCAGTTGGCCGTCATGCTCTGGCGGTACGCCGGAAGCCCCGCCGCTACGGATAAGGAGCTGCACTTCACCGACGCGGATCAGGCCAGCGGCTTTGCGCTGGAGGCCCTGCGGTGGGCGGTAGAGAACGGCATCATCAACGGCTACGGCGACGGGCTGCTCGGCCCCCAGGGGCAGGCGACACGGGCGCAGGTGGCGCAGATGCTGAAAAACTTTATTGAGAATCGGGAGCCCGATGCTTAAAAAACTTGTATTTTCTTGAAAGACGCATAGTACCACGAAAGCGGGACGGTGTTTTTCCGTCCCGCTTTCAATATAAGCATTTCCGCAAAAATTGTAGAAATATGTCTCAATTTGAGACGCATTTTGGAAAGAAAGGGGGGACTATCCGACATGATATACAGCGTATTGACCGTGGGATTGTCTGAAAAATTGGTTGCGGCTCTGCAAGCCTTAATCATCCAGTATGATTTGAACTTTACTACATCCTTGACCACGCGGGAGGCAAACCGCTTATTGGAGCGTCGAGTATTCCATCTTCTGATTATCGGCCTGGACTATCTGCGAACGAGCCATCAAGCCGAGTGGCTGACCGATATTCGGCATATCAGCTTTGTGCCGCTTATCGTCCTGTCCGATACCCCGGACCGGGATATGAACAGCATGGTACAGCTTGGCGCTGACCTGTGCATTTCAGGACAGTCCCCGCTTGCAGCGATTGCCAATTATGTCCGCGCTCAACTCCGGCGATACACCGAATACAATCATTATGACAATCCAGTAAATGCGGAGGCCGCACCCTTTCAGATTGGGGGCATTTACATCGACCCGGCCCGCCGGGTGGCGGAGGTCTATGGACAGCCTGTGACCCTGCGCCGCCGTGAGTTTTCCCTGCTGCTGTACTTCATGCGAAATCATGATGTGGTACTGACCCCGGAGCAGATATGCGAACACGCCTGGAGGATGGAATATACGCAGTCCGTGGGCCAGTCTGTCCATGAACTCCGCAAGCAGATTGAAATAACTCCAAATCACCCCCGCCATATCCAGACCGTCTACCGTGTGGGCTACCGCTTTGTGTCAGATTTTGCCGAAACTTGCGGCCGATAGTAAAGTAAGGGAAAACTATTAGGAAAGTAACAGGAAAAGTGTTTGCTACAATCCTTCTATCTGAAAAAGGAGGATTGTACCATGCGGGTTATTTCCAAAAAAATAAAACAGGAACCGACAAGAGCCGCCGCCCCGGAACAAGGGGCGGCGGCTTCTTTCTATTCGACAGAAAACGAGCGTTTTTGCAGAGGGGACGGCCAACGCGCTGCCGCTAAAACTGTCGAGGAGTATCTTCTTTCGCCGAATAAAAAAATTCTTTCCAAAAGTTTGGCAAAACACCCCCTGGCACTTGTAATAAGGATAGAGGGGAAAAACAAGCCCCTCCCGGAAAAGGGGGTGACAGCATGAGCATGGAGCAGAACAAGCGGCACACTTTTGACGCCTACTGCAAGCGGCTGGTGAAAAACGAGGCGGTCAACATCCATCTGGAGTATGCCCGCCAGGGGAAACGGGAAGCAGTCTTTTCCGAACTGACCCAGCGGGAGCTGCAAAGTCTCTGCTGCACAGACCGCTACGCCCCGGAACGCCGGGTGTTCACCGTTCTGGATATGGACTTTGAGATTGAGGACGCCGACCTTGTCCGGGCGCTGGCCACTCTGACCCTGGAGCGGCGGAGTATCGTCCTGCTGGCCTATCTGCTGGAAATGAAGGACGACGAGATCGCCCAAAGGCTCCAGATGAACCGCTCCACCGTACAGTACCAACGCACCAACACCCTGGAAGAACTAAGAAAACTGATGGAGGGATATGAGTATGAATAATTATCGCCGCAACAGCAAGCCCCACAGCCGCCTGCTGCCCTACGCCACCATCCGGGCGGCATCCGAGGGCGACCCCGACGCTGTGAACGCCGTCCTGCGGCACTATGAGGGCTATATCACCCGTTTGGCCATGCGCCAGCTCCATGACGAGTATGGCAATACCTATCTCTGCGTGGACGAGGCTATGCGCCGCAGGCTGGAAATCAAGCTGATTACCGGCATCCTGGCGTTCCGGGCCGCATGAGCGGCCACAGCCCCTACAACATAATCACCAAGGAGGCGGCAGTATGAGAGATATTCCCTATACATCCAAGCTGGACCACGCGGAGGATGGACGGCCCCTGGCCCTGGACTACTTCATTTTGGTAAGAGACGGCGAACCGGAACAGTATGGGATCAAGGTCATTGAGAAAAACAGCGGGGCACAGTCCCTGGCCTTTGATCTGACCACGGAGCCGGAGCGTATCTACACTTTAGCGGACAAGCTCTCCCGGAACAGCGTTACTCCCGCCACTCTGCTGGACATTGTGGACGATTGGCTTTAGTCGGAGGTAGAAATGAACACAGAACAGCTTTTGAGAAATCTCGGCGCTACCGGGAACCTGAAAGGGTTTCGGTATGCCGTCCATATGATCGAATTGGCAGAACAGGACCCGACCGCAGTTACAAAGGTCACAAAGTACCTTTACCCGGAAACAGCCAGACATTTCAATGTTTCCCCAAGTGTTGTGGAGCGCAATCTGCGTACTGTTATCCATATCTGCTGGAGCCGTGGGAACCGGGAGTTTTTTGACGAGGTGGCGGGTACTCGCCTGACATACCAGCCCACCAACGGGATGTTTCTGGATATGGCTGCTGCGTTTCTGCGGCGGCGGGAGGCATAGCTTCCCCAAAAATCTATCCCGGCTGGGGTGAAAAGCCCCAGCCGGGGCCAGAGAAATGCGGCTCAAATTGAGACACATTTCGACACGCCGCCAAGCGGCACGGGCGCACCGTCCCCGGCGCGTCCGTGCGGACTGGCGACAGTCCGGCCCATGCACCTTGAAAACGGAATGACCGACCAAAGAGGATATGTACCCTTTTGAGTATGCCGTCTGCGTGCCTGGGGGATGATACGCCGCTGACGAACCAGGGGCAGGAACGACTTTGGACAGAACGGCAATTTATGAAACAGGGGGTGAAACAGAACGGGAGCATCATTTTCCCTATTCCAAGCGAAACAGCCGGGCCGGTATATTGCCGCATGACGCAATATCTCCGGTCCGGCTGACATACCAGGGCCGCGTCCGACAGCCGGGGGCAGCCCTGCATTTTCTACAAGGAGGCCGTGCAATGGAGAGGGATAATTTTTCCAAGAGAGCAGATCAATCCGCAGAACAGCCGAAAGTGGTTTATATTGGCGGCTGTAAGGTCACTGTCAGATACAGCGGGCAGAAAAATCCGTCTGCGGTCAAACGTATCAAGGACACGCTGATTGCTGGCGCGACTGCCGGGAAAAGCTGATTTTTTGCATTTTTTGTTGAAATATGAGATAATAATGGTGTAGTAGACGGCACCTTGAAAACAGAATATTTCTGGCCGCCATATATACACCGTTCACTCGGAAAGTGAGGAGTATATTATGGCAGAGCAAATGATACAGAATATCAGCGGCATCACTGGCGGAGAAGCGCAAGTCCATGTAAGACGGGTTGTTTGTCTGTATCGGGTGTCCTCGGTGGGACAGGTAGAGAAGGATGATATTCCCATGCAGAAGCAGTCCTGCCGGGAGTTTGTTCAGAGACAAACTGGCTGGGAGATTGTTAAGGAGTTTTCCGAGAAGGGCGTATCCGGTTTTAAGAAGTCCGCAAAGGACAGGGACGCCATTCAGGAAATCCAGAAGCTGGCCCTGCAAGGCGGGTTTGACATCCTGCTGGTGTTCATGTTTGACCGGCTGGGCCGCAGGGACGATGAAACGCCTTTTGTGGTGGAGTGGTTTGTCAAGCAGAATATCGAAGTGTGGAGTGCCATGGAGGGCCAGCAAAGATTTGACAATCACGTTGATAAACTGCTGAATTACATCCGCTACTGGCAGGCGTCCGGGGAGAGTATCAAGACCTCTATGCGTGTTAAGACACGGATTGAACAGTTGACCCAAGAGGGCCACTTTACCGGCGGACGCGCGCCTTTTGGCTACCGGGCCGAAAAGACAGGCCGCACGAACAAGAAAAATCAGGACGTGCGAGACCTCGTGATAGACCCGGAGGACGCGGAGATCGTCAAGCTGATTTTTCAGAAATATGTCTATGAGGGTTACGGGGCGCTCCGTCTTTGCCGCTATTTCAGGGAGCAGGGCATACGAAGGAAGGACGGCGGCGAAGTGACCGTGGGCATGATTAACAGGGCTGTGAAAAACTCCATCTACATCGGTGTCATCCACAGAGGTGACAGTAAATCGGAAGTGCTGCCGGACCTGAAAATCATTGACGAGGAATTGTTTTTCAGGGCGTTGGAAATTGCCGGTGAGCGGAAGGTGCAAAAACGGGAAGTCCCCCTCACTACAAGAGGCCGGTCCCTTTTGGTGGGAAATGTCTATTGCGGCTGCTGTGGGGCGCGTCTCATGCTGGCAACCTCCGGCCACAAGTATCAGAAGAAGGACGGTACTGTAAGCACAAGCACCTGTTCCAGCTATAAGTGCTACAACAGGACATTCGCCCCTGGGAAATGTGACGGGCAGACTTCTTTCAGTGTTGAAAAGCTGGACAACCTTGTGGAGCAGATCATCCGCATCCAGCTGTCGCAAATCCAAAAGGCCCCGCCCCAAACGCTGCTTGCGAAGCAGAGAAGCCGGGAAGTTGACCTTGCCAAAATGAAAGCGAAGCGCCTGCATGACGAGTACGAACAGAAGCAGAGGGCTTATCAGGATTTACGAGCCGAGACGCTGAAAGTTATCCAGGGCAACAGCCGTTTCAGCGCCGACCTGCTGAACAGCCTGATGGACGAAACCGCCGCCCAGCTGAAGGAGCTGGAAAGCCAGATGCAGGCGGCGGAATTGGAAGTACGGGAAACCGTGTCCAGCGCCGAGCAGGTACAGAAGGAATACACTCAGCTGATGAATTGGGCCGAGCTGTATGACAACTGTTCTTTTGAGGCAAAGAAAATGATTGTGGCACAGTTTGTAAAGGCTGTCCACGTCAAGCGGGGCTATGAGTTGGATATTGAGTTCAACGTATCCTTCGAGGAATTTCAGGCTCTTTATCTGGAGCCGGAGGAAAAGGGCCGTAAACGCAAAAGGGCCGGGGAAATCCTGGCCCTTGCGGAGTGCGCTGGATAGGTTCCCCGGCTGATTAGGGTGCTTTTAAGAAGTTCACCCGTTCCATTTTTGGTTGGTACGAATACCTGCAAACGTACTAACTAAAAAAATATTTGTTGCTATAACCGTACTGTTCGGCGTCCCAAACGTCGGTAATGTCGATGTAAACCTGGGGCATATAGCCGCTGCGCTCGGTCTGAGAGGGCTCAAAGCCGTAGATCTGTACGATACCAGTAGTATCCTGGCACTGGGAGGGAACTCCCTTGTGCCGGGCCATGCCAAAGGCGGTGAAGGTGATGTCGCTGGCCGCAACATGGTCGGCGTTGGTGTCGTCGTGCCAGTCATGGGTAATGATCAGGGTAGGCTTGAACTGCCGCATCTTGTCATTCAGGCGGTTCAAAATTTCCTCAGAGGACACCAGAGGATGGTCGGGATAGTCCCACATCTCAAACTCGTCCACACCCAGGAACTTGGCGGCCTCGGTGGACTCACGCAAGCGGGTCGCCTTCACGGTCTTCGCAGTCTGGTCAGGCTGTTTCCAAAGTGCGCCGGATTCACCCCGCTCGCCGTGGGTCAGGCACACAACACTGACCGCAGCCCCCATCTTCTTGTACTTCGCAATGGTGCCGGAGCAGCGCCAGACCCAATCGGCGGCATGGGCGGATACAACCATCAGTCTTTCGCTCATTTTGCATATCTCCCTTTCTGTTTTCTTTGAATCAGTCGTTCAGCAGAGCCTTGGGGTTGTCCACGATGGCTTTACGCACGTCGGTCTCGGAAAATCCGCTCTCCTCCACCAGACGGGTGCAGAATTCCAGCAGGCCCTCATCAGGATACTTGTTTTTCGGCTGACCCAGGTCGGTATTGATTACGCAATGCTCAATACCAATCTCCTTAATCTGGCCCACCATCTTCTTATATGGGACCTTGCCGGAACTGACACCGTTGGTGGTGTGCTCCATGTAGCAGCCCAGCTTCAGCATCTCCTTCTGATATTCCACGGCATAACCGGAGGCAGCGGAGGAGACATGCGTGCAGATAATACGGTCCACCTTGTGCTCCCTGGCCGCCTTGGTGACCAGCAGGCAGTCCTCTACAGACAGATGGCCGGTTGCCATAATCATGTCATACTTGGCAATCAACTCCAGGACCTCATGGGTCTCAGGCAGAAGTTTGCCGTCCTTGCTGACGTTTGCAGGCTGAAGGGTAAAGCCCTCATTCTTCATGTCGACAATGATGCTGGCCCAGAAACCCCGCTTCTCGGGGGGCAGTGTAAACACACGGTTGATGGAGTTCTCTGTGTCTACTGTGGGGAATCCGACAATTTTTGTACCAGCCCGGCCCGCCAGTTCGACCGCAAAGGGGTTGATGCCGCCAACGGAGTTGTTCAGCCACAGCATACCAAAAGCATGGCAGGCAGGAAACATCTTATTCACCATCTTTGCACGGTCCGCAGTGCAGAAATAGTGAGATTTAATAGCAAAACCAGCCATACCAGTGTCAATGATGCGCTGAGCCATATCAAAGTCATCGAATCTACGCGGTAAAACATCAGGAGCGGAATGTACATGCAAATCATATGCACCGGTAATAATACTTTCTTTCATTGCTGTTACCTCTTTCTTTCATGATATGATGTATAAAACCTATCAACACATTTGATCACTAAAATAGAAATTTTTATAATTAGGTTTTACAAAATTATTCTAATATAATTCGCATTTTTTGTAAAATACACATAATTAATGGTTCATAAAAAAATTTTATGCTTTGTTTACCATAGTATCCGCTTACTTTAAAATAAGCTCTACTTAAAAAATGTGTAGGCAGCTGATTTCACCTGCCTACGCACTATTTTCTATAGCTGAATCCACATCAGCTATTCAGCCCAAAGCCATACCGGCATCCAGTGCCTGAATATTGACACCGATGACCTTGGGTTTAGCAGAAAAATACTCCTGTATTGCGGACACAAGACTGTTTCGCCTCAGCATACTGGTCTTTTTTGCAATCAAGCCCAATGCGATGGTGTTGGCCACGGCCGGGTTGCCCAGCTCAATGCTCATTTCGCGGAAGTTGTACCCTATGTGTGTCCCTTTCGCCCCCTCTGAGGGAGTCACCTGCTCCGTATCATAAAATACCAGGGTGTGCTCCCCCAGCCGGTTGACATAGCGGTCGTACGCCACCTGAGCCAAACAGAGAATGACATCAGGCGTCTCAATATTGGGGTAGTTAATCGGAGCATCGCTGACAATGACGTCTGATTTGGTAAAGGTTCCTCTGGTCTCGGAACCGTAGGAGGAGGTCAGTGTCGCATAGGCATTTTCATAGATGGACGCAGCTTCGCCAATGATCTCGCCGGTGGAGATCAATCCTTGCCCGCCGACACCGCTCAGAACGATTTTCAGTTTCATAATAAACTCCTCCCTTACGCCTTCAGCGAGTCGACAATACGCCTATATTTGGTGTAGTAGTCCTCACGACTCTTATTCACCAGCACGCCGGCAGCAAATTTCCCCTGCAGCTCCTCCTCGCTCATTGTCCGGGCTTTCTCCACTGGGACCGTCATCTCGTGGACCTTCTCCAGCATACGGGCCGCGCCGCCGAACTTGTTCAACCTGCCATAGTGGGTGGGGCAGGTATCCATGATTTCGATGAGCGCAAAGCCTTTCACTGACATCCCCTGTTGGATCAGATTCCGTATTTGCATAGGGCTGTAGGGAGTTGTACGGGCCACAAAGGGGGTGCCGGCTGCCTCCGCCAGCTTGCAGATGTCAAAGCCGGGCTCCACATGTCCGTAAATTGAGGTGGAAGTGACACTCCCCTCCGGCGTTGTAGCGGAGTACTGGCCGCCAGTCTGTCCATAGTTATAGTTGTTGGCTACGATCGCAGTCACATTGATGTTGCGCCGAGCCGCATGAATCAGGTGGTTGCCGCCGATTGTGCAGCAGTCGCCGTCGCCCATGGTAACCAGGATATGTAAGTCCGGGTTGGCCAGAGCCATTCCGGTGGCGGCGGGCAAAGCGCGGCCATGGGTTACGTGCATACAGTTGATATCCAGGTAATCATCCACCCGGCCAAAGCAGCCGATACCGCTGACCAGAGCGACGTCATGCTTGTCCAGCTCCTGCATGGCCAGAGCGTCCGCGATTGCCTGCAATATCACACCGTGTCCGCAGCCTGCGCACCAGGTGTGAGGAAGCTTGTCAAAGAGCATATAATCCTTATAATTCGCCATCTCAACGGCCCTCCTTCCAAGCGTCGATGATCTGTTTCGGTGTAATCAGGATGCCGTCAACCCGGTTCGCCTGAATCACGCTGCAGCCGTAGTCGTTGAATTTCCGGATTTCTCCCGCGATCTGTCCCAGATTCAGCTCCGGCACCACGACGGTCTTTGCCGAGGCGAGGACTTGACGGATTTCCTTCTCCGGCAGAGGCCACACTGTCTGCAACTGAAGCAGGCCGGCCTTTACGCCTTCTCTCCGCAGCTGCTCCATGGCGCTCATAGCCGACCGAGTGGAACAGCCATATGTAAGGAACACAACCTCCGCATCGTCGAGATGAAACTTTTTCGTCAAACAGATATCGTCTGTATGGGACTCAATCTTGTTGGTCAGGTAGCGGGTCACCCGGTCAATATTTTTGGGCGTGGGACAAAACTCCCCCTTTTCGTCGTGGGTAGAACCTGTGGTGCGGGAGAGGTACTGGTCCGAACCGAAGGGAGGCATGGGTGAGGGCATATCGGAATCGTAATCATAGGGGCGGAAATCCTGGGGAGCAATGCCTTGCGGCTGCCTGCGGTCTATAATTTCGGAGGGGTCCAGCTCCCGGATGGTCACAGTCTCGCGCAGGTGGCCGATGGTCTCGTCCACCATCAAATAAACCGGCGTACGGTATTTTTCTGCCATGTTGAAGGCCTGAACCGTCAAGTCAAAGCACTCCTGGACGGATGCGGGTGACAGCGCGATGATACTGTGGTCCCCATGACAGCCCCAGCGGCACTGCATCATATCACCCTGGGCCGGCTTTGTTGCGGCGCCGGTGGAGGGGCCGCTGCGCTGTACGTCAATGACGACACAGGGGATCTCGGACATGATCCCAAGCCCCAGGTTTTCCTGCATCAGGGAAATGCCAGGCCCGCTGGTGGCTGTATACGCCTCCTACAATATAGTTACGGTATAAGGCACGGCAGCCAGCCGTGTCTTTTGTCGTCTCAAAGCTGAAGCTGTAGAA
>NZ_QWKG01000058.1 GCF_009911595.1 Colidextribacter sp. OB.20
GCCCCGGGACTGCGCCCGCGCTGGGCGGCCATGGCCGCCGCCGTCCAGCTGGCTGCCCTGGGGCTGGTGCTGCTGTGCGGCGGCGGGACACTCTCCCTGCGTTACATCTATTACCGGGCCGCCACCCCCGAGCTGGAGGTGCAGAATTTCGGCGTTTTCACCCAGACCCAGCTGGAGGTCCGGCGGGTTCTCTTCGGCATCCGGCCCGACGCCCCGGATATGAGCGAGGAGCCGGCTCCCGACAAGGCGCCCCCTGATCTGGAGCCCACCGTCCCTCCCGGCGAGGACCCCCCGCCCCCCGACTCCAGTATCTTCGCTCCGGAGACCATCCCGGGCTACCACACCCTGCCTATCGACTTCGACACCCTTATCGCCAACGAGGAGGACGAGGGGCTGCTGCTGGCCCACCAGTGGTTCTCCCAGCGGAAGCCCACCCCGGAAAACCTGTGGACGGGCTATTTCCAGGGCAAAAACCTCATCTGGATTGTAGCCGAGGGCTTCTCCACCCTGGCCATGGACCCCCAGCGCACCCCCGCGCTGTGGAAGCTGTCCCACCAGGGCTTCGTCTTTGACAACTTCTACACCCCGCTGTGGGGGCTGTCCACCTCCGACGGCGAGTATGTCACCACCACCGGCCTGATTCCCAAATCCGGGGTATGGAGCTACTCTCTGTCCTCAGAGAACTACATGCCCTTCGCCCTGGGGAATCAGCTCCGCAAGGAGGGCTGCTCCACCTTCGCCTTTCACAACTACCTCTATGACTACTACGACCGGGACAAGTCCCACCCCAACATGGGCTATGACTACTACGCTCTGGGCCAGGGTCTGGAGCTGGAGTCGGGGGACAGCTTTCCCCCCTCCGACCTGGAGATGATGGAGAAAATCGTCCCCATGTTTGTCAATGAGGAGCGCTTCGCCGTCTACTGTCTCACCGTCAGCGGCCACCTGACCTACACCCTGGACACCAACGCCATAGCCGCCCGCCACTGGGACGCGGTGGCCGGACTGCCCTACAGCGAGGAGGTGCGCTGCTACCTGGCCTGCCAGCTGGAGCTGGAGCTGGCCGTGGAGAGCCTGCTCAGCCAGCTGGAGAAAGCGGGAAAGCTTCGTGACACGGTGATTGTCCTCTCTGCCGACCACTACCCCTACGGCCTCACCGACGAACAGTACAGCGAGCTTCTGGGCCACCAGGTGGACCCGGTGTTTGAGCTCTTCCAGAACACCCTCATCCTGTGGAGCGGGGATATGGAGGGGGCCGCCGTCCACGTGGACAAGTTCTGCTCCAGTCTGGACGTGCTGCCCACCCTGTCCAACCTCTTCGGCCTGCCCTACGACTCCCGGCTCATCATGGGGTCGGACATTCTGTCCGCCGCCGACCCCCTGGTCATCTTCGCTAATTACAGCTTTATCAGCCAGGCCGGGTACTACAACTCCATCACCGACCAGTTCACCCGCTGGGACGGGGAGGAGCCCGACCCGAAGGAGGTGGAGGGTCTGGTATCCGAGGTTCAGAACCGTGTGGCCTACTCAGGCGCCATCCTGGACACCGACTATTACCGCCTGGTGCTGGAGCACACCGGCATGATTGCCGGCGAGGGAAGCTGAAGCCGTCCAAAAGCCAGCAGCGCCCGCCGGTTTTCCGGCGGGCGCTGCTGGTAAACAGAAAGAGGAGGTACGGATGTATAGAAACCGTCCAGGGACAGGAGTTTTTGGTCTGCCGCGCCGGGGAGCTTCGTCCGCTGGGACGGCAGTGGTAAGGGGTTTGCTTCAGTCACTCTTTTGACCTGTGCACAGGATACCACATCTCCCCGGGCCAATCTTCACCAGACTTGGAACTTTCTGTGAAGTTTCTATGAAGGGAACCGGGACGGCCTCTGCCGCCCCGGTCATTGTTACATGTCGTGCCCTTCCCGCTTCATCCGCATCTCCAGCGGATCGGCCATGGGGTCCTGGGCGTTGGTTGCGGTGTCGGTGCGGTTCTGGCCGGCGATAGGGGCGGAGCCCCTCAGATCCCGGCCCTGATTCCTGTTCTGCTTCTTCTGTCTGCTGACTTTGCTCATAGAAACAACCTCCTTGTATCGGATGGCCTTAGTATGCCTCGGCAAGGAGTAAATAATCCCCAGAGGCGTGCTCCGGGGATTATTTTATGTCAGACGGAAGGTGTAGCCCAGGCTTTTTTCCTCCCCCGGCTTCAGAACAATGCAGAAGGGCTTGTCCTCAAACCGCCCGCTCTCGTCGTCATAGGCGGCGCAGCCCTGCCAGGGCTCCATGCACAGATAGGGCGCCCCCGGCTTGGTCCAGAAGGCCACCATAGGGAACTCATGGAAGTCCAGCTCCACCGCCCAGCCGCTCCCTCTGTGGAGCAGAGACACGCGCCCCGAGCGCAGCATGCTGAAAATAATGGTGTCCAGCTCCGCGAAGACGCCGTAGTCCAGGGCCATCCGGCCGGTGCCGTCCAGCATGGGTCTGCGCCCGTTGTGACGGATGAGTCCCTCGGGGGTGAGCAGCAGGCTGTCCGCCCTCTCCTCCTCGTCGAAAAGGAGCTCGCAGTCCTCAAGCCGGTCCCCCTCCGGGACGCGGATGGCGGTGTGGCCTCCGACGCAGAAGGGCATGGGGTCCGTCCCGGTGTTCCTCACGGCGAAGGAGGTGGAAAACCCGTCCTCCAGCAGCCGGTGGGTCACCCGCAGTGAGAAGGGATAGGGGTAGCAGGCCAGCGTCTCTCCGCTCTCCCGCAGCTCCAGGGTGACAAAGTCCTCCCCCTTCTCCACGGACCGGAACTCCATTTTCCGGGCAAAGCCATGGCGGCCCATTTCACAGCTTCTGCCGCCGATGTCCACTCTGCCGTCCTTCAGAGTGCCCACAACGGGGAACAAAATGGGGTTCTGCCCCGCCCAGAATGCCGGGTCCCCCTCCCAGATATACTCCCGCCCGGCCGCGTCCTGGAGGGAAATCAGCTCCCCGCCCCTGGTCCGGGCCACAGCCCGCAGGCCGCCCTTTTTCAGTTCAAACGTCATAGCTCCGCCTCCTTTTTTAATTAGAAGTATAATATAAGCCGCGGCAAAAGGCAATGGAGAAAATGAGAAGCTGTACCAACAGCCGAAGTATTTCGATTCGCGAGGCAAAATTGCCGGCGGCAAGGCGAAAAGTCGCGGGAATGCTTTGTGTATTTCAAGATTTTTCAACAAGGCTAGGCGCCTTTTGAAAAATGGAAATATGCACAGTGGCGAGGGATTTTCCGCCAGACAAACACAATTTTTCGCAGGAATACTGGATGTATTTCAAGAAAAATTGGGGCAGTATGGCGGAAAAAGACCCGCCCCTTGGGCGTATTGACATTTTTCAAACAAGCCCTAGCGGCAATTTTGGCCGCAAAGCTGGGTACTGAGGCTATTGGTACAGCCTCTAAGACTCCTTCACTGATTTCAACAAATGGGGATAATTTTCAAATCTCTCCTTCCCATTCGCCCGAAAAAGAGATACAATAATCCCACCGGCAGCCGCCTTCGGCCTCTCCCCCGCCCCGCCGCGGCAGGGCAGGCGATGGCCCGGGCGGAGCAAATTTCCCCAAAATCAGTACTTGCAAATACTGCCGGTCTAGTATAAAATAACATTAAAGGAGTGATATGCCATGAAAATCTATCGCGAAAAAGACTACGACGCCATGAGCCGCCGGGCAGCCCAGATCATCGCCGGGGAAATCACCCACAACCCCGCCTGCGCCCTGGGTCTGGCCACAGGCTCCACCCCCGAGGGGGCCTACAAGTATCTGGTGGACTGGTATAAGCAGGGCCTGGTCAGCTTTCGGGACGTGCTGTCCGTCAACCTGGACGAGTACGTGGGCCTGGCCCCCGACCACGACCAGAGCTACCGTTACTTCATGCAGAGCAACCTCTTTGACCATGTGGACATCCTCCCCGAGAACACCCGGGTGCCCGACGGCCTGACCAAGGACCCCGAGGCCTTCTGCGCGGAGTACGACGCCTATATCCGCTCCCTGGGCTATGTGAACCTCCAGCTGCTGGGCATCGGCCGCAACGGCCACATCGGCTTCAACGAGCCCGGCGACCACTTTGTCAAGGAGACCCACGTGGTGGACCTGACCGAGAGCACCATCGACGCCAACGCCCGCTTCTTCGCCAGCCGGGACGACGTGCCCAGGCAGGCCATCAGCATGGGCATGGGCGCCATCATGGGGGCCAAGAAGGTTCTGCTGTGCGCCAGCGGCGAGGACAAGGCCGACGCCATCTGCCGCTCTGTCTCCGGGCCCATCACCCCTGAGTGCCCCGGCTCCATCCTCCAGCTGCACAAGAACGTGGTGCTGGTCGCTGACGAGGCCGCTCTCAGCAAGCTCATCGCCGCTGGAGTGGAGGTATGAGAATTATCAATGGTCAGGTCTTTGACCTGAATCAGGGCTTTATCGCCCGAGACGTCAATACCGACGGACCGCTCATCGCCCAGGCCAGCGGCGATGAGGCCGTTCTGGACGCCGGCGGCTGCTGGGTCATCCCCGGGCTGGTGGACGTCCACTTCCACGGCTGCGTGGGGGAGGATTTTTCCGACGCCACCGCCGAGGGCCTGCAAAAAATCGCGGACTTTGAGCTGTCCCAAGGTGTCACCTACATCTGTCCCGCCGGCATGACCCTCCCGGAGGATCAGCTGACTGCCATCTGCAAAAACACCGCCGCCCACCGGAAACAGAACGCCGGGGGCGCGGAGGTGGTGGGGGCCCACCTGGAGGGACCCTTCCTGTGCATGGCTAAAAAGGGCGCCCAGAACGGGGACTACCTCCACGACCCGGACGCCGCCATGCTGAAGCGCCTCCAGGAGGCGGCGGAGGGCTGTGTGCGCCTGGTCACGCTGGCCCCTGAGCAGCCCGGCTCCGTGGAGTTCATCAAGGCCGCCGGGGAGCTGGGCATCCATGTCTCTGTGGGCCACACGGTGGCCAACTATGACACGGCCAAGGCCGCCTTCCAGGCGGGAGCCGACCACGCCACCCACCTGTACAACGCCATGCCCCCCCTGGCCCACCGGGACCCGGGCGTCATCGGCGCGGCCTGGGAGGTCCCTGAGGTCATGCCGGAGCTGATCTGCGACGGCATCCACATCCACCCCGCCGTGGTCCGGCTCACCTTCGGCCTGTTTGGAAAGGAGCGGATGATTATCATCTCCGACTCCCTCCGGGCCACCGGCATGCCTGACGGGGAGTACCCCTTCGGCGGACAGATGATCGAGGTCCACGGCAACCGGGCCACCATCCTGGGCCACCCGGAGACCCTGGCCGGGTCAGTCACCAGCCTGATGGGCTGCCTGCGCCAGGCGGTGTCCTTCGGAATCCCTGTGGCCGACGCCGTTCGGGCCTGCACCTATAACCCCGCCAAATCCATCGGCATCGAGGACCGGACGGGCACCCTGGACGTTGGCAAGGAGGCCAGCATCGTCCTGCTGGACCAGAAGGACCTGTCCATCAAGGCGATCATCTTCAAGGGACAGAAGGTATAGGAATGCGCAAAAAAGCCTCCCCCTTCATGGGGGAGGTGGCTGGCCGAAGGCCAGGCGGAGGGGGTGTGCAGGGAAGGCCCCCTCAGTCAGCCTGCGGCTGACAGCTCCCCCACAAGGGGGGAGCCTTTCTCCCGTTGGAACGGGCGGGTCCGCCCGCCTTTCCAAATATAATCCACGGGTCGGGCGGCTACTCCATCACTATAGCCCCCGGCACCAAACAAAAGGAGGAAAAAAACCGCTGCGGCTTGCGGTGCGGCAGTGTGGAGACCTGCCGTAAAGCCCCTGGGGACTTGCTTCCTCAGGGCGAGGTGGATGTGGCGGAGGCCGCTCCATCAAAGCCGAACGCTATGGCAACTCTGAACCTGAAGAACATCCAGAAGATCTATCCCCACAGCGGCGACCAGAAGAAGGCCAACAAGAAAAAGAAGGGCGAGCCCGAGAAGAAGACCAACCTGCAGGTCACGGACCAGGGCGTCATCGCGGTGCAGTCCTTCAACCTGGACATCGCCGACAAGGAATTTATCGTCCTCGTCGGTCCTTCTGGCTGCGGCAAGTCCACTACTCTGCGGATGGTGGCCGGCCTGGAGGAGATCTCCAGCGGCGAGCTGTACATCGACGGCAAGCTTGTCAACGATGTGGAGCCCAAAAACCGCGACATCGCCATGGTGTTCCAGAGCTACGCTCTGTATCCCCATATGACGGTGTATGAGAACATGGCCTTCCCCCTGAAGCTGCGCAAGATGGACAGGGATGAGATCGACCGCCGGGTGAAGGAGGCCGCTGAGATTCTGGACATCACCCAGTACCTGGACCGGAAGCCCAAGGCGCTGTCCGGCGGCCAGCGGCAGCGCGTGGCCATCGGCCGCGCCATCGTCCGCGAGCCCAAGGTGCTGCTGATGGATGAGCCCCTGTCCAACCTGGACGCCAAGCTGCGTAACCAGATGCGGGCGGAGATCATCAAGCTGCGCCAGAAGATCAGCACCACCTTCATCTACGTCACCCATGACCAGACCGAGGCTATGACTCTGGGCGACCGCATTGTCATCATGAAGGACGGCTACATCCAGCAGATCGGCACCCCCCAGGAGGTCTTTGACCACCCCGCCAATCTGTTCGTCGCCGGCTTCATCGGCATGCCCCAGATGAACTTCTTCGACGCCAAGCTGGTCAACGAGGGCGGCAAGTACGCCGTCAGCGTGGGCGGCTGCAAGGTTGAGCTGTCTGAGGAGAAGCAGAAGAACCTGGCGGCCCACAGCGTCGCGGCTCAGGACATCACCCTGGGCGTGCGTCCCAGCCACATGGTTCTGGCCAAGCAGCCGGGCAACACCCTGTCCGCCACCGTCGAGGTGTCTGAGCTGATGGGCGCGGAGGTCCACTTCCACGCCAACGCCAACGGCAAGGACGTCGTCGTCATCGTGCCCACCATGGACGCCAATGGCGAGCGCATCGACTCCTACCACTCCGGCGACCAGCTGAACCTCACCTTCAGCGGCAACGTGTGCCACGTCTTCGCCAAGGACGGCAAGAATCTGGAGTTCTAAGCGCGCATCCTTCCTCCCCGGAACATACCGGCCCCGCCTTTGATGGAAAGGCGGGGCCGGTCTTTTTTAATCTATTCTGCCTGCAGGCCCCCTTCGCAAAGGGGGCTGGCACGGCGAAGCCGTGACTGGGGGTTTTCTCTCTGAAAGATTGCGGTGCAGTATCGGTAAGGAAAACCCTCCGTCATTTGCTTCGCAAATGCCACCTCCCTTTGCGAAGGGAGGCTTTGGGGCGCATTCCTAACCGTTTTCCTTACTTCACCCCCAGCTGGGTCCACAGGTCGTTGTACAGCTTGAGGGTGGCGGCGGGCAGGTTGTGGTAGGGCTCGCACCGGGCCAGAATTTCCTCCGGAGCGGCCATAATCTCGTAAATCTCCGGGTCCAGCTCCTCCTCATACAGCTCCTCATAGTAGTCCGGATACTGCTCCAGGGCCGCCTTATTCGGAGAGGCATACCAGATATAGTCCATATTCGCCAGATTGGCCTCGGTGGAGGCGATAAAGTTGATCCACATGTGCCCCTCCTTCCGGTGGGGGGCGTCCCGGATCATCAGCATGGCATCCACAAACCAGTTGGAGCCCTCCTCCGGGATGACGAAGGCCAGATCCACTCCGTCAGCCTGGTTGTCCAGCATGGAGAGGTAATCTCCGGCGTAGTAGGTCGCGATGGCAGCGTTTCCGCCCTCCATCTTCTGGAACACCTCGTCGGACACCCGGCCCTGGAACACCCCCCGGCGGCTGGCGCCGGCCACCAGCTCATAGGCCTCTCTGATCTGGGCCTCATCGGTGGTGTTCACCGAGTATCCCAGGCAGAGCAGGGCCTCGGCCAGGGCGTCCCGGGAGTTGTTGATGAGCAGGACGTTCCCGGCGTATTTGTCGTCATAGAGGGCGCTCCAGCTGGTGATCTCCTCCTCCACCATGTTCCGGTTATAGATGATGCCCAGGGTGCCCCAGGTGTAGGGGACGGTGTACTCGTTGGCGGGGTCGAAGTCCAGATTCAGGAAGCGCTCGTCCATGAGGGAGAAGTTGGGAATCTGGCTGTAGTCCAGCTTCTCCACCATGCCCTCCTGGATAAACCGCCCCGCCATATAGTCGGAGGTGACCACCACGTCGTAGTCCGCCCCGCCGCTCTTCAGCAGGGAGTAGAGGGCCTCGTTGCTCTCGGCGGTCTGGTAGTTCACCCGGATGCCGGTGGCGTTCTCAAACCGGGTAATCAGCTCCTCGTCGATGTACTCCCCCAGGCTGCACACATTGACCACCGGCCGGGAGCTGGTCGCATGGGCCAGCACCGTCACGGTACACAGGAAGGCGCAGGCCAGCGCCCCGGCCAGCCCCCGCCGGGCCCACTTGTACCGGGGCCCGGCCATTTTCAGCCGCAGCCGCTCCAGGGCGGAGGGCTGATGGGCTCTCCCCCGGTTCCTCCGGGCCTCCTGACGGGCCTCCCGCACATTGGTGATGACCAGCAGCACCAGCACCGAGAGGAACAGCAGGGTGGATACCGCGTTGATCTCCGGGGTGACCCGCTTCTTGGTCATGCCGTAGATGGTCATGGCCAGAGTGGAACTGGCGGAGCCGGCGGTAAAGTAGGAGATGATAAAGTCGTCAATGGACATGGTAAAGGCGATGAGGGCTCCGGAGACGATTCCCGGCTTGATCTCGGGCAGCATCACCCTCCAGAAGGCCTGCATCCAGGTGCACCCCAGGTCCTGGGCCGCGTCCATCAGGTTGCGGTCCATCTGCCGCAGCTTGGGGGCCACGTTGAGGATGACATAGGGGATGTTGAAGGCCACATGGGCCAGCAGCAGGGTGGTAAAGCCCAGCACCAGCCGGTCGGGCAGCTCCACCGCGCTCTGGACCGAGTTAAACCACCGGGCGAAGGTCCCCCAGCCCTGGAAAAAGGCCACAAAGAACAGGCACAGGGAGACGCCGGTGACAATATCGGCGTTCATCATGGGGATGTTGTTTACCGTGAGCAGGGCCTCCCGCTTCTTCCGCCCCAGGCTGTACAGCCCGATGGCCGCGAAGGTGCCCGCCACCGTGGCGATGGCGGTGGCCAGCAGAGAGACCAGCAGGGTGGTGTAAACGCTCTCCATAATCAGCCGGTTCCGGAACAGCTTGGAGTACCAGTCCAGAGAGAAGCCCTTCCACACGGCGCTGGAGTCCCCGGCGTTGAAGGAAAAGATAATGAGCAGGATGATGGGGGCGTACAGAAAGAGGAACATCAGGCCGATACAGAGGCGGCTGCCAAGGCGGTTGGAGTTCTTCATAAGCAGACCCTCCTCTGTAGGGCGCGACGACCCCGGCGCGCCGAAATCAGGAGGCCCCCGGCGCGGCGGGCCGAGTCGTCCCGCCCTACATACGCGGCGTTCCAAACAACATAGATCATAGCATCACCGCCTGTTCCTCGCCCTCGCCGAAGTGGTTCATGACCACCATGCAGACGACGACAATGACCATCATGACCATGGAGATGGCGGCCCCCAGGTGGGGGTCGTAGGCTCCGCCCAGGAACTGCTGCTCGATGAGGTCGCCCAGCATGATCTGGTTGCCCCCTCCCAGCAGGCGGGAGATGGCGAAGGTGGACACCGAGGGGACAAACACCATGGTCACCCCGGACAGCACCCCGGGCAGGGAGAGGGGCAGAATCACCTTCCGGAACACGCCGGCGGAATCGGCCCCCAGGTCCCGGGCCGCCTCCAGCAGAGAGTGGTCCAGCTTGAGGATGACCGAGTAGATGGGCAGGATCATAAAGGGCAGGTAGTTGTACACCATGCCCAGCACCACCGCCCCCGAGGTGCCGATCATGGGGATGTAGTCAGTGGGCTTGTACAGGGCGGGGTCGGCGGCAAAGTGGAGGGCAATCTGATTGTACAGGTCCACCAGGCCGATGCTCCGGAACAGCTGGTTGAGCAGGCCGTTGTTCTCCAGGATGGACATCCAGGAGTAAGTACGCAGGAGGAAGTTCATCCACATGGGCAGCATAATCAGGGCCATAGCCACCCGCTGGAAGCCGGGGCCCTCGTGGGCCATCCAATAGGACACCGGATAGCCGATGAGCAGGCAGACCACGGTAGCGACAGCGGCCAGCCGGAAGGAGCGGAGGAACACCGAGGCATAGAGACCCATCTCAGTGAAATTCTCCATAGTGCCCTCAAACTCGGTGGTGGTGAAGGCGTACACCACCATAATCAGAATGGGGACAACCACCATCAGAGCCATCCAAATCACATAAGGAACGGCAAACAAGGACAGCTTATTCTTCATCCCCGCCGTCCTCCTCCTCCGGGTCATAGCTGGAGATTTCCTCATACTCCTCGGAGTAGGAGGAGTAGTCGCCGAACATGCCGGAGTACTCGCTCTTCTTCATCACGTGGATGCCGTCCGGGTCGATTTTGATGCCGATGCGGCTGCCCACTGGGGACAGGTCGGTGGTCTGGATGAGCCACTTGAAGCCGTAGAAGTCCACAATAATGTCGTACTGCATCCCCTTGAAGGTGACCGAGGTGACGGTGCCCTTCAGCTGGCCCTGGTCCTCGGGGACGATGTCCACGTCCTCGGGGCGGATGACCACGTCCACCGCCTCGTCCCTCTCAAAGCCGCCGTCCAGGCACTGGAAGCGCCGGTTGAAGATCTCCACCACTCCGTCGGCCCGCATGATACCGTCGATGATGTTGGACTCGCCGATAAAGTCGGCCACGAAGGCGTTGCGCGGCTCGTTGTAGATGTCCTCAGGGGAGCCGATCTGCTGGATGCGGCCGGAGTCCATCACCACCACCGTGTCGGACATGGCAAGGGCCTCCTCCTGGTCGTGGGTGACGTAGACAAAGGTGATCTCCATGGCCTTCTGGATACGCTTGAGCTCATTCTGCATGTCCTTGCGCAGCTTTAAGTCCAGCGCTCCCAGGGGCTCGTCCAGCAGCAGCACCTTGGGCCGGTTTACCAGCGCCCGGGCAATGGCCACCCGCTGCTGCTGTCCGCCGGACAGCTGGGTGGTCCGCCGCTTCTCAAAGCCCCGGAGATTGACCACCTCCAGCATCTCCATCACCCGCCGGTCAATCTCCTCCTCCGACAGCTTCAGCTTGTTCCCGCTGGCGTCCGCCTTGGGGATGCGCAGACCGAAGGCGATGTTCTCATACACGTTCAGGTGGGGAAACAGGGCGTACTTCTGGAACACCGTGTTGATGGCCCTTTTGTGGGGCGGGACAGCATTAATCCTCACCCCGTCGAACAAAACATCTCCAGAGGTGGGCGTCTGAAAACCACCGATGATTCTGAGCGTGGTGGTCTTGCCGCACCCGCTGGGTCCGAGCAGCGTGAGGAATTCCTTATCCTGAATGCTTAAATTGATTTTGTCGAGCACAATATCCTCGTCGAACGCCATGGTGCAGCCGGCCAGGCGGATCAACTCCTTGGACATGTATCCTCCCCCATTTCTGTTGTTTTCTTTGTCAGCTCCCTCGATTTATTCACCGGGCGGGCCCTCTGTCCAGGGGGGACGTCGGGCGCGTTGACCGGCTTTCACGGATAGCGAGATACACTATAGCGGGTTATACCTAAAATGTCAATCTTTTTTGACAAAAATCTTGACGGTTTTCCTTTGAATTACTCCAAACCCATAGCGGTACAAAAACTCGTAGAGGATATCTACTTAAAGTATTTTATATTGGTGCTGATAAAATCAATAAATTTTTCTTTGTTATCTCCGCTGAGCCCATTTATTTCTATCAGGCTTGTAATAAATGTGTGTTCTGTATTATGCAGTACATTACCATTTAGATAATCAATGCCAACATTAAGGGCACAGGCAATGCTGTCTATTGTCTGTAAACTGGGCATTCCCTCTCCACGCTCTATCTTCCCTAAAAAGTTGTCTGTAATTCCGGCTTTTTCCGCCAGCTGCTCGATTGTCAACAGCTGCCGCTTTCGCTCTTTTCTGATATTCTCCCCGATTTTCTTAATATCAACCATTAGTCCACCCCCTATAAGATATTTTATAGGGATTTTTTGTCCCTTTTAAGTTCCTAATATTCCTTTTTATGTTGACTATAATTCCTGTCAGTGTTATAATACAGCTTACATCCCAAGCAAAAAAATCAGACGGAGGTTGACACTATGAAAAAAACACTTGCACTCATACTTACAGCGGCCCTGGTTCTCTCTTTGGCGGCCTGCGGCGGGTCAAAAAAGCCCCAGGAAATCGAACTGACCACAGAAAATATTGGTGACTACATCTCGTTCAGCGGAGAATTTACGGATTCCGAATATCATCAAACCATTTTGTATTATGTAAGCACTTCGACGATTGATTTCCAAGCCTATAGTACAAGCGCAGGAACATTCAGCAATGTTGAAATAACACTTCGAGCAAACATTGACAACGACGGAGCGATTGGAGAAAAATGGCACTTGGCTGATGCAGAGGATACTGGCGTCGAGTTTACATTCAAAATGCCTTCCAGCGGAGATTATTCCCATTCGTATAGTATTGAATGTAACAGAAATACGAGCAAGCTGAAAGGAAGCTGCGATTTCACGGTGGTCTCTGTCAGCGGAACCTATACACCGGCGGATTAAAAATGGAATACAAGAGGCGGCTAGTTTTCACACTAGCCGCCTTGCCCTTTCTATGCTTTTGTTATTCTCTGTCCTGTTGAATCAGAATTTTCAGCGCCTCCACCCCAGCGGTGATGGCCGCCTCGGTGTTGTGGCTCTCCTTCTGGTCCAGCCCGGCCTTCTCCCGCTCCTGGTTCCAGATGACGTGGAACACCGACCCGCACCGCACCCGGCGGGCCGCCGCCACGGCAAAGAGGGCGGCGGACTCCATCTCGGAGGCCAGCACCCCCAGCCGCCTCCATGCCTCCCATTTCTGCTCCAGCTCGAAGCTCACCGGCATCCGGGCCGGGGAGTGCTGGCCGTAGAAGGAGTCCTTGCACTGGACCACCCCGGCGTGCCAGGGGTAGCCCAGATTTTTACAGGCTTCCACCAGGGCGGAGGTCACCGTGAAGTCGGGGACGGCGGGCCACTCGATGGGGGCGTACTCCCGGCTGGTCCCCTCCATGCGCACCGCCCCGGTGGCCACCACCACGTCGCCGCTCTGGACGCTCAGGTTGATGCCCCCGCAGGTGCCCACCCGGACGAAGGTGTGGACCCCCAGGTTGGCCAGCTCCTCCATGGCGATGGCGGCAGAGGGCCCGCCGATGCCGGTGGACACCACGCTCACCCTCTCCCCCAGGAGCTCCCCCGTATAGGTGACATACTCCCGGTTGGTCTGGATGTGGACCGGGCTGTCAAAGTGCCGGGCGATGGCCTCACACCGGCCGGGATCGCCGGGGAGGATGCAGTAGCCCCCCACCTCCCCTTCGGCGCACTGGATATGGAACTGCCGCTCCCGTGTCTGTTCATTCATGAAAAACCCTCCTGCTTTCCCCTGTTGGATGGAGAAATTATACCATTATCCCACACAAAATTCAAGGATTTCCCTCCCTGTTTTCTGCCCTCCAGCCCCGTCGAGGACCCGCCCGGCCCGTCAGCAAAATAGACAAATTTCCTCTTTTGTATTTCGGGCAGATTTGTTCTCCTTGCATCTTCCCGCAATTTGAGCTATAATGTATTGAGTTAAAAGGTCTTTCCTCACTGTCCCGATACTTAAGGAGGAACTGTATTTGAAACGATTTTTAATATTCCCCTGCGTCATCTGCCTGGTCTTTGGACTGCTGGTGGGGGTGATTCTTCCCATTGACCTGTGGGGGGAGAACGCCCCTCCCGTTATGGGCCCGGCCAACACCTTCCCTCCCCCAAGCAGCAACACATCCGCGGCTCCCAGCCCCGCCCCGTCCTCCCAGTCTGACCCGCTGGACCCGCTGGACAACTTCCCGCTGCTTGGCTCCGCCTGCGCCGTCAATCGGGCAATCCAGCAGGGCAGCTGGTCCGCTCTGGCCGCCTACGTTCATCCCGAGCTGGGCGTCACCTTCACCCCCTACTCCACAGTGGAGCCGGACAGCGACCTCACCTTCACCGCCGACCAGATCAAGGGTCTGGCCCAGGATCAGACGGTCTACACCTGGGGCTTTGAGGACGGCCGGGGTGACCCCATCCAGATGACCATGCTGCAGTATTTCGAGCGCTATGTCTATAACTACGACTACACCCAGGCCCCGCAGATCGGAATCGACCGGGTCATCACCGGCGGCAACGCCCTGGAAAACCTGGCAGAGGCCTACCCCGGCTGCCGGTTTGTGGATTTCAGCTTCCCCAGCACCGACCCGGTGAATGACGGGATGGACTGGTCCTCCCTGAAGCTGGTGTTTCAGCCCAGCGAAACCCGCTGGTATCTGGTGGGCATTGTTCACGGGGAATGGACCATTTAATCCTTCTATCCGCCCCGCAGGGGCCGCCTCTCATTCATATCGGGCCGCCCAGGGGGCGGCCCCTACCCTGTTCATTTTGGAAAGGATCATCAATACTATGAATATTATTGTTGTAGGCTGCGGCAAGGTGGGCTTCACTCTGGCCGAACAGCTGGTGAAGGAGGAGCACGACGTCACCATTGTGGACACCGTGGAGGAGGAGCTGCGCCGGGCCGGCGACCAGCTGGACATCATGACGGTGCGGGGCAACGGCGTCTCCGCCGCCACCCTCCGGGAGGCCGGGGCGGACGGCGCCGACCTTCTGGTGGCCGCCACCAACTCCGACGAGGTAAACATGGTCTGCTCCCTCACCGCCAAGAGCATGGGCACCAAATACACCATCGCCCGCATCCGCAACCAGGAATACACCAGCAGCGTGGCCGAGCTGCGCCGGGACCTGAAAATCGACATGGTCATCAACCCGGAGAACACCACCGCTGTGGAAATTTCCCGGCTGCTTCGCTTCCCCTCCGCCGCCAACATCGAGACCTTCTGCCGGGGGCTGGTGGAGCTGATGGGCTTCCGCCTTCAGGAGGGGGACTTTCTGGTGGGGGCCCCTCTGTACAGCCTGCCTGGGCACATCAAGAAGCTCTCCCTGTTGTTCTGCGCCGTGGACCGGGACGGCCAGGTCTCCATCCCCAACGGCTCCTTCGTGCCCCAGGCCGGGGATAAGCTGTATATGATCGGCCGGCCAAACAGCCTGGACCAGTTCTTCCGCCAGCTGGGCCGATACGCCCCCAAGGTGAAGCAGGTCTTTCTGGTGGGGGGCGGCAAGATCTCCACTTATCTGGCCAGCATCCTGGACCGGATGGGCATCCGGCTGAAAATCATCGAGCGCAGCGAGGAGCGCTGCCGCCTCCTCAGCGAGCAGTTCCCCCGGGTCACGGTCATCTGCGGAGACGGCACCGACTCCGAGCTTCTGGAGTCGGAGAACCTCACCGCCAGCGACGCCTTCATCTCCCTCACCGACCGGGACGAGGAGAATCTCATCATCGCCCTGTACGCCATGCAGCAGGGCCTGCCCAAGGTTATCACCAAGTGCAACCGCCAGGGCTACGCCGGCATCGTCCGCTCCCTGGGCCTGGACAGCGTCATCTCCCCCAAATTCGTCACCGCCTCCCACATTCTCCACGTGGTGCGGGGGATGCAGAACTCCCAGGGCAGCGTGATGAACTCCCTCCACCGCATCGCCGGCGGCGGGGCGGAGGCCATGGAGTTCACCGTGGGCCCCAGCACCCGGAACCTGGGCGTTCCGCTGAAGCAGCTCAAGCTGCGGCCCGGCGTCCTGCTGGCCGTTATCGTCCGGGGCAAGGACATCATCATTCCCGAGGGCGCCTCCTTCCTCCAGGAGGGGGACCAAGTCATCATCATCGCCCGGGACGGCGGCGTTCTGGACCTGAACGACATCTACGCCGCCGAGCCCAACACCCCGGGAGGGAGCGCCAAATGAACATCAAGCTTGTCCTGAAGCTGGTGGGCAGGATTCTGATTCTGGAGTCCGCCGCCATGGTGGTCCCTATGGCTGTTGCCCTGCTCTATCGGGAGAGCCCCCTCCCCTTTATCTACGCCATCCTCATCATGGCCGCCTGCGGCTTTGGCCTGTCCGTTCTGCCCGCGAAGCAGCAATTCTTCACCCGGGAGGGCTTTGTGGCGGTGGGCCTGATCTGGATCTTCACCGGCCTGGCCGGGGCGCTGCCCTTTATCTTCTCCGGCTGGTTCGCCACCCCCATAGACGCCATCTTCGAGTCCTGCTCCGGCTTTACCACCACCGGCTCCACCATCCTCACCAACATTGAGGCCCTGCCCAAGGGCATTCTGTTCTGGCGGGCCTTCACCCACTGGATGGGAGGCATGGGGGTGCTGGTGCTGGCCACCGCTATCGTGCCCAAGCTGGGCATCCGCTCCCACTACCTGACCCAGGCGGAGACGCCGGGGCCGGTGTTCTCCAAGCTGGTGCCCAAGCAGTCCCAGACCTCTAAAATCCTCTACACCATGTATTTTGCCCTCACCGCCCTGGAGGTGGTCTGCCTCAAGCTGGCCGGGATGCCCCTGTACGACGCCCTGATCCACTCCTTCTCCACCGCGGGCACCGGCGGCTTCTCCAACCGGAACGCCAGCGTGGGGGCCTACGGCAGCGTGTCCATTGATATCATCATCACGGTGTTCATGCTGTTGTTCTCCGTCAACTTCGCCATCTACTTCCTGCTGCTCACCAAAAAGTGGAGGGAGGCCCTCCAGAGCGACGAGCTGCGGTTTTTCCTGGGGGTGGTGTTCGGGGCCACAGCCATTATCACCCTGTCCAACCTGCGGGTATATTCCAGCATCTGGGAAAGCCTGCGGTACACAGTCTTTCAGGTAGCCTCCATCATCTCCACCACCGGCTTCGGCACGGCGGACTTCGTCCTCTGGCCCCAGTTCTCTCAGCTGATTATCATCCTGCTCATGTTCTGCGGGGCCAGCGCCGGCTCCACCGGCGGCGGCATGAAGTGCTCCCGGGTGCTTCTGCTTCTGCGCTCCATCCGGCGGGAGATTCACCGTATCACCCATCCCCGGTCGGTGGAGGTGGTCAAGCTGGACGGCAAGCTGGTCAGCGAGTCCACCCTCCACTCCCTGCTGGTCTTTGTGGGGGCCTATGTGACCACTGTCTTTGTGGCCGCCCTCATCATCTCTCTGGACGGGGAGTCCTTCGCCGTCTCCTTCAGCGCCGCCCTCACCTGCGTCAGCAACGTGGGCCCCGGCCTGGAGGTCATCGGCCCCAGCGGCAGCTTCGCCGCCTTCTCCGGGCTGTCCAAGGCTGTCATGTCTCTGTGCATGATTATCGGCCGGCTGGAGATCCTCCCCATTCTGGTTCTGTTCTGTCCCTCCACCTGGCGGCGGACCTGAAAGTTTTTCCCCCGCGCGGTTGTCAAGGGGGCAAAAGTGTGGTAGAATAACAATGATCATCGGCAAAACTGGAAACAGGAGTGGTATCACATGAGTGACAGCAAGGACTACGTCTCCCGCTCTGATGAGCTGGGCAACATCCATATTTCCGAGGAGGTGCTGGCCGCCATCTCCGCCGCCGCCGCTCTGGAGGTGGAGGGGGTCAGCAGTCTGACCAACCCCAGCAAGAAAAACGCCGCCAAAGGGGTCCACATCAAGCTGGAGGACGAAAAGGTCGTGGTCAGCATGTCCGTCCTCATGGCCTATGGCCACACCATCCCCGAGATGGGCAAGGCCGTTCAGGAGGCCGTGAAGAACGCCATCGAGTCCATGAGCGGCCTGGAGGTCGCCGCCGTCAACGTCAGTGTGGGCGGCATCGTCTTCCCCCAGAAGGAGCAGTAAAGCTGCGGTTTTCCCATCCTTTTATCTGAACATGCCCTGCCGTGCCCCCTCCCGAGGAGGGGGCGCTTATTTCGGCGGTCTAAAAAATCAGGCTCCCAATCGGGAGCCTGATTTTTTATATCGGTTCAGTTCGCTTTGATGACCCGGACCTGCTGGCCCACGGGGTCCACATAGATGGTCAGATTGCTGGAGTAGGCCTTGATGGCGGTCAGGCGCTCCGCGCCGGTGCCGCTCAGCCAATCCAGGTCGCTGCGGCTGCCGCCCTGGCCGCGGCAGCACTCCACATCATCGGCGATCCGGTAGGTCCGGCCGCCCACCGTGACGTGGGGCACCCCCTGGCTCTCGAAGAAGTCGCTGGCCTTGACCTTGATCTCCGTGAGCCGGACAATGGCCTTGATGGTCTTGCCGTCGCCGCCGCTCAGGGGCGTTCCCGTGACCACACCCACCATGTCGCCGGTGCGGCCGTTGTAGCCGGCGGAGGAGGCAAAGACAATGTCTCCGCTGCCCCGCACCAGCGTCCAGTCGGTGTGGGTGCTGTCGGGCCGCTCATTGCCATTCTCATCCACGCCGCCCGGCACGGTAGTGGCCTTGCCCACCATCATGCCGTACTCATAGGCGTCGCCCGTGACATCGTTGAGGATGATATAGTCCACCATGCCCGAGCTGTTCAGATGGCAGCCGGCGATCTGTCCGGCTGGGATGACGGCCGACGCCAGGTCGCCCTGGTTGATCTCCACCATGGCCCCGCCCTGGACCTGCTCATAGATCCGCACGCCGGCGGTGACGGTGTAGCCGCCCAGCTTCATTCCGTTCACATTGAAATCGCCGGGGGCGCCGGAGGTGGACAGGCGGCTGGCGTAGAAGCCGTCCCGGGAGGCGGAGATGCTCACCAGCTGGTTCTCCACGTTGGAGGCGTTGGAGACGGTCCCCTCCAGCTTCATGGTGCCGCCGTTGGGCAGGAAGATTTCCACCCCGCTGCCGCTGACCATTCCGATGGCGGTGGAGCGGAGCTTGCCGTTGGGCTTGACGATGCCGGCCACCTTGCCGTCGGCGGTGAGGAGCAGGCAGACGCTTTCTCCCACCTTCACGTCGTCCATGGTGTTCCAGGCACTGGACAGCACGGGGACGTCCTTCTGCCCCACGATGCTGATGGTGGTGGGGGTCTTGGGCGTGGGGGCGGGGTCCTTATAGGCGGCGGTCAGCCGCAGGTCGGAGACCACCAGGGTATTGCTGATGGCGTCGTAGGTGACCACGTCGTAGGGCTTGATCTGAGACAGGTCAATGGACTGGCGGTTCTTGATGATGTTGAAGTTGGCCGCGCCGCCGGTGAGCTGGTGGAAGGTGGCGGTGGTGGCGGTGCCCATGACCACCACGGCGTCAGAGTCCACTGTGGTCCCGCTGCTGGTGGAGTAGATGGCCACGATCTTGCCCTTCTCCGAGTACATGGTGACCTGGGTGCCCGAGGTGAGGGTGGAGTATGCCTCCAGATAGCTCTTCCCCTCTCCGGAGGCGGAGTTGTAGACCTTCGCGGTGCCGGATATGGTATACTGCCGGCCCCCGGCGGCCTTCAGGAAGGCAGCTTGGGCGTCGCCCGACAGGGTAATGGTGATGGCGGTGCTGTCGTCGGGGACAAAGGCCACAATCTCCTCCCGGTCGTTGAGCACCAGGCTCCCCCGCTTGCCCTGGAGAGCGGGGACATTGCCGCTGCCGCCGGCGGGGAGATAGGCCTCGGAGGCGCTGTTGTTGGTGGTGCGGACAGCCCCTGTGCTGCCGCCGTCATCGGTGGCAACATTGACGGCCAGGATGATGCTCTTCTCGCTGGGTACATCCCCCAGCGACTTGTAGTAGGCCTCGCCCTTGGCGGTCTTGCAGCGCAGGGCGTTGACAAAAAGCTGGGCCGCCTGGGCCCGGCTGATCTCGGAGAAGGCCCCCACAGCCAGACCGTCGGTCAGGCCGATGGACTGGGCCAGGTCCAGATAGCCCTGGGGCCACACCGCCCCGGCCTGCCTGCCGGAGTAGCCCAGAGCCCGCAGGAGGATGGTGACAGCCTCGCTCATGCTGATGTTGCTCTCGGGCTTGAAGGTCCCGTCGCCCACGCCGGACACCAGATAGGTGGTCCTGGCCCCCTCACCCGACTCCTCAGAAACGGGGATGGAGGCGGCCAGATTGATATACTGCCGGGCCCAGTGGCTGCTGGGCACGTCAGAGAAGATGGTCCGGGTGGAGTACTGCCGGGCCTCGCTGTCCCGCTGGAGGAATTTTACCGCCATGGTGCAGAACTGGGCCCGGGTCAGGCTTCCGCCGGGGTTGAACTGGTTGTTCCCCACCCCGCTCACCACACCCATCAGACGCAGGATGTCCGCGTTGACGGCGGTGGCCTCATCCTGGACGTCGCTGAAGGAGCCCGCCGCCCCCGCCGGCAGGACCAGCAGGGAGGCCGCCAGGGCAGCGGTGAGGACGGCCGCCAGCAGCCGCTTGAATTTTCTCATGTTGTTCACTCTCCAATCCCATATCGTAGGGGCGGGGCGACCCCGGCCCACCGTTTTTAACGCTTCATTGGTTTCCAGAACGGCGCGCCGGGTCGTCGCGCCCTACAAAATGTCACTCCGCCCGCAGGGCCACCACCGGCTGCAGGCCGGAGGCCTTCACCGCCGGATACATGCCGAAGATGATGCCCAGCACCACCGAGAAGAGGAAGGCCCCCAGCACGATGCCCTGGTCGGGCCAGAGGATCATGCCGTCCAGGAGGAACTTCCCGGCGATGAGGGAGCCCATGCAGCCGAAGATGATGCCCAGAATACCCCCAATGCCGCAGATGACGGCGGCCTCGATCAAAAACTGGGCGATGATGGACCGGCGCTCCGCGCCAATGGCCTTGCGGATGCCGATCTCCCGGGTGCGCTCGGTGACGGTGACCAGCATGATGTTCATAATGCCGATGCCGCCCACCAGCAGGGAGATGGCGGCGATGCCGCCCATGACCAGGGTCTGCATCCTGGCCGACTCCTGGGCACTCTGCTGCCAGTCGTTATTGGTGTTGGCGTAACCGTAGCCGTCCCACTGGTTGCCATTCTCGTCCGTGGGGAACATCCCGTTCAGGAAGTTCTGGACCCGGGCGGTCACCTCGCTGGTGGCCGAGCTGGAGGTACACTTGATCCTCCAGTCCGAGATGGTCTGGTTTTTATTCAGGGTCCGGTTGACGGTGTAGGGCAGGAGGAGCACATTGTCTATCCCCGAATAATCCTCCTCAATATTCTTGGCCTGATACCAGCCGATGACAAGATAAGGCAGACCGTTGATGGTGATGGTCTCCCCCACGGGGCTGGTATAGTTAAAGAGCTTCTCCTTCAGCCCGCCCCCCAGGACACAGACGCTGTTCTCCTTCTCAATGTCCAGGAAGGACAGCTCCCGGCCCTCGGCCAGCTCGTAGTCGTTGCATAGCCCGTAGGACTCGTTGCCCAGCACCACCTGGATTCGGTCCTTCCAGTCGTCCCAGTTTTGGGTGGAGTAGGTCTTGCCGCCGTAGCGGACAATCATCTCGCCCCACAGGTTTATGACAGGTGAGATGCCCACCACCAGCTTCTTGTCCAGGGCGGCTACATACTCGTTGATGATGGCGTCCATATCCTGGCCGGTATTGGAGTAGGCGTAGACGTCCACGATGTTGTTGCCCATGGCCTCCATCCATTCCATCTGCTTCTTGTTCTGACCGGACACCACCGACACCATGATGACCACCGAGGCCACACCGATGATGATGCCCAGCATGGTGAGAAAGGACCGGGTCTTTTTCATGGCGATGGACTTGAAGGCCATCTTAAAGGCCTGTACCAGATTCATACTGCGGCCGCCTCCTTTCCCCGCTCGTCCGAGACGATCTTTCCGTCGGTCAGCCGCACCCGGCGCCTGGCCTGGGCGGCGATGCCGTCGTCATGGGTGATGAGGATGATGGTGGAGCCCTCGCCGTTCAGCTCCCGGAGGATCTCCAGCACGTGCCGGCCCGTCTTGGAGTCCAGGGCGCCGGTAGGCTCGTCGGCCATGATGATGGGGGGGCGGGTGGCGATGGCCCGGGCGATAGCAACCCGCTGCTGCTGGCCGCCCGACATCTCCGAGGGCCGGTGGTGGGCCCGGTCGGCCATGCCCACCCGGGCCAGGGCCTCCATGGCCCGGTCCTCTCGCTCGAAAACGGAGATGCCCTGATAGATCAGGGGCAGGGTTACGTTCTCCAGGGCGTCCAGCTCCTGGATCAGGTTGTAGCCCTGGAAGATGAAGCCGATCTCCCGGTTGCGGATGCGGGCAAGCTGACGGTCGCTCAGATCGGTGACCTCGGTGCCGTCCAGCAGGTAGGTGCCGTAGGTGGGGATGTCCAGACAGCCCAGCACGTTCATCATGGTGGACTTGCCCGAGCCCGACTGGCCCACAATGGCCACGAACTCCCCCCGGTCAATGGTGAGGGAGACCCCGTCCAGGGCCCGGACCTCGCTCTCCTTCCCCTCGTTGTATATCTTGAAGATATCCTGTATTTCGATCAGCATGGCGCGGCCCCCTTACCCGATCATGAGGCCGCCGCCCATGCCGTCCTCCTGACCGGAGCCCCAGCCGGTAAAGACGATGGTGTCCACCTCCAGGCCCTCGGTAATCTCGCAGTTATAGACGTCGGACAGGCCGGTGGTGACGGGAACGGGCCAGAATCCGTCGGCGGAGGTGGGCAGTTTTCCCCCCTCTCCCTCTCCCAGAGAGGACGGATCAATCTCCACCGCGTTGTCCGGCTTGGAATCGGCCTGAATAAAGACCACGGTGCGGGCCTCTCCGTTGACGTCGTTCACCCGCTTGATGCACTGGTTGGGCACGGTGATGCAGTCCACCGACTCGGCGGTGACCAGCTTGTAGTTCAGCCAGGAGCCGTTGTAGATGGTGCCTCCCGAGTTGTCCACCTCCAGGGTGACGGGGTAGGTGGTGGTGCCGGTGCCCACCTCGCCCTGCATGGCCACGTTGGTGACGGTGCCCATCACCGGGTTGCCGTAGTCATCGGTAAGCTCCATGGTCATGCCCGCCTGAATAAAGCCGATGTTCCGGCTGTCCACCTGGATATCCACCACCATGGTGGTGGTGTTGGAGATGGTGATGACCGTATCCCCCTCCTTCACGTTTTGGCCGGGCTCCAGGGTGCAGGAGAAAACCTGGCCGTCGATGGGGGCCACGGCGTTGAAGTTGTCCATAGCCTCGGTGGCCTTGTCCAGCTCCACCTGCTGGTTCTGAATCTTCTCGTCAATGGTGGAGGACCCCAGATACAGCAGCTCCTCTCCCTCCCGGACATTGGCGTAGTTGAGCAGGTTCCCCTGGCCTATGATCGGGCCGGAGGCCTTGCTCAGGATCTCCCGGGTCTCGTAAAACTGGGTCTGGCCGTTCTGATAGGGATAGATCTCCGAGCCATCGGCGGCGGTGAGGACGGCGGCAGCGTCCATCCCCTCGGTGAGGGTGCCCGGGTTGTCAAAGACGATGACCACCTCAAAGTGGACCGCCCCCTCGGGGGAGATGTAGCTGACCTTGTTGACCTTCTCCACATGGCCGGTGAAGGAGCGCATCACGGCGGGGACTGTCACCTGGACCGACTGGCCCGCCCGGACGTCGTGCTCATAGGCGTAGCTGAAGTAGAGGGACAGCTTCAGCTTTCTGTCGTTGACCAGGGTGGCCACCTTGGCACCCACGCTCACCTCCTGGTCGGGCTGGAACTCCTGCACATCCATCAGCTTGCCGGCAAAGGGGGCCCGGACCGTGAGGTTGTTGGCCTCCTCCAGCAGCTTGTTCATCTCCTCCTGGGCCTTCTGCAGGTTGTCCCGGGCGGCCTGGCTGTCGATGGTGTACAGCTCTTGGCCGGCGAAGACGGTCTGACCCACGGTGACGTAGACCTCATCCACCGTGCCGGCGGCGTTCAGGGTGATGGCCGCCGACTCCTTGGGTACGGCGGTGCCGTAGCCCTGGACCACGCTCTGGATGGTGTTGATCCGGGCCACATCGGTCAGCGGCTTGCTCGTCGCGCTGTCCTCCCGGAACACTAAGTACCACATTCCAAAGCCGGCTCCGCCCACAATCGCCGCAATCACCGCCAAGGCGATGAGGCGCTTGATCATCTTTTTCTTTCCCTTCCCCGCCGGCTTCTTTACCGGCGGTCTGGGAGGGGCGGCGGGCGCGGGCTGGCTGGTCTGAGCTGCCTCCTGGGCAGGGGCGGCGGCCTGTGTTGTATCCTTTACTTCTGGCATAGCGGCTTCCTCCTATTTTAACGAGCCCGCCTGTCGGGCTGACTATGTTGTCCATCATATTTGATTATAGGCCCTTCGGCCGTGACAAAGCAATTACAAGGCGGTTACAAAAGCTTAAAATTCTTTTAAGGAACAGCCTCTAAACGGCTTCGCCTCTTACCTCGATACCATTCTCTATATATAGACGCACGGGCCGGGAAAAAGTTCCGGCCCGCACAAAAAATTTACAGCTTGTTCATATGCGCCGCCGCAGCCTTGAGCATCAGCCGCTTGGTGCCCACATTGTCGAAGGCGATTTCCACCAGGGCGTCCCCTCCCATAGCCTGGACAGACAGCACCATGCCCCTTCCAAAGGCCTTGTGGTTCACTGTGTCGCCCTTGGAGAGCTGGAGGGAGGCGGATGTGCCTTGTAGGGGGCGACGACCCGGCGCCCCAACCGCGGAGGTATGTCCCTGGGGGCGGGCCGTACCATCGGGGATACGTCCGTTTGAACGCGGCGCGCCGAGGTCGTCGCGCCCTACACGCCCCGCCCCATAGGCGGGCCGCTGGCCGCCGTATCCGCCGTAGCCCGACGACCGGCTGGGCATCCCTCCCCAGCTCTCCGCCGGGTCGGACAGGAAGCTCTTGCCCGACCGCTCCAGGTGCTCCGGGGGGATCTCCTCCACAAACCGGGAGGGCCGGTTGGAGCTGGTGCGGCCGAAGAGCATCCGCTGGTTGGCGCAGGTGAGGCAGAGCTGCTCCTTGGCCCTGGTCATAGCCACGTAGCACAGCCGGCGCTCCTCCTCCATCTCCTCCGCCTCGCCGATGGCCCGGATACCGGGGAAGATGCCCTCCTCCGCCCCCACTACAAAGACCACAGGGAACTCCAGCCCCTTGGCGGCGTGCATGGTCATCATCACCACGCAATCCTGAGAGGGATCGTGGCTGTCGATGTCTGTGTACAGGGCGATCTCGTCCAGGAAGTTGTGCAGGGCCTCAATCAGGCTCTCCTCCGGATTGGCCCGGTTTTCCAGATAGCTGTTGATGGAGGTGAGCAGCTCCCGCACGTTCTCCAGGCGGGTGCGGTCCTCCACGGTGTTTTTGGTCTCCAGCATAACAGCGTAGCCAGTGCGGGCCAGCAGCTCCTCATAGAACTCCGGCAGGGTGAGGGTGTTCTCCGCCAGGAGCCGGTAGAGCTCCTGAATCAGCCCGGTGAACTCCCCCAGCTTTTTGGAGGCTTTTTGCAGCTCGGGGTAGAGGGCGGCGTTGTCAATGACGGCGTAGAAGGAGGACTCCTCCCGCCGGGCCAGCTCCTGGGCGGTCTCCACCGTTTTGGCTCCGATGCCCCGGGGGGGATTGTTGATAATCCGGGTGAGACGCAGGTCGTCCTCCGGGTTGTCCAGCACGGCCAGATAGGCCAGCACGTCCTTCACCTCCGCCCGGTCGAAGAACCGGGTGCCCCCGATGATCCGGTAGGGGACGCCATTGCGCTTGAAGGCCTGCTCAATCTGGTTGGACTGGGCGTTCATCCGGTAGAGCACGGCGTGGTCCTTCCATCGCCTCCCCTGGCCATAGTTCTCCAGGATTTTGGCGGCCACGTACTGCCCCTCGTCGTTCTCATTCATGGCGGTATACAGGCGGAGCAGCTCCCCCGCCCCCGCCCGGGTCCACAGCTCCTTGCCCTTCCTGCCCTGGTTGTTGCGGATGACGGCGTTGGCGGCGTCCAGGATATGTCCGCTGGAGCGGTAGTTCTCCTCCAGGCGGATGACCCGGGCCCCCTTGTACTGCTTCTCAAAGGACAGAATATTCTCGATGGTGGCCCCCCGGAAGCGGTAGATGGACTGGTCATCGTCGCCGACGACGCAGAAGTTCTCATACCCCCCCGCCAGGGTGGAGGCCAGCAGGTATTGCAGGTTGTTGGTGTCCTGATACTCGTCGATGAGGACATAGCGGAATTTTTTCTGGTAGTAGGCCCGCACCTCCTCAAAGCCCTGCAAAAGCCGGACGGTGTGGAGGATGATGTCGTCAAAGTCCAGGGCGTTGGCCTCCCACAGCCGGCGCTGGTACTCCATGTACACGTTGGCGATTTTGGTCAGCCGGAAATCCTCCGAGGCCTTGCACTCGGCCAAAAACTCCGGAGCCAGCTTCATGGCGTCCTTGGCCCGGGAGATATATCCCAGCATCGACCGCGGGGCGAACTGCTTGTCGTCCATGTTCAGCTCCTTGAGGATGTCCTTCACCACCCGGAGGGAGTCGCCGGTGTCATAGATGGTGAAGGAGGAGGAGAAGCCCAGCTTGTCGATGTCCCGGCGGAGGATGCGCACGCAGGCGGAGTGAAAGGTGGAGGCCCAGATATCGTTGGCGGAGGGGCCCAGCATCTTGGCCAGCCGGTCCTTCAGCTCCCCGGCGGCCTTGTTGGTAAAGGTGATGGCCAGGATGGTCCAGGGGGCGGCGGGGTCCAGGCGGCACAGTCTCTCCTGCCGGGCCTTGTCCCCCCGGCCTGTCTTGGCGTACTCCTCCAGAAAGGCCAGGTCGTCCCCGGTGACAGACTCGGGGACCTCCTCGCAGTCGGAGCCCCGACCGTACTTCATCAGGTTGGCAATACGGTGGATGAGCACTGTGGTCTTGCCGCTTCCCGCCCCCGCCAGCAGGAGGAGAGGGCCCTCCGTCGCCAGGGCGGCCTTTTGCTGCTCCGGGTTCAGGCGGGCGAAATCCCGGGCAATGGCCTCCCGGCGGGCCTTGCAGAATCGTAGCTCCTGTTGGTGGTTCAACATATGTATAACATCCTTCGGTTTCAGTCTTTCGTCCCCCGCAGGTCCAAGGCCCCTTTTGAAAGGGGCTGTCAGCCGAAGGCTGACTGAGGATTGTGTTTTGCGCAGCAAAACGTGCGAAGCAAATCAGCTTTCAGTAAGACTTGTTTCCTTCGTACATTTTGGCTTCGCCAAAATGCAATCCTCCGTCACGGCCTTTCAGGCCGTGCCACCTCCTTTCAAAAGGAGGCTTTTTCGCCTGCGGGCGGGACGGGAGTTTTTCTCCATTGTACCCCAAACCCGCCCCCGGGTCAACCGGAGAAAAAAGCGGTCATACTTCCCCCCTGGGCCGAATAGGTTACAAATGTGGACGGGCTCGGGAAAAACGCTACCAATTTGTAACCAATTTTTCACTGGCCCGTAACAGGTTCGATAAGAAGGTAACAGAACGGGCGTGCTATACTAAAAGCACAACAGGGAAAGGAGGTCTCCTCATGAAAAAATTTCTTTTGACCGCTGTGATTGCCTCGATGCTCATCGTCCCGCTTGGCAATACGGCCCTGGCCGGCCACGAGGAGGCCCCGGCTCCCGTCCAGGTCCAGGAGTTTCTTCCCGGAGACGTCCCCGCTGAGACCGGCGCCGCCGAGACCATGCTCCCCGCCGTTCACGGCCTGGTGCTGGCCCTGCTGAACCACGACGCCCGGGTTTTGGACCTGAGCGACGGCACGCTGGCCTGGGAGGGGCTGTACAACATGCTCTCCCTCTATGGCCAGCTGGACAGCCGCACCAGCTCAGACAATGGTGAGCTCTTCCTCCCCGAGGAGACGGTGCGGGACTACGCCGCCGCCCTGGAGCTGGATGTAGACAGCCTGCCCCCCCTGCCTGCCGAACTGCGGGACCGCATCAACTACGACAACGTCTCCCGCTGCTACGTGCTCTTCCGGGGGGAGGACGATCAGGCCCGGCTCCAGCTGGACAGCGCCGTCTCCGGCCAGAGCGGTCTGGTCCTCACCGGCGCCCTGATCTATGAGGTAGACGGCCAGGTTCTGACCCGGTTCCAGGCCACCCTCCAGCCTCAGGACAGCATGTTCGGCTTCTCCATCCGCGCCCTGACTATCACGGGCTGAATCCAACAAAAAACAGCCTCTCTTCTTTTTGGAGAGAGGCTGTTTTTTGTTCCTTGTTACCTGCGGAACGCGGAATCCATCTCCCGGAAACACCGGGGGCAGACGTTCTTGCCCCGGAACTCAACGATGTCCTTCTCGTTGTCACAGAAGATGCAGGCGGGCTGAAATTTCTTCAGCACAATGGATGGGCCATCCATGTAAATTTCCAAGGAATCCTTCTCCTCGATATCCAGGGTTCGGCGCAGCTCGATCGGCAGTACGATGCGGCCCAATTCATCTACCTTGCGGACAATGCCAGTGGATTTCATGTAATTTCCTCCTTTTTCATCTATTTTAGATTCGTTGTTCCATTGTCGTCGTCATTATTTTTTGCATTCCCTATTGTATCGAGAAAAAAATACTCTGTCAACTGTTTCAATTAGGCAATTTAAGTCAAAAAGTGTAAAATTTTTGTGGAAAAAGAGGAGAAAGCTTGCATATTCTGCGGGGCCGATATTTTCCCTCTGCATATCGTTCCAGCTTTTACCATATATATTGGGACAAGGGAGGGGAGCGGTTTTGACTATGACAGTCATCTGGACAGGGATGGTGGCCGCGGCGGTGCTGTGCGGACTGGCCACGGGACAGGGGCCGGCGGTGGCCGCAGCGGCGGCGGAGGGCGCCT
>NZ_QWKG01000006.1 GCF_009911595.1 Colidextribacter sp. OB.20
TCCGGCGGAAAGATGAGCCAGGAGGACATTGAGAAGATGCTCTCCGGCATGGGCGGCGGCGAGCCCGAGCCCGCTCCAGCCCCCACAGCCGCTCCGGCCCCCCCGCCCGCGCCCGCGGCACAAACGCCCAGCTCCGCACCGGAGGAGGAAATCACCTATGTCAATATTATGCAGACTCTGGTGGAGGAGAAAGCACCTGAGTATATCAAGAAATTCGGTCTGTGCACCTGCAAGCACTGTGAGGCCGACGTAAAGGCCCTTACCCTGAACAGCCTGGTGCCAAAATACGTGGTGCTCTCCAAGCTGGACCGCATCCCCATGCTCACCGTCTACGAGGGCCGGTTCAGCACCACCGTTTTCGCCCAGCTCACCCGGGCCTGCAAGGTGGTCATGGACCACCCCCATCACAACCGCTCAAACTGATAAAATCCCCCGACCTCGATGGTCGGGGGATTTTTATGTCAGAATCTCGACTTACACCAGCTTGGCGCCGTTGACCTTAACGCCGGGGCCCATGGTGGAGGCCACGGTGCAGCTCTTGATATACTGGCCCTTGGCGGCGGCGGGCTTGGCCTTGATGATGGCGCCCATGAGAGCGGCGAAGTTCTCGCTCAGCTTCTCGGGACCGAAGGAGACCTTGCCGATGGGGCAGTGGATGATATTGGTCTTGTCCAGGCGGTACTCAACTTTACCGGCCTTGATCTCGTTGACGGCCTTGGTCACGTCCATGGTGACGGTACCGGCCTTGGGGGAGGGCATCAGGCCCTTGGGGCCCAGCACCTTACCCAGGCGGCCCACCACGCCCATCATATCAGGGGTGGCGACCACAACGTCGAAGTCAAACCAGTTTTCCTTCTGGATCTTCTCCACCAGGTCCATCTCGCCCACGAAGTCGGCGCCGGCGGCCTTGGCCTCGTCAGCCTTGGCGGCCTTGGCGAACACCAGCACCCGCTGGGTCTTGCCGGTGCCGTGGGGCAGGACGATGGCGCCGCGAACCTGCTGGTCGGCGTGGCGGGAGTCTACGCCCAGCTTGACGTGGAGCTCCACGGTCTCGTCGAACTTGGCGCTGGCGGTGTCCACCACCAGCTTCATGGCGTCGGCGGTGTCATACAGGGTGTTCTTGTCAATCTTCTTGGCGCTGTCCTGATATTTCTTTCCTCTAAACATTCTTGTCCCCTCCTTACTCGCCCACCAGGATACCCATGGAGCGGGCAGTGCCGGCGATCATGCTCATGGCGGCCTCGATGGAACCGGCGTTCAGGTCGGGCATCTTGGTCTCGGCGATCTTGCGCACGTCCTCCTTGCTGATGGTGGCAACCTTGTTCTTGTTGGGTACACCGGAGGCCTTGTCAAGACCGCAGGCCTTCTTAATCAGCACGGGGGCGGGGGGCGTCTTGGTGATAAAGGTGAAGGAGCGGTCGGCGTAGACGGTGATAATCACGGGGATAATCAGGCCCACGTCGTTTTTGGTCCGCTCGTTAAACTCCTTGGTAAAGGCGGCGATGTTCACGCCGTGCTGGCCCAGGGCGGGGCCCACCGGGGGGGCGGGAGTCGCCTTGCCGGCGGGAATCTGCAATTTTACGTATCCAGTTACTTTCTGTGCCACGAAAGAGCACCTCCATTTGAAAATGTGGTAGTTTGGCGGGACGTTTGATGTCCCTCCCACTGTTGGGGTCCGTCTTGTAGGGCGCGACGACCCCGGCGCGCCGCTCTGTCACAGCCCGGAATATATGGCGCGCCGGGTCGTCGCGCCCTACACCGGGCAACCATTGTCAATCGTTTGCCGGCTCCACCTGGTCCAGCTCCAGCTCCACGGGGGTCTCGCGTCCAAACATGGACACCACCACCCGGACCTTGTTGTTGCTCAGGTCGATCTCGTCCACAGTGCCCAGGAAGGACTCCAGGGCGCCGTCAGTGATGCGCACGGTGTCGCCTAGCTCATAGCTGACCACGACCTCCCGCTTCTCCACCCCTAGGGCGGCCACGTCGGCCTCGGTCAGGGGGATGGCCTTGTTGCCCTCGCCCAGGAAGCCGGTAACGCCCCGGATGTTGCGCACCACGTGCCAGGTCTCGTCGTTCATCACCATTTTGACCAGGACGTAGCCGGGGAATACCTTCCGCTCCACTTCCTTCGGGCCGTTGTCGGTAATCTCGGTGACAGTCTCCAGCGGGATGCTGATCTCGTGAATCAGCTCGTGCATATTGCGGTTTTCGACATACTTCTCGATGGTGGCCTTCACCGTGTTTTCATAGCCGGAGTAGGTGTGGACCACATACCAGCTCGCGTTGTCAGCCATCCGCGTCACCCTTTGAACGCGCCGAGGAGCAATCCGATCACCTCGCCGGCAACAAAGTCAAACAGGGCGATGGCCAGGCCAACCACGACCACGCAGACAATCACGATAACGGTGTTGTTGATGGTCTGCTTCTTGGTGGGCCACTGGACCTTCTTCAGCTCGCTCTTCATGTCCCGGAACCACTTGCCGATTTTGGCGAAGAAGCCGGGCTTCTTTTCGGACTTCTTGTCCTTTTTGGCCTGTGCGGCCTGCTCTACTTTCTTTTCGTTCTCAGCCATTCGGATACCCTTCTTTCATTTCAGGCGTTGAGCCAATCACTTCGTCTCGTTGTGAACGGTGTGCTTCCTGCAGAAGGGGCAGTATTTGTTCAACTCCAGACGGTCGGGGGTATTCTTCTTGTTCTTGAAGGTATTGTAGTTTCTCTGCTTGCACTCAGAGCACCGCAGGGTGATCTTAATGCGCGCGCCGGCTTTTGCTGCCATTTGTTCGGCACCTCCTTTTTTATTTGACGGGCCAATAAAAAACGCCGGATACGGCCCATCTATTGCCGAATCCAGCGCCAAAGGGCATGATAGCACACCCAGAGGGTACGGTGGAAAGCGGCATTTGCCTCCCTGTGTCCTGTCAGTCAGGTGGAGGGGTCCGCCTCCCGGACACCGTATCCGGGCATGCAGAAAAAAGCCCCTTTTCACAGGTAAGTGCTACTATACCACGCCTGTCCGGCTCCGTCAAGACCTTTTTTGGGATTTCTGTTAAAAAATCGTGAAGCTTTTCCGGAGGGGACCAAATTGATTTGCAATCCAGGCGCGGGTATGGTATACTCCTGACTTAAATATACCCGTCTTTGGGAATATTAACCGCATCCGCAAATTCTGCATGGCGCGGCGGTCCCGGCGCACCCTGCGAAACCTACATTTTATAGAAGGAGTCGATCGTTTCCCTATGGACATAGACAGTGCCAGTATTGCCATGCTTGTCACCCTGCTGATTTTAGTAATCATGTCGGCCTATTTCTCCGCCACCGAGACGGCCTACACCTCTCTCAACCGCATCCGCCTGAAAAACCGGGCGGACAACGGCAGCCGCCGGGCGGAGAAGACCCTGGCCCTGGCCGAGGAGTACGACAAGCTGCTGTCCACCATCCTCATCGGCAACAACATCGTCAACATCACCGCCACCACTGTGTCCACCGTGCTGTGCACCCGGTGGTTCCATCAGTACGGCCCCATGGTGGCCACGGTAGCCCTGACCATCATCATCCTGGTCTTTGGCGAGATCACCCCCAAGAGCCTGTCCAAGGAGCGGCCGGAGGATTTCGCCATGTTCGCCCAGCCTCTGCTCCGGCTGTTCATGGTGGTGCTCACCCCACTGAACTTCCTGTTCACCCAGTGGAAAAGGCTGATGAGCAAGGTCTTTCGCTCCAAAGGGGAGGACGGCATCACCGAGGAGGAGCTGGTGGGCATGGTGGAGCAGGCCGAGACCGAGGGCGGCCTGGACGAGCACGAGAGCGACCTGATCCGCAACGCCATTGAGTTCAACGACCTGGAGGTATCGGAGATTCTCACCCCCCGGGTGGACCTGACCGCCGCAGACGAGGAGAGCACCATGGAGGAGCTGGCCGCCCTCTTCGCCGAGACGGGCTACTCCCGCCTGCCCATCTACCACGAGACCATCGACAATGTGGTGGGGGTCATCCACGAGAAGGACTTCTACGCCGCCCGATACCGGGGGGAGACCATGGTGTCCAACATCAAGTCCCCGGTGTTTTACACCACGGGCAACACCAAGGTGTCCGAGCTGTTGCGCATTTTCCAGCGCAACAAGGCCCACATGGCGGTGGTGGTGGACGAGTACGGCGGCACCCAGGGCATCTGCACCCTGGAGGACATCCTGGAGGAGCTGGTGGGGGAGATCTGGGATGAGCACGACGAGGTCATCGAGACCTTCCGGAAGCAGCCCGACGGCAGCTATGTCATCGCCTGCTCCGCCGACCTGGACGACATGTACGACCTGTTCCAGGTGAAGGGGACCTGCGACGCCGCCACCGTCTCCGGCTGGGTGCTGGAGCAGGTGGGCCGGGTGCCCGAGGCGGGGGACGCCTTCCAGGCCGAGGGTCTGGACGTCACCGTCACCCGGGTGGAGCACCGCCGGGTGCTGGAGATTCAGGTCCGCGTCCTGGAGGAGCCGGAAGCAAAATAAGCAAAACGCCTGTCTCAATGAGACAGGCGTTTTTATGTCCTCAAATATTCGCGTGGGCCAGCTGGGGCTCCAGCTCCCGTGTCCGCTGGGACTCCTCCCGGGGCCGGGCGGGCTCCTGGCGGGCCAGGCCCTTGGCGTTAGCCAGCATGAGCTTGATCCGGTTCTCCTGGTTGATGCGGGTGGCCCCCGGGTCGTAGTCGATAGCCACGATATTGCTGTAGGGGTAGTCGTCCTTCAGCTTGCGGATCATCCCCTTGCCCACAATGTGGTTGGGCAGGCAGCCGAAGGGCTGGGTGCAGACAATGCTGTTGGTGCCCGAGTGGATCAGCTCCAGCATCTCGGCGGTGAGCAGCCAGCCCTCCCCCATCTTGTTGCCGTCCCCCAGATAGCCGTGGACCAGACTGTGCAGCTCCCGGAAGGTGCCCGGGGCGCGGAACCGGCCCGAGTGCTCCAGGGCGGCGATCATATCCCGCTGGCAGGCCTCGATGTACTTCATGAACAGGGAGCAGCCGGCCTTCTTGATCCACTTGCCCCCGTAGAGCTCCACGTCGGCCACCCGGTTGTATATCTTGAAGATGATGAAGTCGGTGAGGCCGGGGACCACGGGCTCCACCCCCTCGGACAGGAGGAATTTCTCCAGGTTGTTGTTCCCCAGGGGAGCGAACTTCACGTAGATCTCCCCCACCACGCCTACCCGGATTTTGGGCTCGCCCTCCACGGGGATGGCGGCGAAGTCGAAGCAAATCTCGTCGAAGTTGGCCCGCATCTGCCTGCGGCTCATGCCCTTCCCCGCCTGGAAGCCGTCCACCAGCCGCTGGGACCAGCGGTCGATCATGGCGTCGGCGGCCCCGGCCTCCACCTCGTAGGGCCGGACCTGGTTGGCCACGTTGACGATGATATCCCCATACATCATGGCGTACACCGCCTTGCGGATAAAGGGCAGGCTCAGTCCGAAGCCCGGATTCTTCTCCAGCCCGGACAGGTTCACCGACACCACGGGGATGTAGGCCATGTCCGCCTTCTCCAGGGCCTTGCGCAGCAGGTGGATATAGTTGCTGGCCCGGCAGCCGCCTCCGGTCTGAGTGATGAGCAGGCCCACCTTGTGGGGGTCGTAGCCCCCGTGCTTCACTGCGTCGATGAGCTGACCGATGACCAGCAGTGCGGGGTAGCAGGTATCATTGTGGACATATTTGAGGCCCTCATCCACAATTCCCCGGTGGTTGGTGGTGAGCATGTCCACCTTATACCCCTCGCACTCCAGCAGCTTTTTCATCATGCCGAAGTGAACAGGGAGCATCTGGGGCATGAGGAGGGTGTACTCCTCCTTCATCTCCTTGGTAAAGAGGAGGCGTCCGGTATCGTCATAGACCAATTTTGCCATGGTGGAAACTCCTTTCCGGTGTGACGGTAGATAGATGGTTGGTAGGGCGGGACGACTCGGCCCGCCGTTTTTTCCGTGGCTGCAATTTTATTCGGGCGGCGCGCCGGGTCGTCGCGCCCTACAGGAACGCCGGGCGCACAATGTGCGCCCCTACGATTGATCCAGGCTCTTCCATCCGTAGCGGTAGATGGAGATCAGGGTGGAGCACAGGGCGAACAGCTCGGACAGAATGCCGGCCAGGGTGTGGGCGTAGACGTCGTAGATCAGCCAGCCCGGCCCCACGATGAACAGCTTGGCCAGGCGGATTTTTTTGCCGTTTCGGCTCCAGCTGGACAGCACCGAGGCCACCGCCCCGGCGGCGGGAAAAATACTGAACATATCCTTCCAGGTGAGGGCGCTCGCGGCAACGATCGCCGCCACAAAGCACCATTTCAGCCCGTTCCAGGCCCGTCTGTCCGGCTTCTCCAGACACAGGGGCAGGTTGCTCAGCACCTGGAAAAGCAGCACAGCGCAGCCGCTGAATGCCCCCAGCAGGATAAACTGGATCACATAGATAAAGTTTCCAGTCATCTGGAAAAAGAGCAGTCGCCTGGTGTTCCTGCACTGGAAGCTGCCGACGCACAGCGTCATGCCCACAAAGCCAACGGCCTGAATCAGCCACTCGCTCATCAATAAGTACCCTCTCTCCTCCCGGGCACGTCCGCCCGCCAGCGGCCGGACCCGGCTTCTACTTCTCTTTTCTTGCCTCGATGGCGGCCATCAGGGACCGAATCCTGATTTTAACCGCCCCCAGGTTGCTGATGTCGTCAATTTTCAGCTGGGTATACAGCTTGCCGCCCGTCTCCAGGATGGAGCGCATCTCGTCGCCGGTAATGGCGTCGATGCCGCAGCCGAAGCTCACCAGCTGGATGACCTCCATGTCGGGCTGAGCGCAGACATACCGGGCGGCGTTATACATCCGGGCGTGGTAGGTCCACTGGTTGAGGACGTGCCGGGGAGCCTTGTCCTCCAGGTAGGCGACGGCGTCCTCGGTGACCAGGACGAAGCCGTAGGAGGTAATCAGATCGTTGATGCCGTGGTTGATCTCCGGGTCCATGTGGTAGGGCCGGCCGCAGACCACCAGAATGGGCCTGCCCTCGGCCCGGGCCCGGTCGATATAGATGCGGCCGGTGTTGCGCAGGTCATTTTTATAGGCGTTGTAGGCGATATAGGCCGCCTTCACCGCCGCCGCTGTCTCCTGGCGCGGGATGTGGAACTCGTTGAAGAACCACTCCCCCGCCTTGCGCTCCATGTCGCGGGGCCGGTGGAGGCCGAAGTAGGGGTAGAGGTAGCGGACCTGCTTCAAATCGGGGACGTTGGCCGCCAGCAGCTCCGGGTAGTAGGCCACCACAGGGCAGTTGTAGTTGTTGTCCCCCGCCCCCTCGTCGAAGTTATAGGGCATACAGGGGTAGAAAATGGCGTCTACCCCCACCTCCACCAGGGCCTCCACGTGGCCGTGGAGGAGCTTGGCGGGGTAGCACACCGTGTCCGACGGGATGGTGCGCTGGCCCTTTAAATACAGCTTCCGGGAGGACTCATGGGAGAGGACCACCTCAAAATTCAGCTGGGTGAACAGCTCGAACCAGAAGGGCAGGTTCTCATACATATTCAGCCCGAAGGGGATGCCGATTTTCCCCCGGGAGCCGTCCCCGCTCCCCTTTCCGTGGAGGGAGCGGAGCTTTGCGTATTTGTACCGCATCAGGTCGGGCAGGCGGCTGGGCTCCTCCCCCAGGGGGCGGGAGCACCGGTTGCCCGAGACAAACCGCCGCCCGCCGTCGAAGGAGTTCACCGTCAGGGAGCAGTGGTTGGTGCACAGCCCGCAGGTGGCTGGCTTGGCGGTGTGGGTGAAATGCTCCAGCGCCTCCCGGGACAACAGGGCGGATTTTTCCAGGTGGAGGTCTCTTGCGGCCAAAGCGGCCCCGAAAGCCCCCATGCTGCCCGCGATGTCGGGCCGGGTGACCTCCCGGCCGATCTCCTGCTCAAAGGCCCGGAGGACCGCGTCGTTGTAGAAGGTGCCCCCCTGGACCACAATGTGCCGGCCTAAATCGTCGGCGGAGGCCGCCCGAATCACCTTATAGATGGCGTTCTTCACAATGGAGATGGACAGCCCGGCGGAGATGTCCTCCACGCTGGCCCCGTCCTTCTGGGCCTGCTTCACGCTGGAGTTCATGAACACGGTGCACCGTGAGCCCAGGTTCACCGGCTTCTGGGTGAACAGGCCCAGCTTGGCGAAATCCTCAATCTCATAGCCCAGGGCCTTGGCAAAGGTCTCGATAAAGGAGCCGCACCCGGAGGAGCAGGCCTCGTTGAGCATGATGGAGTCCACCGCGCCGTTGCGGATCTTGAAGCACTTCATGTCCTGACCGCCGATGTCAATGATGAAGTCCACCTCGGGGTCGAAAAAGGCGGCGGCCTTGTAGTGGGCCATGGTCTCCACCAGCCCCAGGTCGCAGGAGAAGGCGTTTTTAATCAGGTCCTCGCCGTAGCCGGTGACGGCGGCCCCCTTGATGACGATGTGGTTGTCATGGGGCAGACTGCACAGCCCGTAAATATCCTTCAGCTGCTCCAGCACGATGGCCACCGGGTTGCCCTGGTTGGAGTGGTAGTATTGATACAGCAGGTCCCCCTCCGAGGTGATAAGCACGATTTTCGTGGTGGTGGACCCGGCGTCGATGCCCAGGTAGGCGTCCCCGTTGTACCCGTTGATGGGCAGGAGGCCCGGACCGCCGGTGCTGTTGTGCCGCTCCAGGAAGGCCTCATACTCCTCCCGGCCGGTGAACAGGGGCGGCATGGTGTCCACCACCGTGGCGGTGTTGGCGCTGTCCTCCAGCTTTTTCAGCACCGTATCAAAGGGGACAGGGGCGTAGTCGGTGGCGCACAGGGCGGCCCCCATGGCGGCGAAGCAGTCCCCGTCCTCGGGGAAAACGGCGTGGTCCCCGTCCAGCTTCAGCGTCTCTACAAACCGCTGGCGCAGGCCCATGAGGAAATGCAGCGGCCCGCCTAAAAAGACGATCTTGCCCTTCAGCTCCCGCCCCTGGGTCAGACCGGCGACGGTCTGGTCCACTACCGCCTGGAAGATGGAGGCGGCCACGTCCTCCTTCCGGCCCCCCTGGTTGAGGATGGGCTGGATGTCGCTCTTGGCAAACACCCCGCAGCGGGAGGCTATGGGGTAGATCTTCTCGTGCTTCAAGCTGAGCTCGTCCAGCTCGCTGACAGACACATTCATCAGCGTCGCCATCTGGTCAATGAAGGCCCCGGTGCCTCCGGCACAGGAGCCGTTCATCCGCTCCTCCAGGGCGCCGCCGAAGAAGATAATCTTGGCGTCCTCGCCCCCCAGCTCAATGACAGCGTCGGTGTCGGGGATGTATGTATTCACGGCGGCGGCAGTGGCATAGACCTCCTGGACAAAGTCGATGCCCGCGGCGTCGGCGACGCCCAGTCCGGCGGAGCCGGTGATGGTCACCTTGATCTCCTGCCCGGCCAGCAGGTCCCGGATGGAGGCCAGGGTCTCCATCGCCCGCTCCCGGGTTTTGGAGAAGTGCCGCTCATAGGAGCGGAACAGCAGCTTATCCTGTTCGCTGAGGACCACCACCTTGACAGTGGTGGAACCGATGTCGATGCCAACCCGCAGACTCATAGGAAAAAACCTCGCCTTCTTTTCAATGATACATGATACTGATTTTTTGTCGGAATGACAACGAAATTAACGGCTTTTTAACAGGGCGAACAGCCAGAAAAGCGGAAAATTAACGCCCTTTCCGTAGACAAAAACGACAAAACCCCCGGCGGCACGAGGGCCGCCAGGGGTTATCGGGAAGCGGGTCAGTCAAACAGGTCCCGGAGGGTACGGTACAGCTCCGGGCTGTAGACATACTGGCGCATTGTGTCCTGAGGGGAGGCTAAAATCCTGTGGCTCAGGCAGACCACATCGGGCTCCGAGCCGGCGGAGAGGATCAGCCCGTCTCTTCCGCCGTCTTGGAGGTAGTAGTCCACGTCCTTCCCCACCCGGATGGTGAGGCAGTACTGCCCGTACCTCTCCTCGTCATACTCGGCGGAGCGCTTGTGGTACAGCCCCTGGACCAGCTGCTCCTTCAGCGCCTGGATATCCACCTTCACCGCCTGCCCGGGGTCGTAGTCCCCGGCGGTGACTGAGATTACGTCCTCGGGCCGCAGGAAGGCGGCAAAGGCGCCGGGCCCCAGCTGCTCATAGGCCGCCTCCCCGCCATCGTTCCGGACGGCGTTGAACACCTCCACGGGCAGGTCGGCCTGGACCATATACTGGTCCGGGGCGGACATCAGCGCCGGGCTGGCCAGGCCAACCACCCACACGCCGCCGTGGGCGCTGTCGCCCCTGTACCACAGCTCCACCTCCCCGCTCTTCTTATTCAGGTATCCGGCGTGGAACTTGGCGCTTTCGCTGTCGTTGGGCCGCCCCTGGAGCTGAATCCCCCTCTCCCGGAGCAGAACCTCCGCATAGTGCTCCAGCTCCGGGTCCAGCAGGGCCGCTGTGTCCATTAAAAGCCCCTGTTGCTCCGCGGCCAGGTTGGAGAGGACGGCGATGAGGTTGACCCCGGGCTTCGACACCAAGGTTCCGCTCATGCCCACCAGCTGGGCGGTCTCCCCGTGGGCCTCCTGCAAATCAAGAAAGTCCCCCCAGGTGTCCCCGACCAGCAGATAGGTCCGGTCATTCTGCCAGAGCATGGTATACAGGTTTTTCGCCCCCTCATTGGGCAGGGCCACCCTGGATGCATGGAGCAGCTCGGAGCTGTGCAGGTCGGGCGGGGGATCGTCCTCCCCCAGATAGGTGACCCCCGACAGGGCCTCCTTGGCCTGGGAGAGCAGCTCCGGGTCGGTAATGGCGGGGTAGAACTGGCTGGAGTAGAGGGGCGGGCTGTAGCGGACGGAGTTGGCTATCTCCACATAGCCCAGGAAATTTGGGGACCTGAGGTCGGGCTGCGCCCGACCGGCAAAGACGAACACAGTAGACAGGGCGACAACGGTAATCATGACAAACAGCGCGGTTTTCACCGTCTCCGGCTTCTTCACCAGGGCGGCAACCCGCTGCTTGACCGACTTCCCCCCGCCGGTCATGGCGGTGGAGCAGGACAGCAGGTCCCCGGGCCGCAGGGACCGTTTTGCCACCATGTCCACCAGAGTCCGGCCATAGGGGATGCGCTCCTCCTCTCCCAGCCGGGCCACCGCCCCCTCGTCGCAGGCCAGCTCCCCGTCCCCCTTGGACAGGACCACCGCCAGCCACACCAGGGGGTTGTACCAGTGGAGGGCCAGGGCCAGGCACCGCAGGAGAGCCCAGATGTGGTCGAGGTGGGCGTAGTGGGTGAGCTCGTGGGCCAGCACATGGCGCAGGGCATCCGGGTCCTCCGCCGCCTGGGGGGGCATGTAGACGGCGGGTCGTAGCACCCCGGTCAGGCAGGGGGAGGGCAGGCCCTCGGCCACGTACACGGGGACGGGGGCGTCAACGCCCTCCAGCGGCTTACGCCGTTTCCGCAGACGCCGGCCAAAGCGCAGATTGGAGGTCAGTATCACCAGAGCTGTCAAACCCGCCCCCGCGCCCCAGATGACAGTTACCACCTGGGCCGGGGACCACAGGTCCAAATACCGGGTGATGGTCTCCCCGTCCTGAGATTTCTGCCAGTAGCCTATGCTGGTGTTGGTGGGGATGATCTCCCCTGGCTCCAGCCGGTAAATATCCGCCCGGCCCAGGCCGAAGGCCGCGAAATCCTCCTGAGGGAACACCGGGATGGAGGGCTCCTCCCACCGCTCTACCCTCGGGGCCACATTGGAGGCCAGCAGCGGCAGAGAGTCGGAGACCTGGGCGGGCAGCTCCACCTGGAAGGGCACCAGCAGCCGCAGCAGGACCACCCCCCACAGGGCGTAGCGCAGCCGTGCGGACAGCCGGTCCTTTAACAGGAGGCGCGCCGCCAGCACGATCAAAATCAGAATGCTGGAGGTAACTGCCCATTCAGTCAGCAGCTTCATATCTGTCCCTCCTCCGCCTTGCGCAGTATTTCATACAGCTCGTCAATCTCCGCCTTGGACAGGGCCTTGTCCTGGGCCATGGCGGACATCATCAGCCCCACGCTCCCCCGGTACACCTTATCCAGGAAGGACCGGGTCTCCCGGCGGGCGGCCCGGTCCCGCCGGACCGCCGGGGTGTAGTGCTTGGCCCGGCCCTCCGTGGCGCACAGAACCAATCCCTTATCCTCCATCCGCCGCAGGGTGGTGATGGTGGTGCTCTTGGCCCAGCCCAGCCGGCTCCCCAGCGCGGAGACCAGTTCCATCACCGTCATGGGGGATTTCTCCCACAGGCAGTCCAAAACATACCACTCGCTGTTGGTCAGATTGATGTCGTCCATAAAAATCGCTCCCTTTGTTCCGCCTGCGCCGTGTAGGGGCGGACATTGTCCGCCCGCTTTTACGGACGTGGTCGGTTAACGGCGGGCGCACATTGTGCGCCTCTACATGTGATTACGGTTCTCCAGCTAAGCGGTCCGGGCGCGCCGCCCGATACAGAATGCGGGCCAGAGGACGGCGGGCCGGGGTCGTCCCGCCCTACGGCAGGTTTACTTTGTAGACCTATCATATCACGCCTGGTCTACATTGTCAACCAATATTTCCTGGAAATAAATTGCACGGCGGCGGGCGGCCGGTTGACAGCCGCTCCGCCGTCTGATATACTATCGCCGACAACTGAATCATGAGATGTCTTCAGGGCAGGGTGAAATTCCCGATCGGCGGTACAGTCCGCGAGCGCAGAAGCGCTGATTTGGTGAAACTCCAAAACCGACAGTATAGTCTGGATTTGAAGAAGGTGTGTTGAAACCACCGGCGATCAGGCCGGGCTTTTGCACGTTCTTCTGTCAATTCGGACGCCCGCTCTGTTGACATGTTCAATACACCTGAAAAAATCCACGTCTGAGAGGCATTGTCATGCCTTCAGGCGTTAAATTTTTTCAGGAGGTCTTTATGATGAAGAACAAGACAAGAAGAATGGTAACGGCAGGCGTGCTCTGCGCTCTGGCCTACGCCGCGGCGGCGGTGGGCCGGGTCCCTCTGGTGCTCTTTTTGAAGTACGATCCCAAGGACATTATAATCGCCGTCGGCGGCCTGCTGTTTGGACCGCTGACCGCCCTTGCGGTGGCGCTCACCGTCTCACTGGCGGAGACGGTCACCGTCAGCGAAACCGGGATTCTGGGCCTTCTGATGAATGTTATTTCCAGCTGTTCCTTCGCCTGCACCGCCTCCCTGATCCATCGCAGGAGGCCGACGGCCCGGGGCGCAGCTACCGGCCTGCTGTGCGGGTGGGGGTGTATGACAGTGGTGATGCTGTTTTGGAATTATCTGATCGCGCCGGTATACATGGGCTGGCCGAGAGAGGCTGTCGCGAAGCTGCTGCTCCCGGCCTTTCTGCCCTTCAACCTGATTAAGGGCGGACTGAACGCGGCCATAACCATGCTCCTATACAGGCCCGTGGTAGAGCCGGCCGCCGGAAAATTTCGGGGCGCGCCCCGGGACTGACGCCCGTAATTGTTGAAAATCCGGTTATGATTCTGGACTTTCCGGCCAAACTATGGTAGACTGATACCATGCCCAACCCGAATGAAACGAAGGAGGAATTTTATGGACAGCAAGGTTATGTACTCCCTGAGCTACGGCCTGTTCGTGCTCTCCGCCCGCCTGGGGGACAAGGACAACGGCTGCATCACCAACACCGCCATCCAGGTGACCACCGACCCCAACCGCATTGTCTGCGCCATCAACAAGAGCAACTACACCCACGATATGGTGCAGGAAACGGGCCGTTTTACCCTTTCTATTCTCTCGGAGGAGGCGGATTTCGAGCTTTTCAAGCGTTTTGGCTTCCAGTCCGGCCGGGATGCGGACAAGTTCGCCGGCTTCGAGCAGAACACCAAAAAGGACGCCGACGGCATCCCCTACGTCACCCGGGGGACCAACGCCTGGCTGAGCTGCAGGGTGGTCTCCGCCACCGACCTGGGCACCCACACACTCTTTCTGGCTGACGTGCTGGACGGCGGGACTGTCTCCAGCGCCCCCAGCGCCACCTACAGCTACTACCAGGCCCACATCAAGCCCAAGCCGGGCGCGGCAGCTCCCAGCGAGAAGAAGCGCTGGGTGTGCAAGGTCTGCGGCTATGTCTATGAGGGAGACGAGCTGCCTGAGGACTATATCTGCCCCCTGTGCAAGCACCCCGCCTCCGACTTTGAGCCGCTGGCATAAAAATTTTTCCAAAAAACCGCGCCGGAGTGGAAACCTTCGGCGCGGTTTTTGCGTCTATAAGGATGTAGGGGCGGATATCATCCGCCCGTTTGCCAAAATTACGTGTAGGGACGGCCTGCGGGCGCATAATATGCAAAGCCTTGTAGGGCGCGACGACCCGGCGCGCCGCTTTCCCCGGCATGAGCCCTGACGGCGGCGGGCCGAGGTCGTCCCGCCCTACATCATAAATGGGCATTATTTTATAGATATATTAGAGAGAGGAAGGCCCGACCATGGAGGACACAGCCATTATCGACCTGTACTGGGCCCGGTCCCAGCAGGCCATTGCCGAGAGTGAGCGCAAATACGGCCCCTACTGCCACACCATCGCCCGGCGCATCCTGGACCGGGAGGAGGACGCGGAGGAGTGCGTCAACGACACCTGGCTCCGGGCCTGGAACGCCATGCCCCCACAGCGCCCGGGCGTGCTGTCCGCCTTTTTCGGCAGGCTGACCCGGAACCTGTCCCTGGACCGCTGGCGGCGGCTCCGGGCGGCCAAGCGGGGAGGAAGCCAGGTGGAGGTGGCCCTCCACGAGCTGGAGGACTGCATCCCCGACCGCCGCCGCCCCGACGAGTGCCTGGAGGCGGTTGAGACGGCGGCCCTCATCTCCGCCTTTCTCCGCCGCCAGCCGGAGGCGGACCGGGTGCTCTTCATCCGGCGCTACTTTCATCTGGAGCGCCTGGAGGAGCTGGCCCCCCGCCTGGGGCTGTCCACAGGGCAGGCGAAGTCCAGGCTCCACAGAATGCGTCAGCGCCTGAGGGTCGAGCTGGAAAAGGAGGGAGTGGCGGTATGAACACCGAGTACTTACTGGACGCCATCGGCCTGTTGGATGACGACCTGATCCAGGAGGCGGAGGCCTGCTCCGCCCCAAAACGGAGGTCCGGTTACCGGAGCTGGATGAGTCTGGCCGCCTGCCTGGCTGTTGTTGTTGTCCTGGGCTACGGGCTGACCCACATCCGCCTGGACAGCAGTAAAAACACCGCCTTCCCCAGCGGGGGCGCCCCCAGCGCCTCGGCCAGCAACGGGGTCAGCACTCCCGGCGCACCCCCCCAGGAGCCGGCGGGCTCCAACGCCGCCGGCGGCTCGAACGGTCTCACCTCCGGCTCTGGCGAACCCGCCTCCTCTGACCCCCCGCTCGATGTGGAGGGGCCCTGCGGCGGGTACGAGGGAGATTTCTGCGCCGCCATCATGGTGGACGGCGTCCTCTACTGGTCTACCGGCACGCCCGTCCCCGGCGAGGTGGAGGAGAGCGCCATCCGGACCGTCACAGGCTATACCAGCAGCCTGCCCGAGATGGACGGCCAGACCAATTTCTCACAGGATCTGAGCGCCCAGTACGCCGTAACCAATATGGGCCTGGTGGTGCTCGTCGACCAGGAGTGGATTCTGTTTGACCCTGTACCGCCCTGGGAGAAATAGCATAAAATGCGGCGGCCCGCAGGCCGCCGCTTCTCTATATCAGTTTCACCTGTACCTCGTCCCCCTGGGCGGAGACCTGGAGGGTGTCCCCCTTTTTCAGCCGCCCGGTGAGCATCAGGTCGGCGGCGGGGTCCTCCACCAGGGAGGCGATGGCCCGGCGCAGGGGGCGGGCCCCGTACTCCCGGCTGGCCCCCTTGCCAGCCAGAAGGGAGACGGCCTCCTCCTCCACCGCCATGGCGATGCCCAGCTTGTCCAGCCGCTTCCGGGTCTCAGAGAGGAGCTGGCGGGTGATGGCCCGCAGGGTCACTCCGTCCAGGGGGTGGAACACCAGGGCGGCGTCCAGCCGGTTGAGAAACTCCGGGGCGAAGGTGTTGGCCGCGTCGGACAGCACCGCCCGTTCCAGTTCCTCCCGCTCCGCCTCCCCTCCGGCGTTGAAGCCCAGCCGCTTCCCCTTGGCGAACCGCTGGGCCCCCAGGTTGGAGGTCATCACCAGGACGGTATTCCGGAAGTCGGTCCTGCGCCCCTGGGCGTCGGTGAGCACCCCCTCCTCCATCACCTGGAGGAGGACGGACCACACATCCCGGTGGGCCTTCTCCAGCTCGTCCAGCAGGACCACCGACCAGGGCTGGCGCCGCACCCGCTCGGTGAGCTGCCCTCCCTCCTCGTGGCCCACATAGCCCGGAGGGGAGCCCAGCAGCCGGGAGACGGTGTGGGCCTCCATATATTCAGACATGTCGAAGCGGAGCAGGGCCTCCTCGCTGCCGAAGAGGGTGGCGGCCAGAGAGCGGCACAGCTGGGTCTTGCCCACCCCGCTGGGCCCCAGGAAGAGAAAGCAGCCCACCGGCCGTCTGGGGTCCTTCAGGCCCAGCCGGCCCCGGCGGATGGCCTTCGCCACCGCCTCCACCGCCCTGTCCTGGCCCAGCAGGCGGCGGTGCAGGGCGGTGTCCAGCCCGGCCAGGATCTTTTTATCCGTCTCGTCCGGGTCCTGGACGGGCACCCCCGTCCACTGGGAGAGCACCGCCTGGATGTGCCGGGGCTCCACGGCGAACTGGCCCTGGCCCGACTGCCACTTCTGCCGCTCTCCCTCCAGCTCCCGCTTGAAATCCCGCTCCACGTTGCGCAGAATGGCCGCCTGCTCAAAGTCCTGGCGGCGGACCGCGTCGGCCAGCTGCCTCCCCGCCTGGGACACCCTCCCCTCCAGCCGCTGGAGCTCCGGAGGCAGGGCCTTGCCGGACAGCCGGGCCTGGGCCGCCGCCTCGTCCACCAGGTCAATGGCCTTGTCGGGAAGAAACCGCTGGGGCAGATATCGGCAGGACAGGTCCACCGCCGCCTCCAGGGCGCTGTCGGAGATAATCAGGTGGTGGTGGGCCTCGTACCGCCCCCGGAGGCCCTGCAAAATCTCCATGGTCTCCGCCCGGGTGGGCTCCTTCACGGTGATAGGCTGGAACCGCCGCTCCAGGGCGGCGTCCTTCTCGATATACTTCCGGTACTCGTCGATGGTGGTGGCCCCGATGACCTGCAGTTCCCCCCGGCTGAGGGCGGGCTTGAGAATGTTGGCCGCGTCGATGGCCCCCTCGGCGCTCCCCGCCCCCACGATGGTATGCAGCTCGTCGATGAACAGGATGATGTTCCCCGCCCGGCGGACCTCCTGGAGGACGTGCTTCAGCTTCTCTTCAAATTCTCCCCGGTACTTGGTGCCCGCCACCATGGCGGACAGGTCCAGGGCATACAGCCGCTTGCCCAGCAGGTGCTGGGGGGCCGCGCCGTCGGCGATGGCGGCGGCCAGACCCTCCACCACCGCCGTCTTCCCCACCCCGGGCTCGCCGATGAGGGCGGGGTTGTTCTTAGTCCGGCGGGAGAGGATCTGGATCACCCGGTCCAGCTCCTCCTTCCGGCCGATCATGGGGTCCAGGCGGTCCTCGGCCGCCATGCGGGTCAGGTCCCGGGCGCACTGGTCCAGCTGACGGGTCTCCCGGCTGGGCTGGGGCTCCGGCTCCCGGGGGCGAGGCCGGGGGGCGGGGTGCTCCTCCCCTCCCAGAGCGGCGGAAACCGAGCGGTACAGCCCCTCGGCCTCCACTCCGCAGTGGGCCAGCAGCTGAACCGCTCCGCTGCCGCGGGTCCGCAGCAGACCCAGCAGCAGGTGCTCCGAGTTCACCGCCCCCTGTCCCAACCGCCGGCTCTCCTCCACCGCCCCCTGGATGGCCAGGCAGCAGTTGGGGGTGAGGCCCTGATGGATGGCCCGGGCGGGCACCCCCGTCCCCACCCGCTGGGCAATGGCGGAGCGCAGAGCCTGGCTGTCCGCCCCGGCCCGGCGCAGCGCCATGGCGGCGGGGCTGAGCTCCTGTCCCGCCAGACCCAGAAGCAGGTGCTCGCTGCCCACATAGCTGTGTCCCAGCCGGGCGGCGTTCTCCTGGGCCAGTCGGATGGCCCCCAGGGCGGTGGATGTGAATTGACTGTCAGACATGACGTTCACCTCGGGTTTCAGTGTTTTTACCATCATGCCCGGATTTTTCAAAATTTAGCCCGCTCCGAAATTTTTCTCCTCCGCCAAAAATTTAGCATTGCAATTTTCAAAATATGTGGTAGAATAGGGAATACCATTTTAATGGAGGTGTACATATCATGGCCTATGTTATCAGTGACGCTTGCATCAGCTGCGGCTCCTGTGTGGACGGCTGCCCCGTGGGCGCCATCTCTCAGGGCGACTCTCAGTACGTCATCGACGCCGGTGCCTGCATCGATTGCGGCTCCTGCGCCGGCACTTGCCCCATGGGCGCTATTGCTCAGGGCTAAACTGCCAAAAGAAAAACAGCGCCGGGTTTTCCCGGTGCTGTTTTTTATGCTTGCACCTCCGTCCCCCGCAGGGAAAAGCCTCCCTTTTCAAAGGGAGGTGGCATTTGCAAAGCAAATGACGGAGGGTTTTCTCCTATCGACACACCTGTTTTACGGGGAAAACCCCCACCCGGCTCCGCCGGGAGCCCCCTTGCGAAGGGGGCCTTTTCCTCCTGCTCAATAAGCCCTCAGAAGAAAATTATAGATGACGAACCGCGCAAAAGCAGCGCTGGAACATTCAGCGTTGCTTTTTACATCATCTTATCTAATTTTAAAAATCATATTTGGTGGTATTTCATATTGATATTTTCCCCCTATCCGGATATACTGTATACAGAAGCAAAATTGAAGCCCGGTTTTCTCTGGAAAGGAGTGTGTCCTATGCGCGCCAATACCATCACTGCCGCCCCCATGGCCCCTGCTGTGAATATCCGGCACCGCCGCCGGGCGGAGGTCCGCGACCCCTACGACGGCCTGCGCCCCTGGTCGGCCATCACCCACGGTCTGGGGGCAGGGCTGGCCGTATTGGGCACTGCCGTCCTGCTGATTCAGTCCGCCGCTCTGGGGAAGTGGCTGCTCTTCGGCTTGTTCGCCGTCTACGGCCTGTCCATGGTCTGTCTCTACACCGCCAGCACCCTGTACCACTACCTCAATGTGTCTGTCCCCGGGCGGCTGGCCCTGCGGAAATATGACCACTGCTCCATCTACCTGCTCATCGCCGGCAGCTACACCCCGCTCTGCCTCACCGTCTTGCGGGACGCCGGCGGCATCCCCCTGGTCATCGCCGTGTGGGCTCTGGCCGTGGCCGGGACGGCGCTCACCATCGCCAGGCTGGCCATTCCCCGGTGGCTCACCAGCGCCATCTACCTCTTTATGGGCTGGCTGGCCATCTTCGCCATTGTCCCCATCTACCGCGCCCTGCCTGCGGAGGGCTTCTTCTGGCTGCTGGCCGGGGGACTGCTGTACACTGTGGGAGGCGTGCTCTACGCCGTCAAATGGCCTGGCCGGGACAATCCCTGCTTCGGCTGCCACGAGATTTTTCATGTGTTCATCCTCCTGGGCTCCATCGCCCACTTCGTCATGATGTATCAGGTGGTGCTCTGGCTGTGACAAATTGACCGCCTGGCTGTCAGCCGGGCGGCCAACTTTTTCTCTCAAACCCCTTGTCAAGGGGGAAAAAATAGGGTAAAATAAGTCAGCTAAAGGCAATCAAATTGAGAAACAACGGAGGATGATTCCTATGCCAATGATTTCTGCCAGCGATTTCCGCAACGGCGTGACCTTCGAGATGGACGGCAAGGTCATGCAGGTAGTCGAGTTCCAGCACGTCAAGCCTGGCAAGGGCGCGGCCTTCGTCCGCACCAAAATGAAGAACGTCATCACCGGCGGCGTGACCGAGACCTCCTTCAACCCCACCGCCAAATTCGAGCAGGCCTTCGTGGAGCGCAAGGACATGGACTACAGCTACAGCGACGGCGACCTGTATTACTTCATGGACCCCGAATCCTTCGACATGATCCCCATCGGCAAGGACCTGCTGGGTGACAGCTTCAAGTTCGTCAAGGAGAATATGACCTGCAAGGTCATGTCCTACAAGGGCACCGTCTTTGGCGTGGAGCCCCCCAACTTCGTGGAACTGGAGGTCACCGAGACCGACCCCGGCTTTGCCGGCAACACCGCCACCAACAACGTGCTCAAGCCCGCCACCCTGGAGACCGGCGCCGAGATCAAGGTCCCCCTGTTCGTCAACCCCGGCGACCGGATCAAGATCGACACCCGCACCGGAGAGTATCTGGAGCGTTGCAAGGCGTAATATCCCTTTTTGCAGGGTGGATATCATCTGCCCGCCGCGACGTAACGATTGCAGGCCAGGCGGATTATATCCGCCCCTACAGCCCGCAGCTTGAAAAGGAGTAAAATCATGACTATTTCCGAGAAAGTCGCCTATCTGAAGGGCCTGGCCGAGGGGCTGGATCTGGACACCGTAAAGTCCAAGGAGGGCAAGCTCATCTCCGTGATGATCGGCATCCTGGAGGAGCTGGCCATGTCCGTGGAGGACCTGGAGGAGAACGCCCTGAACCTGGGCGAGGAGATCGACGTGCTGTCTGACGACCTGGCCGACGTGGAGTCTGAGGTCTTTGACGAGGACGACGACATGGAGGACTACGACGACGACTGGTTCGAGGTGGAGTGCCCCACCTGCGGCGCCGACATCATGGTGGACGACAGTGCTCTCCTGGAGGGCGAGGTGGAGTGCCCCGGCTGCGGTGCCCGCTACGCCATGGAGCTCACCGACGATGAGGACGAGGAAGAGGAGTCCGAAGCCGGCGAGGAGGAGTAAAACCGCCTTTTCTCATTCATCAGAGGGAGGTTAAGCCGATGCGTACAGAAAAAGACCGCAGAGATACCCAAATGGCTACGCTTTATGAGCTTCGGTTGATTTTCAGCGGCGGTGAGAAAGAGCAGTACAGCCGCGAGGAGATTGTCGAGCTCCTGGACAAGATCGCTATCGCAAAGGGCCAGGAGTAACCCCCTTCCCCCATTCACAGCAGTCCCACCCCGGAGGAAAAGCCCGGGGTTCGTAAAACAGTATTTTTGAAAAAAGCTGAAAATGTAGTGTTTTCAAGGGACGGCGTGGCTTCGGTCACGCCGTTTCCCCTTTCATCAGCTCATCCAGAGGGATGAAGCCCAGACCATCATACTTGATGTGGATATTCTGCCGCCGCTTGCCGCTGGACTTGTCCGGGGCCTCCACATAGATCGCCTGCACCAGTTCCCGGAGGGCGTACGGGTCAAGCGTATCAATAGATACATACTTCTGCGCCGTCTGGATGAACTTTTCAATATTCTCGCTCTGTCTCGCCTGTACCTCAATCTCCTGCCGCAGACTGACAACCTCGGCCTCAAGCTGCTTCTGCTCCGTCTCGTAGCTTTGACTCAACATATCAAACCGCTCGTCGCTCAGGCGTCCGCTGGCGTTGTCCTCGTAAATCTTGATGAACAGCCGCTTTAGCTCGGCAATACGTTTTTCGTCCCGGTTGAGTTTCTTCCTGCTGGTCAAAATTTTCTCGGTGCTTTCCAGTTTCATCTGCTGTTCCATGACCATACGGAAGTGGGCCTCGTACCGCAGAATGTAACCTGTCACCAGTTGGATATGCTTCAACACCATGCGTTCCAGAACCTTGACCCGGATAAAGTGCCCGCCGCATTTCTCTCGGTTCTTCTTGTGAAGGGAACAGTCGAAGAAATCCTGGGAGAAGTCACCGTTGTTGGACGAGCCATACTGCATCTTAGAGCCGCAGTCGGCACAGTAGACCAGCCCGGAAAAGATACTGCTCCTGCCAGTGCGGGTCATGCGGTGTCTCTGCTGACGGATCACCTGGACCTTCTCAAACACGTCATCTTCGATGATACGCTCATGAGTGCCGGGGAAGATTGCCTGCTTCTCTACCGGATTCTCCCTTTGCTTCTTATCCCAGATAGAATTGGAGTAGGTCTTGAAGTTGACAGTACAGCCCGTGTACTCCCGGCGTTCCAGGATTTTGACAACCGAACTGTCACCCCAGCCATAGGGGTTCTCCGGGGTGGGATTCGGTGTGCTGCGTCCCTGCTGCTTCTTGTAGGCGGTGGGGGTCAGCACCTTGTCGGCCCGAAGTTGGTTAGCGATCTGCTGTGGACCTCGTCCCTCCATACACATCCGGAAAATACGCTGTACTACCTGGGCAGCCTCCGGGTCAATCAGCCAGCGTCTCGGATTCTCCGGGTCCTTCACGTAGCCATAGGGGACATTGACCGTCAGCGGTACCCCCCGTTCCCCCTTCGCTTTCTGAACGGCCCGGATTTTGCGGCTGGTATCCCTGGCATAAAATTCGTTGAACCAGTTCTTTATCCCGGCAAAATCATTGTTCACGCTGTTGGGGTCGATGGTATCATAGTTGTCGTTGATGGCGATAAACCGGACGCCGTTCTGCGGGAAGGTGAAGTTAGTGTAGAGCCCGGTTAATGCGGAGTTCCGGCCCAGCCGGGAGAGGTCCTTGGTGATAGCGACAGCCACATTCCCCGCTTCAATCTCCGCCAGCATTGCCTGGAAGCCAGGGCGGTCATAGGTCACACCACTTACACCGTCATCCACAAAAAACACCGGGTTTGGAAAATGGTGGTCTTTAACGTATTGGAGTAAGATGGCCTTTTGATTCTCAATCGACAAGGATTCCCCCGACCGCTCATCCTCTTGAGACAGCCGGCAGTAGAGGGCGGTGATTTTATTCGTTGCTCCAAACATTTCTGTATCCTCCTTCAAGGGAGCAACTGTCAGTACAGGATTGGTTGACTTCATTATAGCAGAGGCAGGGGCGTTTGTCATTCAGAATCCTCCAGCTTTTCGGCAAAATTTTTAGCGGTAATACGCTCCAGCTTGCGCAGAAAGCTCTCGGTCCCCTCATAGCTACCCGTGGCCGTATAGAGCGTTCCGGCGATGACCTCTGCGGCGGTTAGTTCAGGAATCCAATAGGCTGAAAGGTTTTTCACATGGATATGTCCGTTTTTATTGATTTTCAAAGCGTCATTGCTCATAGGCTCTCCTTTCAAATCTTCAAAATTGTTGTGAAATCAAAAGTGCAAAATGCACTTTTGATTTCATGGATACAAACGTGGGGTGTAAAATGCACTTGGCGTTAAAATCAGAATTGCAAAGTGCAAGTCTGATTGAAATTTTGGCGGTGACGTTAATGCGGCCCAGTGGTCGGCGGCATTCTGACGCAGACCAGAACGAAAAGTTTTCGTTCTGGTTTCAAGATTGCAAAATGCAATCTTGAAATTGACTGTATCAGCATACGCAAAATCAAAGGCGCATTTCGCCTTTGATTTCTCAGGGAGGTGGCGGACATTTTGACCACCACCAGAGCCGCTAAAGTCAAACTACGCCCAGCGCAGTTTGATTTGGTGAGCCGCAAAATGCGGTTTACCTACTGTTTTAACGTGGTGGAAAATTTTTCCGCCACGTTAAAAAGGATGATGTCAGCGGTCATACTCTGCCTCCCGCCGTTTCTGCCGGGTCTGCTCCTGCTGGCGCAGCGCGGTGTCCACACAGCTTTTCACCTGCCGCAGCTTTTTCAGATCGTCACGCAGAGGCTTGTACCGCTCATACTCAGCGGGATAGTTCCGCTGTATCTCCGACAACTCCTGCCGCCACGCCTGGACGGGGATTTTATCCTCTGGGGAACGGTGCTTGTCCAGCTTCCGGCGGGCCATGTGGAATGTCCGCAGCTCGCCCTCATGCTCCAACTCGAATTTCTCCCGCTGGCCCTTCCACTTGATGGCTTTCCACTTGTCGTAGATGGGTTTGGTTTCCCGGTAGAGGTCAATCAAATGAAGCAAATCCTCTATCTCTTTCTTCCGGGCCGACATAGCTTTCAGAGAATCGTTGACGGCCTCCGTCTGCTCGTTGCGGAGAGTAAGACGGGCCTCCAAATCTTCCAGGGTAAGCAAATCATTCTCTGTCAGATAATTGACCACCTTGGCAAAACTTTTGAGATTTCCAATCCGGGCATTGTGGCTCCACGCGACCGCATTTCTGGCGGCGTAGTAGGCGTTTAGGAAGTCGGCAAGGGTTGGGGCCTGGGGCTTGCTCAGCTCGTCCTTTACGGCCTTAATCCAGTCGGTCAGGCCAGCAATTTTCTTCCGAAGATCGCCCAGCATTTTCCGGGCCGCTTTCACCCAGCGGTTCCAATCGCCCTTGTCAGTGGTGATGCCCTTGGCCTCCATCTGGCGGACGGCCACACCTTCATGGACAGTGGGCAGCAGATCGAGGCCCTGTCGCTCATAGGAGCGGTGGTCGACACGACAGGTCAGCCCCTTTTCCTCAAACTTGGCGTTCACCATAGCGGCCCACGCTTCCCGCCAATGCTCCAGCGTTTCCGGGCTTCCCCAGTCGGTAGTGGGGACAGCGTCAAAGAGTGTCTTGCCGTCCTCGCCCATGATGCGGTTCCCGTCCTCGCCCAGACGGTAGACGCGCCTTTGCTTAAAGCCCCATTTGCCGCTTTCCTCGATGGGCCGGATAGGGCAGAGGACGTGAAAGTGGGGGTTCGGAATACCGCCGTCCTCCTTGTCCGGCTGGTGGATGGCGAAGTCGGCAATCATGCCCCGGCCCACAAGCTGCTCCGAAACAAACTGCCTTGCAAGAGCGATGTTTTCCTCCAAAGAAAATTCGTTCTGCAAGGCAATGTCAAAGCTGTATGCAAGCTGGGCTTTCTTACCGCGCTCGGCCTTCTCTACGGCGTTCCAGAGGGTGGCGCGGTCTTGGTATTCGGCGGGGGCCTGGGGCGGCAGGAGAATGTCTGTGCAGACCACGCCGCCCTTGTGGGTGTAGTCGCTGACCTCGCCGTAATACTCGCTATACAATTTCTCTCCGGCGCGGTAGGCGGCAGACGTGACAACAGACTGACCCGCACTCCGTTTGACCTGGGTGACGTGGAGATGAAACAAGGCCAATTATCCGCCCTCCTGCTGGTCCATGGCTCGGCTCACCAGGGCGGCAACTTCCGGCAGTGAAAAGACCTTTTCCATCAAAAGAAAAAAGGCCCTTTCGCTCATGCTCCTAACCTCCGGGGCCACACTCTCAACCGCCGCCCCGCGAGTGATAAGGCGGTGGTTTCGCTTCTTCCTCTCACCCTGGGTGTAGTAGCGGATGCGGTTTTCTAATCGCTGGCACCTGTGCTGGTATTGCTCCCGTTTGGCAACGGCTGCGTTGTATTCTTTTTGCAGTTCTTCTTGTGATTTTTTCATCGTTAGACCTCCTGATTTTGGATTTTGAAAATAAAAAGACCGCCTTACCCGTAAAGGTAAAACGGTCATAGGGGAACCATGTTCAGTTCCCCGCAGGGGCAGGGATAGCCGCAAAGCGGCGCAAGGGGCGGAAGCCCCTTGTACGGAGCGCAGCGACGCAAACGGCCCGGACTTTCGGAAGTCCGGGCCGTTGCCTCGCAGAGCGCACGATACATGGCCGCAGGCTATGTATAGAAGTGCGCCCTTCGGGTCTGTCTATCGTCAGCGTTCCAGATAGTTTTTCAGCATCTGGGCAACTTGGGCGCGGGTAGCCTCATTCTTGGGGCCGAGACGACCATTGCTAAAACCACAGATGATGCCGTTTTCCACAACCCAGCGCATGGCTTCCTGTGCGTAGTCGCTGATGTCGCCTGCATCGTGGAAACCGTCCAGCTTGCCGCTAGAGGCAGGGGAGCCGGAATAACGCCAGAGCATGACCGCAAGCTGCTCACGGGTGATATTGCTGTTGGGGTTTGTGCCGTCGCTGATGCCGTTGGCGACGGCCCAGTCCATGCCCTTCTGATACCAGGTAGCACCGCCGCTAGTGTCCTCGCCGTCAAGGCGGGCCAGGACGGTCACCAGCATGGCGCGGGTCATGGGGGCGTTGGGACTGAAGGTATCCACAGAGGTGCCACTGAACAGTTCACGGGCGGAGCTGAAATACACTGCGTCCGATGCCCAGCTGGTGCTGGGGACATCAACGAACTTCTTGCTGTTGTCCACGATCTTCACTGTCACACCGTCGGGCAGAGCCACGGTCACACCGGTCTCGGTAGGAAGGGAAGTCTTGACAACTTCCTCGGTGCCATCGGCCTTGACGATGACCGCCACAGTACCGGAGGTCACATCGCTGGTGGGGATATTCACTTTCACCGTGTCTTTACTGCCTGTCTTTATGGTAACGGCGGATGCGGTCTCCGCTGTTTTAGTGACCTCCACCTGGGGAATAGGCAAAGCGATGGTTTCATCCTTCTCCTGCGCAGACGTAACTGCCTTTTCGGGTAGCTTTACCTCTGCCACCACCTTGCCCTCGGCGTCGGTAGTCACGGTGGCGGTGGTGCCGTTCTTCTGTGTCACCTTCGTCACGCTGGTGCCGTCGGGCTTTTCCACGGTCTCGGACTTGTTGCCCACTTTGTCGGTTTGGGTGGTGGTAACAGTGCCGTCCTTTTTGGTCTCCACTTTCGTCTGGGAACCGTCCGGATTTTTGGTGGTCTCGGTTACCGTGCCAGTGGTCTTGTTCTCCGTCTTGGTGGTAGTGGAGCCGTCCGGGTTCTTCTCCGTGGTCGTGATGGTGTTGCCACCGATAGAGCCATTTCCACCGCCCGAACCGCTGCTGGAGCCCCTACTGGTCCACTGGGCGTAAATCGTGGTGTTGGCAGTGAATACGGTGTCCTTCATCACCTGCGTCCCGCCGCTGGCAGCGGTAAACCAGCCGTTGAAGGTATAGCCGCTGCGGGTGGGGGTGGGCAGAAAGGCCAGTGTCTTGTCTGCTTTAGTTTCCGCACTGACCGGGGTCACTATGCCACCGTTAGCGTTGAAGGTGATAGTAAATCCAACTGTAGGCGGTACCACTGCACGCATATAGCCACAAATATCGCAAGTTGTATCCGTATCATTATCATAGACGTGGACTCCATAGCCGCTCTTCAAACTGTTCTCCGCAATGTCACAACCATCATTGCCGCACTCATGCCAGTGGCCGTTGGTATCTTTGCTCCAAATGCTGGTATTCCATGCATGCTCATGGGTATTGGGGGTGGTATTTGTGGTAAACTTTGCAATGATGGTCACATCTTTATTTACAAGGAACCGATATTCAACATCAGAAGAAACCATGGTATTTCCCATATACCATCCTAGGAAATTTTCGCCACTGCTGGCAATTGCAGTTACTGTTGCATACTCACCATCCTCATAACGGCCACCACCAGTAACAGTTCCGTTTCCAGAAGCAGACACTGTTACTGTGTGATTGGAAATATCCATAGAATTAAAGTGTATTGTAGCTGACGATAAAGGATCATTGTAGTTACCAATAGAAATGTTGCTCCACTGCTCTTTGCTGCCGCCGTAATAAACATCGGTCAGAGTTTCATCTCCATGGAATGCTGCCGCTCCAATATTGGTAACGGTGTCTGGAATGGTTATACTTGTCAAACTACTACAATCAGAAAATGCACTGTCTTCAATGCTAGTAATGCCGTTCGGAATGATGGCATTTATTAACCCGCTACAACGCATGAACGCTTTTGCTGGTATAATCTCCATCCAGCCAAACTCATAACTGTAACCGCCATCAGTAGGACCAGCACTTGTTAGATTACTACAATCCCCAAATGCACTATTTCCAAAACTGGTGACACTGCTCGGGATAGTAACGTTTGTTAAAGCGCTACACTCAAAAAATGCACCTAATCCAATAGTAGTGACACCGTCTGGAATGGTAACACTAGTCAAGTTACTGAGACCCTCAAAGGCTCTATAAGGAATTTCGTCTGTCCATCCAAATTCGTAGTCATATCCACCACCAATCGGGCCTGCTGTTGTCAGTTCTTCGCAGCCAAGAAAAGCTTCATCCCCGATCTTGGTAACGCTATCTGGAATAGTAATACTTGTTAGATAGTTACAACCTTTAAATACATAGTTTCCAATACTAGTAACTCCATCTGGAATGGTAATGCTTTTTAGGCTACTACCATTAAACGCATTTACTGGAATTGACTCTGTCCAGCCGAATTCGCAATTGTAACCTCCGCCAATAGGACCTGCACTTGTCAGATTACTGCAATCTTTGAAAACACTCATTCTTATACTTGCAACGCTACCCGGAATATTAATGCTTGTTAAATTGCTACAACCATTGAATGCGCCGCCTCCAATACTGGTGACACTGTTCGGGATAGTAATATTTGTTAAACCGCTACACTCAAAAAATGCACCTGCTCCAATAGTGGTGATACCGTTCGGGATGACAATACTTGTTAGGCTACGACATTCACTGAACGCATCATCAGGAATTTCATCTCTCCATCCAAACTGGAGATTGTAGTTACCTCCAATGGGTCCAGCACTTTTTAAATTATCGCAACGGCCAAAAACATTAAATCTTGCTATATTTGATACACTGCTTGGTATTGTTATTTTTTTTAGTTCAAAGCAATCTGCGAACGCATCTCTCCCTATACTTTCTACGGTATTGGGAATATCTACACTTATTAATTCCCAACAGCGACTGAACGCATAACTACCGATGCTGGTCGCTCCAGAATTTATAATAATTTGTTTAATATCCTGTTTGGCATAAGAGGACCATGGAGTACGATTTGATGCACTAAAGTCACTCATTGCACCGTATCCGCTGATAGTCAAAGTTCCTTTTTTATTCAAAGTCCATGTTAAATGCTCTCCACAAGAACCACTAGCAATAATTTCTGCACCAGTTTGAGGCAATAATTCTACGCTATCAGATTTAATTGTTCCCACTCGATTGTCCCAAAAGTAGTCTGATGCGCTTTTAATCGCACCTAAAAATGCAGAAAACAAAATTGCAGGAGCTGAAGATACTGAGAAAGCCGTTGCCATCAGGGGCAAAACTGTCGAAATAAGTGAAAAAGATATTTTATCATTTTCTAAATTATCTACTTTGGTAAGTGCATCATTTCTTTTATTTACATCTGAAACACTAACATTTATTTCACTTCGCAATTCATCCATATCTTTCTGAATCGAATAGTAATCATATACAATATTGCTAACTGTATTAACTTTTGCAATATTATTAGAAAGGGAATCTAATTTTTCATCAGAAGATAAAATCATTTTAATATATTTATTGCCCGTTAAGTCATTTACAATCAAAGCTCCAGTTTCTTTGTCTTTTAAATCTAAGTAAACGATGTATCTGTCATTATCTTTCCCTTCTACCACATAAGAAAATAACTGGGATAAATCTTTATATGCACCTAAAAAACTATCTAAGTCACTTCCTGTGGTCGCATCAAAGGTTTCAATTCCTACATCAATAAAATGTTTTGATTCATCCTTAATCAATTCTGTTACGTCAATTGTTGAATTTATGGACGTAGTTGTTTGACTATTTACAGTCAGCTGCTCTGTTCCAATTCCTGCAAAGGCAATGGCATCCCAATCAACTGAATCCGTAACATATGCATCTGGCCTTTTGGGGACGTATTCTACTTGGATACTTTCAGGATTAAAGTTTTCATCATCATCAAAATAACCATTTGATATAAACGCACCTGATTGTTCATTATAAGATGTTTCCAAATATTTCTTTTCATTATCTTTTATGCTGGTAATATAAACATTTTGGATTTGATCCGTGTGGGAAAATGTCGCTGCAAATTTGTATGGTCCCTCCAGAGTGAGATTCAGGGCAGAAGAAGCATTATCAAGAATTGAGACAGCCTCCCCATCACTGTTCTGCACAGTTAATGCAGTAAGTGTAGGTTCACCTGTTGATGTTGCACTTACTGCCCAAGATGTCCGTGGCAATAATGCAACCATCAGGCAAAATACTAGCAAGGTTGATATGAATCTTTTCTTCATTTTACTTCCCCCGTTCAATTTTTATAATTGTGTAAATTTCTACAACCCAATTTTGCACCTCAAAAATCTGTGCAGACGTATTGAAAATTAGCAATTTATATGCTATTCTTTTCTTGAGCAAATTGCAAGGCAAATTTACAGGAAAGTACACGTTCCTGTAAATCAGCCTGCTTACAACAATTTAGCCTTTTCATAAATCTCCGCCCGGTAGCGGAAGGTGGGCAGCGGCATTCCGCACTCTTTCGCCGCCGCTGTGCCCGTGATCGCCCCAGCTTTCCACCGCTGGTAAGCGCTGTGGTAGTTCTCCGGGAGCGGCCTAGGCGGTCTGCCGAATCGTACACCCCTGGCCTTTGCCGCCGCAATGCCCTCTGCCTGACGCTGGCGGATGTTGGTGCGCTCGTTCTCCGCTACAAAGGACAGCACTTGCAGAACAATATCGCTGAGGAATGTTCCCATCAGGTCCTTGCCCCTGCGGGTGTCCAACAGCGGCATATCCAGCACTACAATGTCAATGCCCTTCTCCTTGGTGAGAATCCGCCACTGCTCCAGAATCTCGCCATAGTTGCGCCCCAGCCGGTCGATGCTCTTGATGTAGAGCAGGTCGTCCGGCTTTAATTTTTTGACCAGCTTCTTATATTGGGGCCGCTCGAAGTCCTTGCCGGACTGCTTATCCAGAAAGATGTTCTTCTCCGGGATAGACAGCTCCCGCATAGCGATGAGCTGCCGGTCCTCGTTCTGGTCACGGGTGCTGACCCGGATATAGCCGTATGTATTTGAAATGGCTATCAAACCTCCTTTGTGTGATGGCTTATAACACTGTTTCTTCCCTCTGTGTAGCGCCCGTGCGGGTGGCCGCGACAGGCTGGGCGGGGTATCCCTGGGTACGGATATACCTCTGCCGACCTGTAAATCACAAACACACCTGCGCGGGTCTGTTTGAGAGATTAGCTATTAGCATAGCAGTCCGTTATTACATTGCTCAAGGCCCGGATTGAACCATTGATTGCGTCCAGCATCTTAAGAATATCCTTGAGATTCTCTCTCGACATTTGGGCGAAGGTATCCTCCTGCTTCAGAAAATCGTTGGTATGCGCTATGGTGTCATCGGCAAAATAAGCCATGCCCATCATGGCGGCAATATGCTCGCTGGGAATCTGCTGCGGCGCTTCCGGGGTCGGTTCACACGGCGGCTCCTTTGCCAGATATTCGTCCACCGTTTGAATTCCTCCCGATACCAGCAGGGCGGATACCTTTTTCTGCTGGTCCGGGTCCAGCTTGGATATTTTCTTCAAGGTCGTGCTGGACACGGGTTTTTCTGCGCCCCGCAAAGTCTCCTTCGCCTCCGGTGTCAGATCGGTTGCGATTTTGATGTGCCGCGCGATGGTGCTGGGGTGGGAGCCGGTTACGCTGGCGGTGTCCTCTATGAAGGACTTCCTCGTGGATTGCAATTTGCAATCCACGTTGTTCCCTTTCGCCTTGTTCATACCAATCGCCTGAGCGGTCCCGGCCTTCGTTTCGGGATAGAGCATTTCATAAATGTCCTTGCGCCGCCTGTACAGATCACCGATTTCCAGCGGGGAGAGGTTTGTCCGCGCAAAGTTCTCGTCAAGCTCGGCCAGTTCTGCCGTCAGGCCCTCCAAGCCAGTGATCGTACACTCGACCTCCGTCCAGCCCAGCAGCTTCACAGCCTCCAGTCGGTGCAGTCCCGCCACTAGGGTATAGTCCCCGGTCAGCGTGATCGGATTCAGCAGGCCAATTTCCGAAATGCTGAACGCAAGTTCCTCAACGTCATGCTCCAAAGCGGAGCGCCGCCCTGGCTTTACTTTGATCTCATCAATTCTGACCTTCATGCTCAATGCTTCCTCCCTCGCTTCCGCCAGATAATGTCGTAGCCGAGTACGTCTGCCAGCTCAATCGCTTCGCTGTACCGCAGGGTGCCGCGCTTGAGCTTGTCCGAAAGATTTGGAACGCTGGCGCTCCAGCCGTGGACTACCGCCAGTGTCCGTACTACCTCGCTCATGGTCGTGCCTTCCTGCACGATATGCGCCTTGATCTCGTTTCGTATGTTCATTCTGCGTTTTCTCCTAACTTTTAGTATGATTGCCGTTCTTGCTTGAAACCCGTTCCTGCCCCTGGCTCTCAGCGGCGTTTTGTTCCCGTTGGTACGCTCATATCATCGCATACTTCGCAGGGGAGCATATCCGTTTCAGACGGTCATGCGGTTGTCAAGGTGCCTGGGTATTTCCGCATGACCTATCATACTAAAATTTTTCGCCCTCTCCCGTATATCCAAGAGGTAGGAAATCGGACCCAAAACGGGCAAATTTCCACGCTCTTGGAAATCTGTCTGTAAACTTCATAATTCGATGGATTATTGCCCTTTTCTGTGCTATAATTTGTCTGTAAAAGGCGAAGGAGGCATTGTGATGGACGATATGATCCTTACGATTACGGAGCGTCTGAAGGATTTGCGGAAGAAGCGCGGCCTCACCCTGGAGGCATTGGCGGAGGCCACCAAAATTTCAAGGTCCGCTCTTGGCACATATGAGACTGGCGACTTCAAGGACATAAGCCCTTTCAGCATCGTGAAACTGGCGGAGTTTTACGGCGTGACCACGGATTACCTCATGGGCGTGAGCAATCTGGAAAAAGAGGCTGACGCAGAGGTACACGACCTGCGCTTGACCAACGAGGCTCTGAACGTGTTGAAAAGCGGGCGCTTCAGCGTGAAACTGTTATCCGAGGTCATTTGCCACGGAGGTTTCCCCCGGCTTATGACGGATATGGAGATTTTTGTTGACCGTATCGCCAGTATGGAGATCGACAATCTGAACTGTTTTATGGGAACAATGCGGAGCACCGTGCAGGCTCAGTATCAACCTGACGAAAATGAATCGCTATACCACACTTTTGATTTGGCGAGGATTCCTGGGGATGAATACATCAGCTTCGTCCTTCGGGATGATTTGACGAATATTCTGCGGGACATACGCGAAGGCCATCCAGCGGACCCCAGGGATAAAACAGCCGTATCCCCATTTGCGGTCATAGATGAGTTTCAAAAAAAGGTCCAGTCTGTCATCGAGGGAAAAGGAAGTCCGGCGGAACAGGCCGCGAAGGTGTATCTGGCCGCATGGGGTATTGACTACGATGACCTGACGCCGGAAGAATTTGTGGTGCTGATTGGGATATTGGAAAAGTCCAAGTTAAAGGAGAACAGCATTAGCCAGAGAGGTAAGAAACGGCCCTTACCACAAAAAAAGCGCAAAAAATAAAGAGCGTGCCTGTCTCAGCTTCCAGGCTGAACCAGGCACACTCTTCGTAATTCTGCAATTCAACATATCATCAGGCGCGGTAAGGCTTGTCCACTTCGGGACAGGGAAAAAGCAACAATTTGATCTGGAAAACGCAAAATGGGCGGAGAATGGAATTTTATCCATCCTCCGCCCGTCTTTCGCGCCCAATCCTGACTGACAGATGCCGTAATCGTAATTTTTTCGGATTACTGTCTTACGGACACCCATCTAATCCTCCGGGGTGTTCTTTTCTGCATGTTTTAGCACTTGCTTCTTTTAAGTGCTAATATTTACAATTTTTACTGGCAGCTCAAAAGGCCCGCCGTGTATTTGCCTGATTCGGCGGCGCGCCGAGGTCGTCGCGCCCTACAAACAAGAAATACGGTCCTCAGTCAGCCGGCCGCTGACAGCTCCTTTCACTGCGCAGCTGTTGGCGGCTTTGCCGCCTTACGGATGCGGCGTCTCCCTTTCGGGGAAAAGGAGCCTTTAGGATGGAAACCTTTGGGACACTTTTTCACACGTAATTAGCACTTACATAATATGAGTGCTAAAAATTCACACTCTGTTCATGAAATATCCGGCGGGCCGGCCTATACTACAACCATACCGCAAACCGTTCCATGAAAGGAGTGTTTTTATGAACATGAATCAGTTTACCCAAAAATCCCTGGCCGCCATTCAGGGGGCCCAGGACATCGCCCTGGAGCACGGCAATCAGCAGATCGAGCAGCCCCACCTGCTGCTGGCCCTGGTGGGGGACGGGGAGGGCTTTATCCCCCAGCTGCTCACCGCCATGGGCATGACCGTCCCCAGCTTTGAGGCGGCGGTGGGGGCGGAGGTGGACAAGCTGCCCAAGGTGTCCGGTTCCGGGCGGGAGAGCGGCAAGGTGTACGTCTCCCAGGACGTGGACCGGGCCCTCCAGGGGGCCGGGCAGGAGGCCCAGGCCATGAGGGACGAGTACATCTCGGTGGAGCACATCCTCTTAGGGCTCCTGGCCCACCCCAATACCGCCTTGAAGGAGCTCTTCCGCACCTACCGCCTGGAAAAGGAGGCTGTCATGCAGGCCCTGGCCCAGGTGCGGGGGAGCCAGCGGGTCACCTCCGACAACCCGGAGGAGACCTACAACGCCCTGAAAAAGTACGGCTCCGACCTGGTGGAGCGGGCCCGGCAGAACAAGCTGGACCCGGTGATCGGCCGGGACGACGAAATTCGGAATGTGATCCGCATCCTGTCCCGCAAGACCAAAAACAACCCTGTCCTCATCGGCGAGCCCGGTGTGGGCAAAACCGCCATCGCCGAGGGGCTGGCTCAGCGGATTGTCAAGGGGGACGTGCCCGCCTCCCTGAGGGAGAAGACCGTCTTCTCCCTGGACATGGGGGCCCTTATCGCGGGGGCCAAGTACCGGGGGGAGTTTGAGGAGCGGCTGAAGGCCGTCCTTAACGAGGTGAAGAAGTCGGAGGGGCGGATTATCCTCTTCATCGACGAGCTGCACACCATTGTGGGCGCCGGCAAGACCGAGGGCTCTATGGATGCGGGCAACCTGTTAAAACCCCTGCTGGCCCGGGGGGAGCTGCACTGCATCGGGGCCACCACCCTCAACGAGTACCGGCAGTATATCGAAAAAGACGCCGCCCTGGAGCGCCGGTTCCAGCCCGTCATGGTGAACGAGCCCAGTGTGGAGGACGCCATCGCCATCCTGCGGGGCCTGAAGGAGCGGTATGAGGTCTTCCACGGGGTAAAAATCACCGACGGGGCCATCATCGCCGCCGCCACCCTGTCCAACCGCTATATCTCCGACCGCTTCCTCCCCGACAAGGCCATCGACCTGGTGGACGAGGCCTGCGCCATGATCCGCACCGAGATGGACTCCATGCCCACCGAGCTGGATGTGATCCGGCGGAAGATTATCCAGCACGAGATTGAGGAGGCCGCCCTGAAAAAGGAGACCGACAAGCTGTCCCAGGAGCATCTGGCGGAAATCCAGAAGGAGCTGTCCGACATGCGGGACGACTTCAACGCCAAGAAAGCCCAGTGGGACAACGAGAAGGGGGCCATCGGCAAGGTCCAGAAGCTGCGGGAGGACCTGGAGGGGGCCAACGCCGAGCTGGAAAAGGCCCAGCGGGAGTACGACCTGGAGAAGGCCGCGGAGTTGCAATATGGCCGCATCCCCGAGCTGCGCCGTGCGCTGGAGGCGGAGGAGTCGGTCGCCAACGAGGGCAAGGCCCGCTCCCTCCTCCGGGACAAGGTGACCGAGGAGGAGATCGCCCGGATCATCCAGCGGTGGACCGGCATTCCGGTATCCCGTCTGATGGAGGGGGAGCGGGAGAAGCTGCTCCACCTGGAGGATATCCTCCACCGGCGGGTGGTGGGACAGGACGAGGCCGTGCGGCTGGTGAGCGAGGCCATCCTCCGCTCCCGGGCGGGCATCGCCGACCCGGATAAGCCCATCGGCTCCTTCCTCTTCCTGGGGCCCACCGGCGTAGGCAAGACCGAGCTGGCAAAAACCCTGGCCGAGGCCCTCTTCGACAGCGAGAAGAACCTGGTCCGCATCGACATGTCCGAGTATATGGAAAAATTCTCCGTCTCCCGGCTCATCGGGGCCCCTCCGGGGTACGTGGGTTATGAGGAGGGCGGCCAGCTCACCGAAGCAGTCAGGAGAAAACCCTACAGCGTGGTCCTCTTCGACGAGGTGGAGAAGGCCCACCCGGACGTGTTCAACGTGCTGCTCCAGGTGCTGGACGACGGCCGGATCACCGACAGCCAGGGGCGGACGGTGGACTTCAAGAACACCATCCTCATCCTGACCTCCAACCTGGGCAGCCAGGCCCTTCTGGACGGCATCACTGAGGACGGCGAAATCAGCCGGACCGCCCGGGACCAGGTGAGCGAGCTGCTCAAGCGGTCCTTCCGCCCGGAGTTCCTCAACCGGCTGGACGAGATCGTCTTTTACAAGCCCCTGACCAAGGAGAACATCACCCACATCGTCGATTTGCTGGTGGCTGATCTGAACCGGCGGCTGGCGGATAAGCAGCTGGCCGTGACCCTCACCCCCGCCGCCAAGTCGGAGATCATCGACGCGGCCTACGACCCCATCTACGGGGCCCGGCCCCTGCGCCGGTATCTCCAGCACACGGTGGAGACCCTCATCGGACGGAAGATCATCGCCGACCAGGTGGAGCCCGGCGCCGGCCTTATGGTGGATGTGGAGAACGGGCAACTGACCGTGCTGTAAAAAGGCCATGTTTCCCGCTTGACATTTGCCCCGCCGGATGATATGATGTCACCGATAAAATGGCTGAGAGGGAGAAGAAACCGCGTCCGTACCGTTCAGAGAGAGGCCCGCACCGCTGAAAGGGCCTTACGGAGCACGGCGGCCGTACCACTCCTGAGCCGCCCGGGAGGACCGGGCCGGGACCTTCCCGTTATAGAAGGACACAAGTGCGCCGCAGGGCGAACTAGGGTGGAACCGTGGGACGTATCGCACGCCTCACCCCTGGAATCAACAGGGGTGAGGCGTTTTTGTTTTGCCCCGAACATCCGATCAATGCGATTTATGTAGGGCGCGACGACCCCGGCGCGCCGTCAGCGAGGAGCCCTATGGGCGGCGGGCCGAGTCGTCCCGCCCTACAGACCGCATGGACAACACAGGGAGGTAATCACAATGTCTGAAGAAAATCTGTACACCTTTGAAAACGAGACCTACCGCAAGACCTACTGGCACACCTGCTCCCATGTGATGGCCCAGGCTGTCAAGCGCCTGTGGCCCGAGGTGCGCCTGGCCATCGGCCCCTCCATCGACGAGGGCTGGTACTACGACATGGACGCCCCCTTCGCCTTCACCCCCGAGCACCTGGAGCAGATCGAGGCGGAGATGCGGAAGATCTGCAAGGAGAAACTGCGCCTGGAGCGGTTTGAGCTGCCCCGGGCGGAGGCTCTGGCCCTCATGGAGGAGAAGGGGGAGCCCTTCAAGGTGGAGCTCATCAACGACCTGCCCGAGGGGGAGACCATCTCCTTCTACAAGCAGGGGGAGTTCACCGACCTGTGCGCCGGCCCCCACCTGGACTCCACCGGGCGGATCAAGGGCAACGCCCTGAAGCTCACCGCCTGCAACGCCGCCTACTGGCGGGGGGACAGCAGCCGTGAGACCCTCCAGCGCATCTATGGCATCGCCTTCCCCAAGAAGGACGAGCTGGACGAGTATCTGACTAAAATCGAGGAGGCCAAGAAGCGGGACCACCGCCGGCTGGGGAAGGAGCTGGGCCTGTTCATGCTCCGGGACGAGGGCCCCGGCTTCCCCTTCTTCCTGCCCAAGGGCATGACCCTGAAAAACACCCTGCTGGACTACTGGCGAAAGGTCCACAAGAAGTACGGCTACGTGGAGATCTCCACCCCCATCATGCTCAACCGCCAGCTGTGGGAGCGGTCGGGGCACTGGGACCACTACAAGAACAACATGTATACCACCGTCATCGACGACGTGGACTTCGCGGTAAAACCCATGAACTGTCCCGGTGGCATGCTGGTGTACGCCAGCGAGCCCCACTCCTACCGGGAGCTGCCCCTCCGGGTGGGGGAGATCGGCCTGGTCCACCGGCATGAGCTGTCCGGAGCCCTCCACGGCCTGTTCCGGGTGCGCTGCTTCAACCAGGACGACGCCCACGTGTTCATGACCCGGGAGCAGATGCAGGACGTGATCCAGGAGACGGTCCGGCTCTTTGACGAGGTCTACTCCGTCTTCGGTCTGAGCTACACCATCGAGCTTTCCACCATGCCCGAGGACCACATCGGCACCGTGGAGGAGTGGGAGCGGAACCAGGACATCCTCAAGGCCGCCATCACCGCCATGGGCAAGGAGTTTGAGGTCAACGAGGGAGACGGCGCCTTCTACGGCCCCAAGCTGGACTTCCACCTGGCCGACTCTCTGGGCCGGACCTGGCAGTGCGGCACCATCCAGCTGGACAGCCAGATGCCTGAGCGGTTCGAGCTGGAGTACACCGGCGAGGACGGGGAGAAGCACCGCCCCGTCATGATCCACCGGGTGGTTCTGGGCTCCATCGAGCGGTTCATCGGAGTCATCACCGAGCACTTTGCCGGGGCCTTCCCCGCCTGGCTGGCCCCCGTCCAGGTGAAGGTCCTCCCCGTCACCGACCGGGCGGAGGAGTACGCCGGGAAGATTTCCGCCCAGCTGGACGGTCAGGGCTTCCGGGTGGAGGTGGACGGCCGCAACGAGAAGATCGGCAAGAAAATCCGGGAGGCCACCCTGGAGAAGGTCCCCTTCATGCTGGTGGTGGGCGACCGGGATATGGAGAACGGCACCGTCTCTGTCCGCCGCCGCTCCGGCGAGGACCTGGGGGCCATGTCCCTGGAGGACTTCGCCGCCCTTCTGGGGGACGAAGTGAAAACCATGGCTATCAAATAAACAGGGCCCTCCGCCGGGAGGCCCCCAAAAAGACAGCCCCCAGGTCCGGACCTGGGGGCTGCCGCCGTTATTTCGTCTCCCGCATGGGGGCGACCTCTTTTTTGTAAATCCAGCGAAGAAACAGGGCCGTGAGGGCGGTGGAGAACAGCTCCGCGAAGGGGTAGGACCACCACACATAGCTCAGGCCGCCCAGCCGGGACAGCAGGAAGGCCACAGGCAGAAGAACCACCAGCTGGCGCACCACAGACACCCACAGGGACAGCACCCCGTGGCCCAGGGCCTGGAACACCGAGCCGCTGACAATACAGAACCCGGCCAGCAGGAAGCTTGTGGAGATGATGCGCAGGGCGGGCACCCCGATGGTCAGCAGGTCGCCGGCGTCCTCCCCCTCCGCCTCGAAGAGGCTGAGGAACAGGTCCGGGAACAGCTGGAACAGGACGAAGCCCACCGCCATAATGCCCACGGCGTAGGCGATAGCCAGCTTGACGGTCTTGATAATCCGCTCCGGCTTCCGGGCACCGTAGTTATAGGCCACGATGGGCACCATGCCGTTGTTCAGGCCAAAGACAGGCATGAAGATGAAGGACTGGAGCTTAAAGTAGATGCTGAACACCGCCGTGGCGGTGGCGGTAAACGCGATGAGAATCTGGTTCATGCCAAAGACCATCACCGAGCCGATGGACTGCATGATGATGGAAGGCAGGCCCACGCTGTAGATACCGCCGATAATCTCCTTGCTGGGCCGCAGGCCCCTCCAGGACATCTGAATCTCCGGATTGTGGGTGAGGGACAGGTAGAGGCCCACCAGACCGCCGACGATCTGCCCGGCCACCGTAGCCACAGCCGCCCCTGCCACCTCCAGCCGGGGGAAGCCAAAGAGCCCGAAAATCAGGATGGGGTCCAGAATCAGGTTGATGACAGAGCCTGTCCCCTGGATGACCATGGCATACACCGTCCGCCCGGTGGCCTGGACCAGCCGCTCGGCAGCCACCGAGACGAAGATGCCCATGCTGCACCCGGCCACAATGGTCAGGTAGTCGGTGCCGTAGGAAATAATGCCGGGGATGTCGGTCTGGATGGTGTAGAACAGCCGGGCGCAGGTCAGGCCCAGGAGGGTGAACACCAGGCCGCTCACCACCTCCAGCAGCACGCCGTTCATGGCGGTGCGGTTGGCCCGGGCATAGTCCTTCTGGCCCAGGCTGCGGGACAGCAGGGCGTTGATGCCCACCCCGGTGCCCACCGCCACGGCGATCATCAGGTTCTGCACCGGAAAGGCCAGCCCCACCGCGTTCAGCGCGTCCTGACTCAGCTTGGATACAAAGTAGCTGTCCACTATATTATAGCAGGCCTGAATCAGCATGGATGCGATCATGGGCAGGGCCATGTTCAGCAGCAGCTTGTTCTCGGGCATGACGCCCATCTTGTTTTCATTTGCGGGTTGAGCCATAAAAATTTCTCCTCCACAAAAATTGCCGCCCAATGGAGGGAATACGCAATTTTTCTCTCTTTTTCGTTCAGAAGCCTATTATAGAGGAAGCAATTTTTTATGTCAATGGCACTTTTCACAGATTTTGACGGTTTGCATTGACTTATAGTCTTGAATTGAGTATGATAAAAAACAGTTTGATGCTTTCATCGTAAGGAGACGTTCGTTATGCTGACATTGGAATCCTTTAAGGCCGCCCGCAGCGTGCTCCAGGGCGTTCTGCGGCCCACGCCGCTGATTTACTCCCCCTACCTGTCCAAAAACTGCGGAAACTCCGTCTATCTGAAGCCGGAAAACATGCAGGCCACCGGGGCCTACAAGCTCCGGGGGGCATACTATAAGATCAGCACCCTGAACTCGGAGGAGAAGGACCGGGGATTAGTGACGGCCTCCGCCGGCAACCACGCCCAGGGCTTGGCCTACGCCGCCCAGGCCGCCATGGTGGAGGCCACCATCGTCATGCCCACCACCACCCCCCTGGTGAAGGTGAACAATACCAAGGACTACGGGGCCAGGGTAATCCTCCACGGCGAGGTCTTTGACGACGCCGCCGAGCTGGCCGCCAAAATGGCGGAAGAGGAGTGGCTGACCTATGTCCACCCCTTCAACGATTTGACCCTGGCTACCGGCCAGGGCACCATCGCCTATGAGATTTTCCAGGACCTGCCCGATGTGGACGCCATCCTGGTGCCCATCGGCGGGGGCGGGCTGGCCGCCGGGGTGTCCACCCTGGCCAAGCTGCTCAACCCCCACGTGGAAATCATCGGGGTGGAGCCCACCGGGGCGGCCTCCATGAAGGCCAGCCTGGAGGCCGGCCATGTGGTCACCCTCCCCACCGCCTCTACCATCGCCGACGGTGTGGCGGTAAAGACCCCCGGCGACCTGGTTTTCCCCTATGTACAGAAGAATGTGGACCGGATCATCACCATTGACGACAGTGAACTGGTGGACGCCTTCCTGGATATCATGGAGCGGCACAAGATGGTGGTGGAGAACGCCGGCCTGCTCCCCGTGGCCGCCCTGCGCCACCTGGGCTATGAGGGCAAAAACGTGGTGTCCGTGCTGTCCGGGGGCAACATGGACGTGATTACCATGTCCTCCCTGGTTCAGCACGGCCTGATTCAGCGGGGGCGCATCTTTACCTTCGCCGTCCAGCTCCCAGACCGCCCCGGTTCCCTGCTGGCGGTGTCCCGGATTCTGGCCGCCAACAACGGCAACGTCATCAAGCTGGAGCACAACCAGTTTGTCAACATCAACCGCCAGTCGGGCGTGGAACTGCGGGTCACCCTGGAGGCCTTCGGTCTGGACCACAAGGCCCAGATTCTCTCCGCTCTTCGGGAGGAGGGCTTTCACGCCGTGGAGGCGGACACCGGGGACTTCTACAATTAAGCCTGTAGGGGCGGATATCATCCGCCCCTACGGTTATGCAGCGCTCTGCGATAAAACGGGCGGGTAATACCCGCCCCTACAGAATATGTTGTCCTCTGCCGCCCGCCGGGGGATTTCACCCCCGGCGGGCGGCTATCTGAAAGCGGCGGGCCTCCCGGGCGGGTGAGGACGGGGTTTGGGCTGTGGGTCCGGCCTGGAGCAGTCCGCCCGCGCCCGGGGCCTCTCTCCGCTGAGCTATCCTATGCGCCCCGCCTGTCCCCAGCGCCTGTCCAAATTGTAAAGGAGGAGCTTGTCATGATTAAAATCGCACCCTCGATCCTGTCCGCCGACTTCGCCAACCTGGAGCGGGACATCCAAGCGGTGTCCTCCGCCGACTACCTCCATGTGGATGTGATGGACGGCGCCTTTGTGCCCAACATCACCATCGGCGTGCCGGTGGTCAACTCCATCCGGAAGTGCACCGATATGTTCCTGGATGTCCACCTGATGATCGAAAAGCCGGTGCGGTATATCGAGGCCTTTGCCAAGGCGGGGGCCGACCTGCTGTCCGTCCACCTGGAGGCCGACCACCCCACCCGCATCGCCGAGGCTCTGAGGCTTATGGGGGAGTGCGGCGTGAAAAAGGCCGTGGCCCTCCGGCCCATCACCAAGGCGGAGGCCATCTTGCCCTATATTGAGAACCTGGACCTGGTGCTGGTGATGACGGTGGAGCCCGGCTTCGGCGGTCAGGCCTTTATGGAGCCCCAGCTGGAGACCATCCGTAAGGTCCGGGCCATCATCCAGCAGTACAACCCCGCCTGTGAGCTGGAGGTGGACGGCGGCATCGCCCCCAAGACCGCCCCTCTGGTCGTCGAGGCCGGGGCCAATGTGCTGGTGGCCGGCTCCTCCGTCTACGGCGCGGCCGATATCCCCGGAGCCATTCAGGCACTGAGAGGATAAAGGCCCCCTTTGTAAGGGGGCTCCCGGCGGAGCCGGGTGGGGGTTTTCCCAAACCAGTCAAAGAAAACCCTCCGTCATTTGCTTCGCAAATGCCACCTCCCTTTTCGAAGGGAGGCTTTGGGAGCGCACATTATACGCTCCTACAATCCCTATTGGAGGTTCCCTGCCATGCAGTACTTCCCCCCTGCCCTTGAAAATCTGGTGGAGCACTTCGCCAAGCTGCCCGGGGTGGGCATGAAATCCGCCCAGCGGCTGGCCTTCCACGTGCTGTCCCTGCCCGAGGAGGAGGCCGCCGCCTTCGCCCAGGCCATTGTAAACGCCAAGGCCCACATCCACTGCTGCCCCGTCTGCCAGAACCTGACTGAGGGGGAGGGGCCCTGCGCCATCTGCGCCAGTGCCAAGCGGGACCAGGCCACCGTCTGTGTGGTGGCCGACCCCAAGGATGTGGTAGCCATGGAGCGCAGCCGGGAGTACGCAGGACAGTACCACGTCCTCCACGGGGTCCTCTCCCCCATGAACCACGTGGGACCCGACGACCTGCACATCCGCTCCCTGGTGGAGCGGGTGGCCGCCGGCGGGATTGAGGAGGTCATCATGGCCACCAACCCAGACACCGAGGGGGAGGCCACAGCCATGTATCTCTCCCGGCTGTTAAAGCCCTTTCAGGTGAAGGTCACCCGGCTGGCCTACGGCATCCCCGTGGGCAGCCACCTGGAGTACGCCGACGACGCCACCCTGGTCCGGGCTCTGGAGGGCCGACAGGAGATTTAAAGAGGAAACAGGACCGCCCGTCACGGGCGGTCCTGTTTCATTCTCCGCGCTTAACGCCGCTCCCGCTCATCGGAGCGGCCCACCAGATAGTCCAGGCTGACATCGAAGAAATCGGCAAGGGCAATGAGACCTCGAAGGTCAGGGGTTCTGGTGGCATATTCATAGGCCTGATAAGAATTGAGCGCTAAACCAAACTGCTCCGCCATTTCCCGTTGCTTCAGCCTCCGCTCTTTTCGGAGCATCTTTAAACGCTCACTTAATTCCGCCATATTTTTTCCTCCAAACAGCTTGACTTTTACCGTCGAATCGAGTATAATTATACCTACAATTCGATAGTAATTGAGGTGCGTTAAAAATGCAAGAATTATTTGCGAAATTATTCTGGGAAAACGAAGAAATCCTCGAACAGGCGGCCAGACTGCGCGAGACCATGCCCGGATTTTTTGAGGTTCAGCAAGCCTACGACGCTCTGTCAGAGCAGCTCCGGGAGGCCGCTGGCCGTGACCTCTATGATAAATACTTTACCCAGCTGATCCGCTACACCAATTATGAGGTCCAGGCCTATTACTCCCTGGGTCTGGGCCTGCGGGAGGACATCACAAAGGCGCTGGGGGTGTAGCGCCCTCACCGCTCATACCCGATGTACTTCTCCAGAATGTCCAGGGGGACCCGGCTGTTGGCCTCCTCCCCCACCTTGTAAAAGCCGTACTTCCGATAAAACTGCTGGGCCCGCTGGTTATAGGGGGCGCAGCGCAGGCGGAGCCTGTCCCGCCCCATAGGCCGGAACACCGACACGGCCTGTCCGATGAGCTGGACGCCCAGCCCCTGGCCCCGGCGCTGGGGGGTTATGTAGCAGAAGGGAATATAGCCCGCGCCGTCCTCCTGACCGCGCGCCGTGTCCAACTGGAGCACCCCGGCCAGACTGTCCCCCGTCAGGGCCAGAGTCACCCCCCAGGGGGTCCGGGCCAGGCAGGACTCCGCGTCCCGGAGAAAGTCGTCCCCGTCGAAGGGGACGTCCTTACCGTGGGTACAGGTCCAGGCGTCCCGCCGGGCCTCCAGGTAGAGGTCCTTCTCCCGCTCCCAGTCCACGGGCCGGTATCGGAGATTGATGTCCGGTTTTTTCTTTCCGTCCTTCCGCCACCAGCTCTGCCGGGCGTGGGTGGAGATGGACTCAGGCAGGTGTGAGTTATCCAGCTCATACTCGATGGACAGCTTTCCCCCGTCGCAGAACAGCTTACTCACCGCCGTGTTGTCCCCGTGGGGGACGGTGGGCCACTCCGCCTCGGGCAGCTCCCTCACCCGGGAGAGCAGCTGCCGGATTGCCATGCCATGGCTGAACATGGCCACCGTCTGACCGGGGTACATGTCCGCGATGCGCAGCACCGTCTCCACAAGCCGGTCCCCCAGCTGGTGGAAGTTCTCCCCGTTGGGGGCCTGCCAGGTGGGGTCGTCGGTGTCGAAGCGGGTCAGCTCCTCCAGAAAATCGTGGCGGGCCTGGCCCCAGGTCACGTCCTCCCATTCCCCCAGGTTAATCTCCCGCAGGCCGGGGTCGGTGTGAAGCTCCAGCCCCTTGGGCACATAGATCGCCCGGGCGGTGGTTTTAGTGCGGTACAGGTCGCTGGACCACACCGCGTCCACCGGAATATCCCGGAATCGCTCCTCCAGGGCCTTGATCTGGGCAAAGCCGTTCTCCGTAATCAGGGAGTCATACCAGCCGTGAATCCGGCGGTACAGGTTGCCCTCCGCCTCAGCGTGGCGGACAAGATAGATGGTTGTCATGGGTATCAAATCCTTTAAATCGTATGTAGGGGCCGCCGCCTTCGGCGGCCCATTGTCTCATGCCGTAATAGCGGGCCGCCCAGGGGGGCGGCCCCTACAAGGGCCCTTACCACGCCTGCACCCCTCCGGTGAGCTGGGAGACGGCGGACAGCCCCTGCTTTGCGGCGATGGCCGCCAGGCCGTCCCGGACTGTCAGCGGGGCGAAGGGGTCGGCGAAGAGGGCGGTGCCCACCGCCACGGCGGACGCCCCGGCCAGCATCAGCTGGGCGGCGTCCTCCCCCTTGGACACCCCTCCCATGCCCAGAATGGGCAGAGCGGCCGCCTGAGAGACCTCCCACACCATCCGCACCGCCACCGGCAGCACGGCGGGGCCGGACAGGCCGCCGGTGTTCATTTTCAGGACAGGCCGGCGGGTGTTCACGTCGATGCGCATTCCCCGGATGGTGTTGATGAGGGACAGGGCGTCCGCCCCGGCCCCCTCCACGGCTTTGGCAATCTCCGTGATATCCGTCACATTGGGGGACATCTTCACCATCACCGGCACGCCGTTTGCGTGCTTTTTTGCCTCCTCCGTCACCTCGGCGGCCAGCTCAGGCCGGGTGCCGTAGGCCAGCCCCCCCGCCTTCACGTTGGGGCAGGAGATATTCACCTCGATCATGTCCACCCCGGCGGCGGAGAGCTTCTCGCACATGACCCCGTACTCCTCCGGGGTGTTTCCGGAGATGTTGGCGATGACTTTCGTGTCAAACTGCCGCAGGAAGGGCAGCTCTTCGGCGATAAAGGCGTCCACCCCGGGGTTCTCCAGCCCCACCGAGTTGAGAATGCCCATAGGGGTCTCAGCGATGCGGGGGGCGGGGTTGCCGTTCCGGGGGTGGAGGGTGAGGCCCTTGGCGCAGATACCGCCCAGCTCGGACAGGTCATAGAACCGGCTGTACTCCCGGCCGAAGCCGAAGGTCCCCGAGGCCACCACCACCGGGTTTCTCAGCGTCACACCGGCCAGCTTGACCGACAGATTCACGTCAGGCATCCCAGTCCACCTCCTCCGCGTTGAACACCGGGCCGTCCTTGCACACATGCCTGACGGTACCGTCCTTCATTGGGGTGGCGCACACCAGGCAGGCCCCCACGCCGCAGCCCATCCGCTCCTCCATGGACACCTGGCAGGGCACGCCGAACTCATTCGCCACCTTCGCCACGCTCCGGAGCATGGGCTTGGGCCCGCAGGCCAGAATGTTGGTATATCCGCTGTCCTGTTCCAGTATCTCCCGGACCTGGGCGTCCACAAAGCCGTGGCGGCCCAGAGTGCCGTCGTCGGTGCAGATACAGGTCCGCTCACAGTGGTCCTGGAACCGGCTGGTGATGACAGGGAAGGCCTTGTCCCTTGTGCGGAAGCCCAGCACCGCCGTCCGGGGCCACTCCAGACACTCCCCGTACTGCATCAGCGGCGGGATGCCGATGCCGCCCCCCACCAGGAGATAGCGTCCTGGCTGAGATATGTTGAAGCCGTTGCCCAGGGGACCGATTACATCCAGCTCGTCCCCCACCCTCCTCCGGGACAGCCATTCCGTGCCCTCTCCCCGGACCTCGAAGATCAGGGTAGCCAGGTCCTCCGGCTCGTCCCACCCGGCGTAGGCCACCGAAATGGGGCGGCGGAGCAGCTGGCCTTCGCCGCATTTGATGTGCAGGAACTGTCCGCCCCTCAGGCCGTCCTGTTCCACCATCTTTCCGACTTCCAGTACCATCCAGAAGGTGACCGCGTCCAGCCGGTCCATCTCCACAATCTTGCATTTTCGCTCTACCTTCATCACTTCACCGCTTTCTGATCTCTCGTCCCGCCCCCGCAGGCGGCCGACTCCCCCTGTCAGGGGAGATGCCGGCACAGCCGACAGAGGAGGTAGGGAAGCCTCCTTTTTACTTCTCCCAAGGCGGGCGCTTGTCCTTCCGCTTTCCGAAGCCGAAAACGCTGTCGCCCTTCGGTTCGGTCTGCTCCGGCTCCTCCGGCTCGCCGTCCTCCTCCTGGCGCTTCTTCTGAAAGAAGCCGGCGGTGTACAGCTCCACCTTGCCGCAGACGGGACAGGCGTACAGGTCCACCTCATAGGTGTCGGCCAGCAGGGTCATAAGGCCGCCTCCGCCGTCGGCGCCGATGGAAAAATTCTCCAGCTTCAGTTCCATCTCCCCGCCGCAGGCGGGGCACCGGGACGCTTTTTTCCGCCACGCCTCCCGCTCCTGCTGCCGCCGCTCCTCCTGGCCGATATAGGTCATCAGCTTCTCGGGCTCTCTGGCCCGGCCGGTTTCCAGGGCCAGGCGGGCCCGCTGGAGCTTGGTTTCTCTGATATACTTCTCTGAGCACTCGCTGCACACCGGCTGGTCCACCCCGCCGCAGCTCAGGGTGCACCCGCTGAAAAATGTCACGGCCTTGCCGCAGAAAATACAATTTTCCGCCATAAAAGTCTCCCCTGTCACACGATGGTGACGAACTGCCTGATATCGTCCCGCATGTTCAGGGCGGCGTTCCGGGCGGCCTCTTTAAAGTCGTGGCCGTCTCCCCCGGTTTTCTGCCAGGCGCACATGATGCCCCGGGAGGAGTTGACAATGGCCCCGTGGCCGTACCTGTCGAAGGCATACTGCACGTCCTCCGCCGTCCCCCCCTGGGCGCCGTAGCCGGGCACCAGGAAGAAGGTGTGCTCCAGCCGCTTGCGCAGGGCCCGGATGTCGGAGGGGTAGGTGGCCCCGGTGACCGCACCCGCCATGGTAAAGCCGTATTTGCCCTCGGTGCCGGCGGCGATGCGCTCATTCAGGTCGCCCATCACCTCATATACCTGCCGGTCCCCGGCCACAATATCCTGGAGCTCCCCGGAGCCCGGGTTGGAGGTCTTTACCAGCACAAAGACACACTTGTCCTCAGCCCTGGCCGCCTCCAGGAAGGGCTTGATGGAGTCGGAGCCCATGTAGCCGTTGAGGGTGACGCAGTCAGCGTCGAAGGATTTGAAGGTCTCCCCCTCGATCCTCGCCCCGGACAGCCAGCCCTCGGCGTAGGCGGCGGCGGTGGAGCCGATGTCCCCCCGCTTGATGTCGGCGATGACGAACAGCCCCTTCTCCCTGGCATAGCGGATGGTGCGCTCCAGCACCTCCATCCCCTGCCAGCCCAGGTTCTCATAGTAGGCCGCCTGGGGCTTCACGGCGGGGACGATGTCGCACAGGGCGTCGATAAGGCCCACGTTGAACTGCCAAATTGCCTCGGCGGCCCCCTTCAGGCCCACGCCGTGCTCCTCGAAGGCGGCCCTGCGGATGTGCTCGGGCACGTACTCAATGCGGGCGTCCAGCCCCGCCACCGTGGGGTTCTTCATGGCCCTGATTTTATCCTGTAAAACGTCGAAAGACATGGTAAAACTCCTTTCCTTGCCTCAAAGGCCCCCTTCGCAAAGGGGGCTCCCGGCGAAGCCGGGTGGGGGTTTTCCTCGAAAGCTTAGAGCTCTCCGTGTTAGGAAAACCCTCCACCACCGCCTTCGGCGGCGGTCCCCCTCCCTTTACGAAGGGAGGCTTTTTCAGCTGTCCTGATAGATAACCTCGCCCTTGGCGATGGTGTACTTCACCTTTCCCCTCACGATCCAGCCGCCGAAGGGGGTGTTCCGGGCCTTGGAGGCGAACTTCAGCGGGTCCACCGTCCACTCCTCGTCTGGGTCGAAGATGACCAGGTCGGCGGTGGCCCCCAGGGACATGTGGCCCCGGGCCAGGCGGAGCAGGTCGGCGGGGTTGGTGGACATACGCTTAATGATGGCGGGCAGCTCCATTTTCCCCGTGTGGTAGAGCTGGGTGAGGGTGATGGCCAGGCTGGTCTCCAGGCCGATCATGCCGCTGGGCGCCCGGCTGAGAGGCCTGGTTTTCTCCTCCACCGAGTGGGGGGCGTGGTCGGTGGCGATCACGTCGATGGTGCCGTCCCTCAGGCCGGTGATGATGCCCTGGACGTCCGCCCTCGTGCGCAGAGGGGGATTCACCCGGGCCAGGGAGCCCAGCCGGAGCACCTCGTCCTCGGTGAGGGTGAAGTACTGGGGGCAGGTCTCGCAGCTGATGGGGACCCCCTTTTTCTTCATTTTGCGGATGATATCCACGCTCTTGGCGGTGGACACGTGGCAGATGTGGACTCGGGCCCCCGTCTCCTCGGCCAGCATGGCGTCCCGCATGACCATGATCTCCTCTGCGATGGCGGGCCGGCCCTCCAGCCACAGCTGGCGGGAGACGCTGCCCTCATTCACCGCCCGGCCGGCCACCATGGAGGTGTCCTCACAGTGGCACAGCACGGGGATCTCCAGCTGCCGGGCCTGGATCAGGGTGTCCCGCATCAGGTTGGCGTTGTCCACATTATTTCCGTCGTCGGACAGGGCGATGGCCCCCGCCCGCTTCAGGGCCTCCATATCGGTGGGCTCCTCCCCCCGCAGGCCCTTGGACAGGGCGGCTATGGGATAGACCTGAACGCCGTTTGCCTCCTTGGCCCGGCTGTATACATAGGCCACCTGCTCCGGGCAGTCCACCGCCGGGCTGGTGTTGGCCATGCAGGCCACGGAGGTGACCCCTCCCCGGGCGGCGGCGGCGCAGCCGGTGAGGATATCCTCCTTATAGGTGAACCCAGGGTCCCGGAGGTGGACATGCATGTCAACCAGTCCGGGGGCCACTACGAAGCCGGAGGCGTCGATGACCCGGTCGGCCTCGCAGTCCAGCCCATGTTCCATCAGACTGATCCGTCCGTCCTCCACAAGGATGTCCTGGAGCAGAACCGTCCCTGTCACCGGGTGGACCACCCGGCCGTTTTTGATGAAAAGTCTCATATGCTTCCTCCTGCTCGCACATTATAACCTGATATTAAATTATAGCGGAAGATGCAGGATTTAGCAACGAGTTTTTCAAATTTTCGGGACATGCTAGCATCAGCGGAGGACTTGCTATGTCCTCCGGAAAAGGGAGGGAAATATTATGTGCGGAAATTCTTACAGCTGTCATGGCACCGGCGTGTTCCTCATGGGCGCGGTGGCCGGCATGGCCGCCGGCGCGGCTATGAGCGCCGTTATGACGCCCTCGTCCACCCGGCATATGAAGCGGACTGCCCACAAGGCCGCCCGTAGGGTCAACGAGGCCATCGACCACCTGGCCGACGCCATGGACATGTGACAGCAGCAGGACCGGGGCCGGCTATCAGCCTGCCCCGGTCCCGGCTGTTTGCCCTTGATTTTTCCTCAATACAGAATATAATATGACATATAAACGATTGAGGAGGATTTTCCCATGAACAAAACCATCACCGCCCAGAACGCCCCCGCCGCCGTGGGACCCTACTGCCACGCCAAGCTGGCGGGCAGCACCCTGTACACCTCCGGACAGCTGGGCCTGATCCCCGCCACCGGCGAGCTGCCCCAGGGGGTGGAGGCCCAGGCCGCCCAGGCCCTGGAGAACCTGAAGGCGGTCCTGGCCGCCGCCGGGATGAGCTGTGCCGACGTGGTAAAGACCACCGTGTTCCTGGCCGACATCAACGACTTCGCCGCCATCAACGCCATTTACGCCGGCTGCTTCCCCGGCGAGGCCCCCGCCCGCTCCTGCGTCCAGGTGGCCGCCCTGCCCAAGGGCGCCCTCTTTGAGATCGAGGCGGTGGCGGTGAAATAAGCCCCAAAAACCGCGCAAACAGGCCCCCAGCTCACGCTGGGGGCCCTTCTCTTTCAGTACAGTCCGTCCAGAATCTCCACGATATCGCCGATGATGCCGTCATCACAGTGGCATAGGATGCGGGCTCCGCCCTCCCAGTCCCTGACCTCCTGGGCGCAGTTGGCCGGGGCGAAGGGGATGGCGGACAGAGCCAGCATGGGGATGTCGTTCTGGTTGTCCCCCACGCAGTAGACCCGGTCCGGGGCGATACTCAGCAGCTCCGCCACCCGGGCCACCCCGCCCCCCTTGCTGCTGCCCTTCCGGGTCAGCTCCAGATACCGGGGGTTGGAGAAGATGGCCTCATACCTGTCGCCGAACTGCTCCAGCATCCAGGCCTGGACCGGGAGGAGCACCTCCCGCTCCTGGTGGAAGATGCCTTTCACCCAGGGGGTGGGCATGTCCGGGATGGCGCACCGGGTATAGTCGCAGTTCACCTTCCTCAGGTGGGCGAAGGTGATCTCGTTGGGGTTGCAGACGTAGATGTCCTCCCCGTGGTAGAGCTCCAGAGACAGGGAGGGGAAGCGCTCCATCACCGCCGCCAGGTCGGCGGGGGCCGTGTCGGGGAGCAGGCTCTGCTCCAGCATTTTGTCCGCCTGGAAGTCGTAGATGGCCGCCCCGTTGGACAGCACCGCCGGGGCGTTCATGGGCACCTGGGAGGCGAAGGGGGCGAAGGTGCGGTGGGCCCGGCCGGTGGAGACGGTGAAGTGTCCCCCCTCCCGGATGAAATACTCCAGCGCCCTCAGGTTCCGCTCCGGAATCCGCAGGTCCCAGCCGTACAGCGTGTCGTCAAAGTCGCTGGCCAGTAAAATGCCGTCAAATTTTCCCATGGAGCCTCCTTTCGCCCCGTCGGGGCTGTCAGCGGAGAATATCCGCTCCTATATAGTATCTGTGCAGGGGCTTGCGTGCCAGCCAGAAAATCAGCAGGCACAGCGCCATGTCGATGACCATGTAAAAGCCGTTGTACAGCAGGGAGTAAAACCACGGCGTGGTCATGGTCATGCCGAAGAAGGTCTCGGGCATATACTCCGCCCAGATGGTGGCCCCCACCACATAGTGGACCAGGAGCCGGGCTGCGGAGCCCGCCACCGTGCCGGCGTAGATGCTCCAATCCGCACAGCGGAAGAGCCCGGCCAGGCCCAGCACCGTAAAGGCCACCAGATAGTCCCCAATGATGGACTGCCAGCCCAGGGCAAAGCCGCCATCGAACATGAACTGGAGCACGCCCAGCACAAAGCCGCTCATCAGGCCGGGGACCAGCCCCCAGCGGCAGGCAAACAGGAAAATGGGCAGCATGGACAGGCAGATGGAGCCGCCCCAGGGCATCTCCCAAACTTTCAGATAGCCCAGCACCTGGGCGGCGGCTGCCATAATGGCCCCCTCGCAGAGCATACGCAGCAGATTGCGCTTTTGCATTTTTGTCATAGTCGTTTCCTCCAAAATCGAAGATACCGCATTACATCCGGACGGGTGTAGTGCGGTCTTAGAGGAGACGACGACAAGATCTCTCTTCCACTTCCTACGCCGGCATTACCCGGATCAGGTTCTAGGGACCGAAAGCAGCATGTCTGCTTCTACATCTCAGCCGGGAAACTACGCTCCCAGCGCCCCTGTGTTCGATTGTACTGCGGTTCATGTCTTATTTTAGGCGGCTATGGACGGTTTGTCAAGGAAAAAAAGATGGGGCGGCCTCCATATTACGGAGGCCGCCGGTTCAGACTGATAAAAAGCTCTCATTCCCCTCAGAGGGAAGCCGTGCCTGGCCAGGGGAGCCTGTCCTACGTCAGCTCCTGCCGCAGCCTGTCCAGGGCACGCCGCTCCAGCCGGGAAACCTGGACCTGAGACACCCCCAGCACCCGGGCGGTGTTCATCTGCGTCATTCCCCGGTAGTACCGCAGGAGGAGCACCTGCCGCTCCCGCTCCGGCAGGTCCTCCAAGGCGGCGCGCAGGGTGATGCGCTCCACCATCCCCTCCTCCTCGTTCCCCCCGGTGAGCAGCCCCTCCAGGGTGAGGCCGTCCGCCCCCGTCTCCGCCTGAAGGGAGACCACCGGGTCGATGGCCGTCTCGGCGGCGGCAATGTCCTCGGGGGTGAGGCCGGTCTCCTCCGCCAGCTCGGACAGGGTGGGCTCCCGGCCCAGCGCGGCGGACAGCCGGGCCCGGGCCGTTCGGATGGCCGTCCCCCGCTCCTTCAGCCCGCGGCTCACCTTCACCGGCCCGTCGTCCCGGAGGAAGCGGCGGATCTCTCCGGCGATTTTGGGCACGGCGTAGGTGGAGAACTGGGTGCCGAACTGGGGGTCAAACCCCCGCACCGCCTTGAGAAAGCCCAGACAGCCCAGCTGATACAGGTCGTCAGGCTCCACCCCCCGGCCATAGTACCGGCGCACCACGCTCCAGATCAGGCCATTGTTCTCCAGCAGCACCTGCTCACAGGCGGCGCTGTCCCCTTCCCGGGCGGCCTCCAGCAGGGCGGAGCCGGTGGGCCCGCTCACTGTCCGGCCCGGCGGACAATCCTTCGGGCCATGGTGACGGTGGTCCCCTTTCCGGGGGCAGAGCGGACCCGCAGGGTGTCCATGAAGCTCTCCATGATGGTAAAGCCCATGCCGGAGCGCTCCTCGCTGCCGGTGGTGAACAGGGGGGTTCGGGCCTGCTCCACATCGGCGATGCCCACCCCCCAGTCCTTTACCACGATCTCCAGGCTGTTCCCCTCCCGGATACGCAGCTTCAGCGCCACCCGGCCCAGGGTATCCGGGTAGGCGTGGACAATGGCGTTGGTCACCGCCTCACTGACGGCGGTCTTGATGTCGTTTACCTCCTCCAGGGTGGGGTCCAGCTGGGCGGCAAAGCAGGCCGCCGCCGCCCGGGCGAAGCCCTCGTTGGCCGACCGGCTGGGAAATTCCAGGGTGACTTGATTTTCGATTTTCATATGTATCCTCCTTCTGTGCCCTATGGCCCCCTTCGCAAAGGGGCTCCCGGCGAAGCCGGGTGGGGGTTTTCCCGAAAACAGGTGCGATGTCGATAAGAGAAAACCCTCCGTCATCCGCTTCGCGGATGCTACCTCCCTTGGTGAAGGGAGGCTTTCTCATTCAAACCTGATAATCCGCTCCAGCCCCGCGGCCCGGAAAACCTTCCCCGCCTGGGGCGGGGTGTTGACCACCCGCATGGAGCCCTGTACCTGCCCCATACGGCGGTGGGCCCGGAGGAGCACGGCGATGCCCGAGCTGTCGGTGAAGGACAGCCCGCTCAGGTCCAGGGTGAGCTGCCGGGGCTGGGCCTGGTCGATGCGGCGGTCCAGCTCCTCCATCACCGTCCTGGCCCCATGGTGGTCCAGCTCCCCGGCCACCAGCGCTGTGAGGCAGCGCTCCTTCTCTTTACAGGTCACCGGCATGGGGACCCGCTCCTTTCCTTGGGCGCGGCGAGCACCCATTATTTTCCATTTCAGTATAGGACAGGCCCTTGGGGGGATTTTGTCCTTTTCTGCCGACGGGAGGAGAGTTTTATTTACAAGCCCCCCTTTCCGGCATATAATAGATGGACAAGCTAAACCAACAGATGGGAGGGACCTTCCTTGTCCCGCGAACTGCGCCTCACCGCCGGCCCGATTCTGCCCCAGCTCCTGCGGCTGACTCTGCCTCTGCTATGTGCCAATGTGCTCCAGCAGCTGTATAACATTATCAACTCCCTGGTGGTCACCCACTACCTCGGGGAAAACGCCTTCGCCGCCCTGGGGGTGGCAGAGAGCGTGATGAACCTGTATATCTACGTCATCACCGGGGCCTGTATGGGGGCCGCTGTCTTAACGGCCCGGTTCTTTGGGGAGGGCAATCTGCCCAGGCTGCGCCAACAGCTCTATGTCTCCGCCGCCCTGATCGGGGGCTGCACCCTGGCCGCCGTGGCGCTGGGCCAGCTCCTCCTGCCCCAGCTCCTGGCCCTGATTCAGACCCCCGCCGAGCTGGCAGACAGCGTGTCCGTCTATCTGCGGGTCATCCTGGCGGGGATGGTGTTCACCTTCACCTACAACTACCTGGCCGCCTCCCTCCGGGCGGTGGGAGACACCAGGGCGGCGCTCTGTTTCCTGCTCATCTCCCTAGGCTACAACCTGGCCTCCGCCTGGCTGCTGGTGGCGGTGCTGGACATGGGCATCCTGGGCACCGCCCTGGCCACCGCCTCCGCCCAGCTGCTGTCCAGTCTGCTGTGTCTGTGGTATATTTGGAAAAAGCGGCCCTTCCTCCTCATCCGCCGGGAGGATATGCGGATGGACCGGCAGCTTTTGGGCCTCACCGGCAGCTACGCCGCCGTGGCCGCCCTCCAACAGTCCAGCCTCTACCTGGGCAAGCTCATCATCCAGAGCGCCGTCAACGGCATCAGCGCCGCCTCCAGCGCCCCCATCTCCGCCTTTGCCGCCGCCACCCGGGTGGAGAACTTTATCCAGGCCTTCGGCATAAGCGGCTGCGAGGCCGCCGCCATCTTCATCGCCCAGAACCGGGGGGCCGGTGAGCAGCGGCGGGTGCGGTCCGGCTTCACCCGGACGGCGGTGATGCTGGTGGGGACAGGTCTGGCCTTCTCCGCCCTCATGCGGCTGGCCGCCCGCCCTCTGGCGCTGATCTTCCTGGAGCCGGGAACCCAGGCCGTCCCCTGCGCTGTGTCCTATCTGCGGCTCATCGGTCTGTTCTACTTCCTGTCCTTCGTCGGACACCTCTTTGTGGGCTGGTTCCGGGGCAATGGGCGTATGAATATCACCTTCTATGGCACCACCCTCCAGATTGTCCTCCGGGTGGCTGGAACCTACCTGCTCATCGGCGCTATGGGGCTGGACGCCGTCGCCCTGGCCACCGGCCTGGGCTGGGTGGTCATCGTCCTGTTCCAGCTTACCGTCTTTGCCCTGGAGCAAAAGGGAATCTGGCCCCGGGCGGAGGGGCCGCGGGAATAAAAAAAGAGGACCGTCTCAGCCTTGAGACGGTCCTCTTTTTGTCATATTCGGTTTACTGCGCCTTTTTCAGCGCCCGCACGTCCTCACTCAGGATCCGCACGGAGGTCTTGAGCACCTGAATGTCCGCTTCGGCCTCCTCCATGCGCTCCTCGGAGATCATCTTCTCCCGGATCAGCTGCAGCTCCTCTGACAGCAGGTTGAACTGGGGCTTAAACTCCGCGTCCATCAGCACCTTGACGTCGTGCATGATGCTCCGCCGCTGCTCCTGGAACAGCTTGTCCATGCGGCTGTTGATGCGCTCCTCCTGCTCCTGGAACATCTTGTCGATCCGCTCGTCCTGGGCCTGGAACATCTTGTCAATCCGTTCGTCCTGGGCCTGGAACAGCTCGTCAATCCGCTCGTCCTGGGCCTGGAACATCTTGTCAGTCCGCTCGTCCTGGGCCTGGAACATCTTGTCGATCCGCTCGTCCTGGGCCTGGAACATCTTGTCGATCCGCTCGTCCTGGGCCTGGAAGCGCACATCCATCCGCGCATTGATGCGTTCCTCAATCCGCTCCCCTTCTTCCCGAAACAGGGCGCGGAGCAACTGCATATCTCTCTCGTCCAGCATAGGCTGCCCTCCTATCTGCTTTTCCTTATTATACCGGCCCCCTCTTCCCCTGTCAAGGAAAAGGAAATTCCGGCCTGCCAAAAATTTTTTCATGTTCCCTCTTGACAAGCGGCAAAAAAGCGTTATACTGTGCATATAGTATATATACACTAAATCCAACATGACAGCGAAGAGTGGCTGGCACTGGACCAGCGCGCGGCCGGAAGCCGGGCCTCTCTCCGCTGTTGGAAGGCGGGACAAATGGATATCATTTTAAGCAACGCCAGCGGGAAGCCCATCTACGAGCAGATCACCGACCAGATCAAGGAGCAGATCATGTCAGGGACGCTGTCGGCAGGGGACGCCCTGCCCTCCATGCGGCTGCTGGCCAAGGAGCTGCGCATCTCGGTGATCACCACCAAGCGGGCCTACGAGGAGCTGGAGCGGGACGGCTTTCTGGAGAACGTCCCGGGCAAGGGCTGCTTTGTGGCCCCCCAGAACCGGGAGCTGCTCCGGGAGGCCCAGCTGCGGAAGGTGGAGGAGAAGCTGGCCCAGGCGGTGGACGAGGCCCGGAAGGGGGCCTTCCCGCTGGAGGCGCTCCACGAAATGCTTGACATACTCTACAAAGGTGAGGAATTATGAAAAATTGTATTGAAATCAAGGGACTGTACAAGTCCTACGGGGATTTTTCCCTGAACAATATCAACCTGACCCTGCCTGGCGGCTCCATCCTGGGGCTCATCGGGGAGAACGGCGCAGGCAAGACCACCACCATCAAGTGCATCCTGAACCTGATCCGCCGGGACGCGGGTGAGATCACCGTCCTGGGTCATGACAACATCCGGGAGGAGAAGCTGGCCAAGCAGGACGTAGGCATCGTCCTGGACGAGTGCTTTTTCCACGACACCCTCCGCCCCCGGGACGTGGAAAAAATTCTGGCCCCTGCCTACAAAAACTGGGATAGCGACCTGTTCCGGTCCTATCTGGACAAATTCGGGCTCCCGGAGAAGAAGCTCATCAAGGAGTTCTCCCGGGGGATGAAGATGAAGCTGTCCCTGTCCGCCGCCCTGGCCCACCATCCTAAGCTGCTCATCCTGGACGAGGCCACCGCCGGGCTGGACCCGGTAATCCGGGACGAAATCCTGGACGAATTTTTGGGCTTCATTCAGGACGAGGACCACGCGATCCTCATGTCCAGCCACATCACCTCCGATTTGGAGAAGGTGGCCGACTACATCGCCTACATCCACCAGGGGGAGGTAGTGCTGTCCGACGCCAAGGACGCCATCCTGGACTCCTACGGCCGGGTAGGCTGTACCGCCGCCCAGCTGGAGGCCATCGACCCCCGGGACATCCTGCGCACTCGGAAGGGGACCTTCGGCTGCGAGGCCCTGGTGGCCGACCGCTCCGCCTTCGCCCGAAAATACCCCATGCTTCTGGTGGAGCGAACCACCCTGGAGGATATCATGCTCTTTGTGGGGAAAGGAGAAGCAAAATGATCGGACTGATTACCAAGGACTTCCTTGTCATGCGCAAGACCCTGATGTCCTACCTGACGCTTGTTGTCCTTTACATCGTTCTCGCCTATCTGGACTTATTTGACTACGGCTTTATCATCGCCTTTATCCAGGTCGTTCTGGCCACGCTGCCCATCTCCGCCTTCGCCTACGATGAACTGGCCAAGTGGGACCGCTACGCCATGTCCCTCCCCCTGGGGCGGAGCGGGGTAGTGAGGGCCCGGTATCTCTTCGTGCTGGCGCTGACGCTGCTCACCGTAGCGGCAGGGCTGGCGGGCACCGCCCTGCTCTATCTGACCCATCAGTCGGACCCTCTGGAGATGTTTGTCACCCTGATGGTGTCCACCACCATTGGCCTGCTGATTCCCACCATCCTCCTGCCCCTGAGCTACAAGCTGGGGCCGGAGCGGGCCCGGCCCTTTCTCTACGCCATTGTCTTTATCCCCACCATTGCTGTGGTGCTGCTGGCCAAGGCCGGTGTGCTGGACATGTCCATGCCGAAGGGGATGGACCTCCTGGCCCCCACCGCTCTGGCGGGCGGCGCGGTCCTGCTGCCTCTGGCAGGGCTGGCGGCTTTAGGGGTGTCCTATCTCATTTCCTGCCGGATCGCGGCTGGGAAGGAGTACTAATATGAGAACCGCCGTCATCCTCCTCTGGGCTGGCTGCCTGTGGGCCATCGCCCGTGGGGTGTGCTGTCTGATCTGGACGGCCAGCCCCTGGCGGCGCATCCTGACTCTGGCAGTGCTGGCTCTGGCCGCCTCCTGCGCCCACTGTCCGCTAAAGGAGAAAGCTTTCCCCTCTGAGGGAGACCAGAAGAGATAGGGAAAAGGCCTCTTTGGAAAGGGGCTGTCAGCCGCAGGCTGACTGAGGATTGCGTTTCTGTTTGTAGGGCGCGACGACCTCGGCGCGCCGGCGGAATCGAGCAAATACACGGCGGGCCGAGTCGTCCCGCCCTACAGAGAGCTCAAAACTCCCGTCCCCCTTGCGGGGAAAAGGAGGCTTACGGGAACGCACTCCCGAAAATGCCACAATTTCAACAGACTCAGCGGCCCGCCCCAGTTGGGGCGGGCCGCTGTAATTCTGCTATCCCTCTATGGTGAGGTAATCGGCGGAGACATATCCGATGGCGGCCTGGCCGCTGGCGTTGCGGAAGAGAATCTGATACCACTCCGGCAGCACATCCAGGACCACTACCTGCTCCTTGTCCCGCAGGGCGCCCACGATGCTGTAGGTGGTGTCGGGGCCGGAGCGGACCCGCAGTCCGGTCTCGGCCTTCACCGTGCCCACCCGCCGGGCGGGCTGACAGGTGACGGCGCAGCTGGCGGTCAAGCCGTTCCATTTGGCGGTAATCGTGACGGTTTTCTCCCTTGCCCCGGGGTGGAGGTTGGTGACCATCCCGCTGGGGGACACCGTAGCAGCGGTGGGGTCGCTGCTGCTCCAGGCCGGCTTGGCCCCGCTCACCCTGGGCAGGATGACGGCATTCAGGGTGGCGCTGCCGCCGGAGGCCAAGGTGAGCTTGCTCTGATCCAGGGCCATCTGATAGTCCACCGACGGGTCAGGATTCCCGGAGACCGGCTCGTCCGGTGTGGAGGGCTCTCCGGTGACGGGGGTGTGTTCCAGCACCCGCTGGAGAATCACCGCCATCTCCGCCCGGGTCAGGGTCCCCTTGGGGTTGATGGACAGGCCGTCGCCCAGCACCAGCTTCTGCTCCACCACGGTGGCGGTGGCGGACCGGGCGAAGTCGGCGATCTGGTCCCGGTCGGCAAACTGGTTCAAAACGTCCAGGTTCCCGCTGGGGCAGTTCGTCCCAAAGATGGGCAGGAAGCGCTCAAACAGGGTGAAGGCCTGCTCCCGGGAGAGGCTGCCCTCGGGAGCAAACAGGCCGTCTCCCACACCGTTGGCCAGTCCCACGTGCTGGGCCCAGGACAGGGCGGTGTAGTAGTCGCTGTTTACGTCCACATCGGTGAAGGTGCAGGGGGCTGCGGGGGCGGGCCTGCCCATAGCGTTGTGGAGCATGACCATAAAGTCCGCCCGGCTGACAATCAGATCCCGCCCGAAGAGGGTGGGGGTGACGCCGGTGACGATGCCCTTCTCATAGCAGTACTCCACCGCCTCATAGGCCCAGTCCCCCTCGGGGACGTCCCAGTGGACGTTGGTGGGGGTGACCTTGATGGTCTGGGTCAGCCCTCCGGCGGACACAATGATGGACCCCTCCCCGGGGCTGTGGGAGACGGTAAAGAGTCCGTCCTCGTCCACCGTGCCCACATCCCCCGTCACCTTAAAGGAGACGGGGGCCAGGTCCCACAGGGCCGTCCGGCCCCAGTAGCTGCCCGACACGGCCAGCTGGATCTCCTCATCCGGCTTCACCGTCAGGGTATTGAGGGCGGCGCTCTCCCCCTGCCGGGTCACCTTCAGCTCGGTCAGGCTTTCCACCACGTGGATCTGGGCTGTTCCCCAGAGCCTGCCGGTGGACAGCTCCAGGGTATCGGTCCCCTCCCAGGGTCCGGCGGTGTATACTCCGTCTCTGATTCTCCCCAGGTCCTCCAGGGAGGTATAGCTCAGCCTGGACAGGTCGGCGGACACCGGGTTCAGGCCGTCATCCACCGCCCGGACCTGGGGCAGGCTCAGGGAGGAGCCGGAGAGCACCACCTGGCCCTCCTCCTCCAGGACCAGCCGGCTGGCCCGGCCGTCCCCAGTCTCGTCAGTGACCAGCATCAGATAGGAGGCGCAGCGCCGGGCGCTGCCCCCCGAGGGCTTGTTCTGCATCGCGGGGCCGCTCTGCCCCGGTATCCACACGGACAGGGAGGTGGAGCCGCCGCCGTCCAGGTTCACCACCGTTTCGCAGCCCTGGCGGAACAGCTCATCGGCCAGGTTCTTCTGGGTCAGGCCCACAGAGTGACCCGTCTGCCGGCCGTCCACAGCGTAGAGCACCATGGTTCCGTCCCGCTTCAGGCCCAGGGCAGTGCGGGGCTGGCGGCCGTCCTTGGCGTAGGTCCAGCGGGAGCTGTCGGTCATCTCGCCATCCTCCACCATGATGTCCCCCACGCCGCAGACCCACTGGGCCCGGGACAGGAGGCGGTCGTCGCAGGAGGTGGTCAGAGAGACCCGGTCCCCTACCTGGAAGGCGGTAAACACGTCGGTGCGGTTCTCCTCCCCGCCGGCGGTGAGGATGTACTCGTCCCGCCCGATGGCCAGAGGCTCGCTGGACAGAAGCAGCTCCACCACCTCCAGCTCCAGCTCGCTGTCCACCTCCAGCTCAGCCAGTTCACCGCTCCATGAGTCGGGGAGCTGCCTCAGCCGTATGTACCAGCCGGGGGTGCTGGTGCGGGTGGACACATTAGAGTAGTAGTGGTTGTAAAGAACGGGGCCTCCCCCGTCCACCCGCGGCTTGTTGAAGGACAGGCCGGTCAAGGTATAGCCGGTCTCCTCGTTCTCCAGCCACATGTCCACCTCCGGCTCCTCCAGAATGGAGGCCCAGCCATCGGCGATGACCAAGGCGTTCTCCCCTGTGTTGCTGGACTTATACACCCCGTCCTCTACCACCATGCCGATGGGCACGCCCTCAGACATAAAGAAGAAATCGGAATTGATGGCTCCCAGCACGTGATAGCCCTGGTCCTGCACGCTGGCTACCGCGCTCTTAATGCTGGCGCCGCCATAGATGGTAGCGTCGCCCTGGACCAGGATGGGCCAGACATCACTGTCAGGCGACAGCTCCATAGAGAAGCTCTCCACCCGGCTTCCGTCGTTGACGGTGACAGTATTTCGATAGGTCAGGCCGTCCACAATCTGAGTGGAGGTCTGAATCTTCTGCTCCCCCGCCGCGGCGTAGACCGTGGGGAGAGACAGCAACAGGGCCAGGGCCAGAGCCGCGGCTCTGCGGGTGAAAGAAATGGTATGTTTCATGGGACGCTCCTTTGTCAATGCTGTAAAAATGTGCTCCTCTGCCAGTATAGCAGAAGAGCACTCCGCTTTCAATGGGCAATTAAGATAAGTAAAATGGAAAATTATGGAGTTCTTTAGATCAGCCAGCGATTCACCGCCGGAATCCGGCGCAAAAACCAATAGGCCCCATAGCTGAGTGACAGCAGCAGCGCGGCCTGGGCCGGAATGGCCCAGTAGGACGGCAGGGACTCAAACCAGGCCTGTCTGGCCAGCCCCTGGAAAAAGGGGTGGATCAGAAAGACGCAGAAGGAGCCCCGGGAGAGGAACTGGAGCAGCCCCGAGGCTCTCTCCCCCCGGGGAGAGGCCGGGCAGTCCGCCCACCGCTGGCACAGCCGGAAGATCCCCGCGGCCATCAGCAGGACAAATGGAGAAAAGCCCGACAGGTACAGCCCGTCCAGGGCGCCCGCCGCCACGCTGTGCCGCCAGGTCCCCGCAAAAGTGGCCCCGAAGCCCGCCAGAAACAGGATCAGGCCCTCCGTCCAGCCCTTGGGCGGGCTCTGGTGCAGATACCACCCCAGCAGGCCCAGCCCGGGCACCAGAACGATGGGGGACAAGCTGTATTGCAGCAGGAAGGAGTTCAGCTGGTTGAAGGGAGGAAAGCACTGGAGGAAGGAAAATACACCTCCGGACAGCAGCCACAGGGCCAGGATATACCGCAGCTCCTGCCGGGAGGCGTGCCGGGCAATCAGCCGGGTCAGAGGCAGGGCCAGATAGAGGGCGATGGCAAAATAGAAGTAGTACAGGTGATACCAGGTGTTTCCGGTCAGCCAGTTCTTCGCGCACTGGACAACCAGCTCACTCAGCGGGGCGGAGCCCCGGAGGAAGTACAGGCGCATCCCCTCGTACAGCCCGGCCCATACGGACAGGGCCAGGGCCAGCCGCAGCAGATACCGGGAAAACAGCTTTTTCAGCGGCAGCTCCCGCTCCGGAGCGTTCATCACCGCTCCGCTGCACAGCACAAAGACCGCCACCGCCCAGCGGGAGACAACACCCCAGAAGCAGGCGGACAGCCACTGAAGGGAGCCCACCTGCCGCCCCACCAGGTGTCCAGCGCTGCAGTGGATGCACACCACCGCGCAGATGGCCAGCACCTTGCACAGATCAATCGCTGTATCTCTTCGGTTATTCGGTCTCTCTCCCACGTCAATCACCCTTTTTCCAGCGCTTTATCAGCTCCAGAAAGTCCTCCTGCCGGGTGAGGAGCATCAGCACGGCGTACACCGCCGCAGCCCCTCCGCCCAGCGCCACACATTTAACCACCAGCATAAGCTTGCTCTCCAGGCCGTTCAGGGCCAGGCCGGTGAAGAACCAAAGCGCCCCGCCAGTGAACGCGGCAGCGGCGGCACTCTTGATCAGGGGCAGGATGTGGATCCTCCCCGCCCCCCGGAGCAGTACACAGGCCAGAACGATGCCGCCGGCGGTGATGGAGAGCGCCGTGGCGGCGGCCAGGCCGGCTCCCCCCCAGCGGGGGCCCAGCAGCCGGTTCAGACACCAGTTGCACACCAGGATGCCGCCGTTGACCAGCAGGGGGGGCAGGGTTTTCTCCATGGTGTAGTAGGCCTTGCTCAGCAGGTCCAGGGCGCAGAAGCCCGCCATAGACAGGGCGTAGATGGTAAAGATGGCCCCTGTGGAGGCGCTGGAGGCGGCATCGAAGCTGCCCCCCTCAAAGAGCACCCGGACAATGGGGGTGCCGAAGGCCGCCAGAACCACCGAGATGGGCAGGATGAGCAGCAGGGTGGATCGCAGCACGTTCCAGATATAGCGCAGATAGGCGTCCCGGCCGGCGGAGGCGTACTCCTCGCTGAACTTGGGGAACAGCACCGTGCTGATGGAGTAGATCAGGGTGGTGGTCAGGGGGGTAAAGAGCTTATCCGCATAGTAGAAGGCGCTCACCGGGCTGTCGGCCAGCTGGGCCGTCATCCCCGAATCCTGGAGGTAGCAGAACAGGAAGATGGAGGTGGTCAGCACCGTCACCACGGCGGTCCTGAAGAAGGTTTTCACATAGTCCGCCCGCAGGTCCAGCACCGGGCGCAGGCGGCAGCGCTCCTTCAGGCCGTAGGGGACGGTCATGGCCAGCTGCAAGAGCCAGGCCAGAGCCACCGCCGCCACATAGCCCCCCACCCCCAGCCTCCCGGCGAAGAGGGCCAGGAACAGAATCAGCGCCAGGTTATAGGGGATGGACATGCTGCCCTGGAGGACAAAGTGCTCCAAAGACTGGAACAGGGCCACCAGCAGGTAGGTAAGGACAATCACCGGCAGGGTGAGGGCCATCAGGCGCATATACCGGGCCAGCAGGGCAGTCTCCTCCGGGGCGCCACTCCAGAGGCTGTCCATCAGCGGCGTGAAGGTAACTCCGATCCAGGCCGCCGCCGCCGCCCCGCTCACCAGCACCATGATGGTAATCAGGTTGCTGGCCGCCCGGCAGCCCTCCTCCCGGTTCTGGCGCAGGCGGGGGGTCAGGATGGGCACGGCGGCCACGCACAAGGCGTAGGCCACGGTGGTGAAGAGATATATGGTGTTGTTGTTGGCGGTGGTATACAGGTCGGCAACGACCAGAGTGCCGAAGGCCCGGGCCTGCAGGGACTCCCGGACGATGCCCAGCAGCTTGGCGAACAGGGTCACCAGCGTCACCGCGCCGATCACATGGACGGTTTGATTCTTTTTCACTTCACTTGCTCCATAATGGCTCGAATGAGCTCCTCGTTCTGGTCCAGTTTGGAAATTAGCTCTTCCAAACACTGGGACGTGGTCTCCCGGATCTCATCCCGGTTCTTCATGGTCTCCCGGAAAACCGCCTGGAAGCGCTCCAGGGTAAAGTCCTCCACCGTGAAGGGAGTGGGCTGACAGATGGAGGCGAGAAAGAAATCCACCTTTGGGTCATAGCTGACGCCGATCATGGGCACCCCCATGACGGCGGCGTAGATGAGGGCGTGCAGCCGGACCCCTACCATCACGTCCATGGAGCCGATGATGGACAGGGTCTCCTCCGACAGATACTTGCGCCGCAGGCAGCCCGCCCGGCCGTCCAGGCCGGCGGCCACCGCCTCGCACATCCCCACGTCCTCGTCGTGGAAGAAGGGAATCAGCACCGAATCCGCGCCGTACTCCTCCCGGAGCCAGAGGACGCATTTGCCCACCTCCCGCAGGAAATCTCCGTCGGACCTCCGGGCCTTCACCGCCCACCCCACCGTCAGCCGCCCGGGGACCTTCGGACAGCCCTCCCGGGCCAGAATCTCCAGGCCCAGGGCCGTGTCCGGCTTTTTCACCCGGATCACCGGGTCGGCGGTGACGTGGATTCGCTCCGCAGGCACGCCGATCTCCAGCAGCAGGTCCCGGCTCCCGGCGTCCCGGACCACGATGCCGTCGGTCCGGCGGAGCACCGCGGCGGTGAGCCGCCGGTTCCAGGGGTTGGCGATGGGGCCGATGCCCTGGCTGTAGATGAAGGTCCGCTTGCCCAGCAGCTGGGCCAGCCGGAGGATAAACAGGTAGTAGAGAATGCTGCGGCCGCTGGTGGCATCCTGGAGCAGGCTCCCGCCCCCCGACAGAAGCATGTCGCAGTGCCGGACGGAGCGCAGGATGCTCCACAGATTCATCCGCCGGACGGCCTTCACCCCATATTTCTCGCTGGTCTGGGCCGGCGACCGTGACAGAACGGTGATGTCCACGTTGGGGAGCTTCTCCCTCAGGTTGTCGATGACGGTACGCAGAATAGACTCGTCCCCGATGTTGTTAAAGCCGTAGTAGCCCGATATCAGTATGTTATACATCTGTCTGTGTTCCGCCTCAAGTTAATTTTTTTCGGGTCTGGAGAAGCAGCCGGTATGCCAGCTCAAAGCAGCCGGTGAGAATCACGCCTACCGCGAGCCCCAGCGCCAGAGAGCCGGCGGTGCGGGCGAAGCCCAGGTACAGCGGCGTGCGGATGTGCATAAAGGTATTGCACACGCTGGTCATGCCGACGGTGCCAGCCAGGCCGAACAGCGCCGTCCCAAGGGGGAGGCGGCGCACGGCGCAGTAGACCGCCAGCATGACGCCGGGGAAAGCCACCAGGAACTCCTTGGTCCGGGGCCTCGCCAGCAGATGCTCCTCCAGCACGTTGCGCATGATAATCTCCAGGTCGGACACGGACACCGCGGTCTCGTGGCCGGTGCGGGCCAGATAGTAGTACCCCGCCAGGGCCAGCACCGCCAAAACGATCAGGCTCCACACCGGGATGTTCCACCTCAGCACGGCGGTGACATCCCTCAGCTGGAGGGTATCGGTCCTCCGGTCCTTCTCAAACAGACCGAAATAGGCCAGAAACAGTCCGCAGAAGGCCGCCAGCGGCAGCAGCTGAGCCGCCTTCACCCCCCGGAAAATCCCCAGCTCCAGCATAAAGTCGGTGGAGGACAGGGGGGCGGCGGTCATCATGGCGCCTGCCAGCGCGATGAGCACCGAGACAGCCAGAATCCCGCCCGCCCGGGGCAGAATTTTCCCCAGCCCGGCGTTCCAGGGCAGGGCCTGGCTGGTCTGTCTGGCAGCCATCAGGAAGAAGGCCGAGGCCAGGCAGGCAAAGACCACCGCGCTGGCAAAGCTGGCCAGCAGGCGGAAGGTGTTGGGCGCCGCCGCCCAGGCGGCGCCCACGCACACCCCGGCCGCCCCGGCCAGACCCAGGGTCCACCTCTTCTTCATGGGCAGGCAGGCGGCCAGCAGCAGCACGCCTCCCAGTCCGGCCCCCAGACCCAGCGCCAGCATGGCCAGCCTGGGCACCTGGACGTTTTCCATCACCGAGGCCCGGCCCCGGGTGATGCCGTGGTCCGCCAGACGGCGGTCCAGGCTGTCGAACATGTCCCGGTAGACCTCCGGGTCGGTGATATAGGCGAAGCGGTTGTCGCTCTCCTTGATGGGCTTGAAGTAGATTACCCGGATGTTCCGTTCGGTGACCGCCCGGTAGAGGGTATTTTCAATCTCCTCCGCACCCTTATAGTTGTAGTATGCGTAGCGGTACTGGATATAGTCCCAGACCGAGAACACCCGAACGGTGTTGTAATCCACAGCCCGGGCCAGCTCCTCCACCCCCGACTGGACAATATTCTCCCGCTGAACCGCGGTCTCGATCAGGCCGACGGTAATCCCGTTGTCCCGGAAGTAGTTCAGGGCGAAATCGTCCTGCTCGTCATAGCCGATGACCCCCTCACCGCCGGCGATCATATACTCCGGCATAATGCCGAAGGCCTCATAGCCCCGGATCACGTCCCGGGCAAAGCGGGCGTCGTTGTGGCCGTTGTAGGCCAGGGTCCGGGGAACAATCTCCATCCCCAGGGCCTGAACGGCCTCCACCTTCTCCGGCATAAAGCCCAGCGCCAGATACATCAGTTTGGATGCCTTGATCTCAGAGCGCTGGACAAAGCTCTTGTTCATCACGGTGACATAGCTCTCACTCTGAAACAGCGCGTCGTTGACCTTGCCGTCCAGAAAGACATACGCCCTGCCGCCCCCCTCCAGCGTCTCAATCAGATAGCTGTCCGGGTCCAGGCGGCCCTCCACCCCGCCGGTCACCAAGCGGACGGTCTCCTCTCCCTCCACCTCCACCAGCACGTCGAAGCGGTCATAGCCCCGCTGCTCCACCCGCCGGATAAAGCTGTCCGGCCAGCCGGTGCGCCAATCCGCGTCCTGCAGGACGGTCTCCATAGGCAGGGCGGTGACGGTGCAGGCCGGGTTCAGCATCAGGGAGGACAGGCTCTCCTCCGCCAGGCCCACCTGGGTAATGCCCATATCCCGGAACTGCTCCAGCCACCAGGAGACGTCGTGTTCGCTCTGCTCGGCCAGCAGCTCGATCTCGCTGTAATCCAAAACAATATCATAGGTCTTGCTACCCGCCTCCGCCTGCCATCTCCGGCCGGTCACAGCCAGGCTGACCGCCACACACAGGGCCAGCAGGCCCAGAAGAATTTTATTTGTCCTGACGTACTGCTTCATGGGAGCTCCTTTCTGTTCTGCGGCTCTGCCGCAATTACTCCACATTATACAATATCCGCGCTGGAAAAAAAAGTGGGGGAATCATTAAATTTGTTCTTCTTGATTCTCCTGCCATTGTGTGGTAAAATAGCAGCTGTAAAGGAGTGTGAGTGCCATGACCGCAAAAGAGGCCATCCGCGAACTGGAAAACATGAAGCAGTATTGCACCGCGAAGAGCATCCCCGCCCTGGACTTCGCCATCAAGGCGCTCAAAGAGAAGGCCGAAAAGGAATAAGCCAAAGGCCCCCGGTTTTCAGCCGGGGGCCTTGCATATCCGGATCAGATTCCGGGTGATCCGCCCGGTCAGGCCCCAGATGGCCCGCCCCTGCCAGAGGTAGACGGGGACGTTCTCATGCCCCAGCTGCCACTTATAGTCCCGTGGGATGCCGATGAGCTCATAGGGAAAGCCATCCGCCGGAGTGGGCACCAGGTCGTAGTCGTACTCGATGGACTCCGTCTCCAGCAGGTGGGACAGGGGGACAAAAAAGACCTCCTCCACCTCCGCCGGACCGGGGCGCATAGCCTCCAGCGCCCCGCTGTCCACCACCCCCAGCACGGGCTGCATGAGGAAGCTGGCCCGATGGGCGATGAAGTCCAGCCGGCCCAGCAGCCTGACCCGCTCAGGCGGAATGGCCAGCTCCTCAAAGGTCTCCCGGAGGGCGCACTCCTCCGCCGTCTCCCCCGGCTCCATCCGGCCCCCGGGGAAGCACACCTCCCCCGGCTGGCGGCGCAGGGTGCGGGCCCGGACCTCATAGAGCAGCTGGAGCTCCCCCTCCCGCTCCACCAGGGGAACCAGCACGGCATAGGAGCGTTTGGAGTCCATCAGGCCAGGAGTGCGGGTACGCAGGATATGCTCCAGGGTGGTCAGATCAAGTTCCATTTTCGTTTCTCCATCTCTCGTCCCCCCGCAGGGCAAGCCTCCTTTTCCCCGCAAGGGGGACGCCGCATCCGTAAGGCGGCAAAGCCGCCAACGGCTGCGCAGTGAAAGGAGGTGCCCCCGAAGGGGGCGGAGGATTGTATTTTGGCAAAGCCAAAATATGCGAAGCATACGAGGGTTTTGAGCCTCTGTAGGGGCGGGACGACTCGGCCCGCCCTGTATTTGCCTGATTTCGGCGGCGCGCCGAGGTCGTCGCGCCCTACAAACAGAAACACAATCCTCACTCCGCCGACCGCTGACAGCCCCTTTCCAAAGGGGCCTTTTTCGCCTGCGGGCGGGACAGGAGTTTTACATCTTCTCCGGCGCGGACACGCCCAGAAGCTTAAGGCCGTTCTCCAGGACGGAGCGGACCGTGTCGGCCAGCTTCAGCCGGGCAGACAAGACGGCCTCCTCTTCCCCCTTCAGCCGGCAGGCGTTGTAGAAGCGGTGAAAATCCCCCGCCAGGGCGGTGAGGTAGCGGTTGATCCGGCTGGGATCGAAGTCCCGGGCGGCCAGGTGGAGCTCCTCGGGGTACTGGGCCAGGGCCTTCACCAGGGCCAGCTCCTCCGCCGCCGCCAGCAGGGCGGCGTCCACCTCCCCGGCGGCGGGGACGGCAGCCCCATCCTCCTCGGCCAGCCGGGCCAGGAGGGAGCAGATGCGGGCGTGGGCGTACTGGACGTAGTACACCGGGTTCTCGCTGTCCTGGCGGACGGCCAGGTCCAGGTCGAAGTCCAGGGGGCTGGAGGGGGTCCGGTTGTTGAAGTAGTACCGGGCGGCGTCCACACTGATCTCGTCCAGCAGGTCGTGGAGGGCGATGGCCTTCCCCGTCCGCTTGGACATGCGCACCGGCTTGCCGTCCTGGAGCAGGTTCACCAGCTGCATGAGCACAATCACCAGCCGGTGAGAGCCGTCCAGGCCCAGCCCGTCCAGGGCGGCCTGGAGCCGGGCCACGTGGCCGTGGTGGTCCGCCCCCCAGATGTTGATGGCCAGGTCGAATTTCCGCTCCTCCAGCTTGTTCCGGTGGTAGGCGATATCGGCGGCGAAGTAGGTGTAAAAGCCGTTGGCCCGGCGGAGGACGTCGTCCTTCAGGTCCAGCTTGTCCACCTGCTCCTGACTTCTGCCCTCGGCCAGATACTTCTTCTTCAGCAGCTCGGTGGTCTTCAGCCACAGAGCCCCGTCCTTCTCATAGGTCCAGCCCTTCTCGGTCAGCAGGCCCACCGTGTCGGCCACAAAGCCCCGGTCGTGGAGCCAGGACTCCATGTACCACTGGTCGTACTCGATGCCGTACTTTTGAAGGTCCGCCTTCATCTTGGGGATGTTGCGCTCCAGGCCGAACTGGGCCATATCGAAGAGGACATCCTGCTCCGGCTCATTGATGTCGTCGGCGCCGCACTCGTCATAATAGGCCTGGGCCAGCTCCTTGATGTCCTCTCCCTGATAGCCGTCCTCGGGGAAGGGGAGGGTGTCGTCCTTCCAGACAATCTGCTGGTACCGGGCGAAGATGGACCGGGCGAACTTGTTGATCTGGTTGCCCGCATCGTTGACATAGAACTCCTTCCACACATTCCAGCCGTCCCGGGCCAGGACGTTGGCCAGGGTGTCCCCCAGCACGCCGCCCCGGGCGTTGCCCATGTGCATGGGGCCGGTGGGGTTGGCGGAGACAAACTCCACCATCACCCTTTTACCCGCGCCCCCGCCGCCGGAGCCATAGGACGCTCCCTCCGCCTCCACAGCGGACAGCACCTCACCGTACCATTTGGGGCCCAGGGTGAAGTTCAAAAAGCCGGGGCCTGCGATCTCCACTCTGCTGAAGTAGCTGCCCTCCAGCTCCAGGTTATCCACGATGACCTGGGCGATCTGCCGGGGCGCCATGTGCAGCGCTTTGGCCCCCGCCATGGCGAAGGAGGAGGCGTAGTCCCCGTGGGAGGTATCCTTGGGAATCTCAATGGTGGCCTTCACCTCCGCTCCATAGGGCAGGGCCCCCGCAGCGGCGGCCTTCTCATAGGCCGTCTGGGTCAGGGAGGCCACCTGGTCCTTGGCGGCCTGGATCATGTTTGTCATCGTTCGCACCTCGTTTTTGTATGTTTACCCGTTGTAGGGCGGGACGACCTCGGCCCGCCGGGGTATTAGGATATTGCAGACGGCGCACCGGGGTCGTCGCGCCCTTACGGATTGTCTATTGCTTCAGGCTCCCCAGGCCGGCCTCCGCCTCCTTCACGTTGATACGGAAGATATTCCGGCCGGCCAGAGCGTGGTCCACCTCGATAGAGTAGTCCACCTCGATGTCGCCCCCCTGGTCGCTGAGCTGAGTCAGCAGGTGGCGGGTATGCACCCCCACCGACATGGCGCCATAAGGTGTATTGTACACCGACAGGTGCCGCCGCCCCTCCTGGAACACCAGCTGGGAGTTGAACTCCCCCACCCGCATCAGGGTGACCTGTCCCCCGTCCACCTGGATGGTGGTCAGGGTGCCCTCCAGGCCGGTGAGCTCGCTCTCCTGATAGGACAGGGTGTAGCTCTCCCCGTCCCGGGCCAGGCGGCCCGCAGTGACCAGCTCAATCACATCGGGCAGCGCGCCCTCATACTTCTGTATCCCCTTGATGGAGATGACCACTTCCTTGTCCATAGGGGGCCTCCAATCGCCGTGTAATTTCTGCTCTGACGGCCCTGCGGGCCGTCAGCCTGAGGTATTATACACAGTTTGGGGACCTCTGTAAAGGGGCTCCTTCATTGTATGTCATTTTGCCTGAAAAAACAAGAGGAATTGCCGTGTTTCTCCATTTGACAAATAGAATTTGGGCGCTATAATAGCTTTAGAAAGGTATACCGCCTCCCGCCCAGCCAGCGGGGGCGTATCATTGTCTCCTGTTGGGAGAGGAGGACTGTTCCATGAATCTGGAATTGAGCAAAAAGCAGTTCCGGCGGCTGCTGGATCTGGTCTATATCGGCAACTGGATTTTAAACTCCACCCGGGGGGACCAGCGCTTCGCCGACTATGACCAGGTGGAGAGCCTGCTCTTCGGCCGGGCCGCCCTGGAGGGCATGCCCCAGCTGGCCGAGCTCTATCAGGGGGAGATCGTCCCCTCCCGGGCCTTTGTGGAGGGTGGCATCCACGAGGCCATCGTGGAGTATGAGAACAATGTGTTTTTCGATATCCTGGCCGAGGACCTGGCCCGCCGGGATATGGACGACGCCCCCATCGACGAGAGCAACTACGCCGAGCTCACCAGCCGCATCGACGCCTACATCGCCGAGTTCGAGGAGCACGGAACAGACAACATACTGGTGGATATCGACAGATGACCTTCCCTTGAACAGATCAAACCCCCGGCGCGGCCGCGCCGGGGGCTTTTCATCCTGTCACAGATAGAACCGCCAGGGGAAGTCCACCGCCTCCTGGGCGTAGTCGATACCAATCCGCCTGCCCGCCCGGACGGCGGAGGGGTCGGGCGGGACGCCGGGGAGGACGTACAGCCCGCCGCCCGGGCCGGTCAGGTCCAGGCCATTCTGCTCTCTGGTAAGGACTAGTCCTTTACACAGCTTGCCGGGGCCGTTGAGAAAGTTCTTCCTCTGGTAAGCCGTCATCCTTTCCAGCTTGCATCCAAAGCGGTTTTGTGCTATCATAGTTCCGTTTGCGGCGGGGACCGCCCCCCGGATGAGGACAGCGGCGGGCTCCCCCTCCTCCTCGGTGACAAAGTTCAGGCAGTGGTACATACCATAGATCAGGTAGACATAAGCCGTCCCCGGCGGGGCGAAGAGGGTCTCCGTGCGTGGGGTCCGCTTATAGCCGTAGGCGTGGCAGGCCTTGTCCAGCCGGCCGATGTAGGCCTCGGTCTCGGTGATCCGGCAGGACAGGAGCGTCCCGTCCGCCAGCACCCGGACAAGCTCCCGGCCCAGCAGGTCCCGGGCCACGGTCAGGGTGTCCCGGGCGTAAAATTCTCGTGTGAGGATATCCATATGCCCCTCCCCGTCTCTTTGTAGGGCGGGACGACTCGGCCCGCTGCCATCACAGCAAACGGGGCGCCGAGGTCATCGCCCCCTGCATCCGTCATCCTACCACACCTTATTCCATTTTGCAATCCGGAGTTGATTTCCATGACACCCGAAACCATGAAGCGGCTGGCCAAGCCGATGCTCTTCGCCGCAGCCCTGATCTGGGGTACCTCCTTCTTCATCATGAAAAACACCCTGGACGTGATGCCGGTGCTCTATCTGCTGGCCATCCGGTTCACCGCCGGGGCAGTCCTGCTGGCCCTGGTGTGCTGGAACAAGTGGCGGCTCTTCACTCCGGACTGCCTGTGGCGCGGGGCGGTGATCGGCGGCTTCCTCTGCCTGGCCTACTCCGTCCAGACTTACGGCCTGTCCCTCACCACCCCCTCCAAAAACGCCTTTCTCACCTCGGTGTACTGCGTGATGGTCCCCTTTCTCACCTGGGCAGTGGTGGGGAAAAGGCCCGACCGATACAACATCGCCGCCGCCCTGCTGTGCGTCACGGGGGTGGGGCTGGTTTCCCTCAACGGCGGCTTCACTGTCAACGCCGGCGACGGCCTCACCCTGCTGTGCGCAGTGTTCTACGCCGCCCACATCGTGGCGGTAGCTAAGGTATCCCCGGGAAAGGACGTCACCCTGCTCACCACCCTTCAGTTCGCCTTTGCCGGGGGCTTCGCCTGGGTGGGAGGCCTGCTCACTGAGAGGTTCCCCGCCGCCGCCCTCGCTGACCCGGCCTGCCTCATCCCTCTGGCCTATCTGTGCGTCATGGCCACCACCGTGGCCCTGCTGTTCCAGAACGTGGGCATGGTCTGGTCCGACCCGGTGTCCGGCTCAGTGATCCTGTCCCTGGAGTCGGTGTTCGGGGTGCTCTTCTCCGTCCTCTTCTACGGCGACCCCGTCACCCCACGGCTGATTCTGGGCTTCGCCCTCATCTTTGTGGCGGTGGTCTGCTCCGAGACGAAATTCTCCTTTTTACGCAAAGCTATGTAGGGGCGCACGATGTGCGCCCTGCGCCCGCCTCCAGGGAGGCGGGATATTTTTAACAAAATAAAAAATAAAATTAAAGCTTGACTTTAACAAAATTAAAGTGTATTATATACTCATCCCCCGTCGGTTGGACGGGGCACAGCCGTAACACATAAAAAGGAGGACTGCCTATGTCCATAGAGCTGCTGCCCGACTGGATGGCCGGGCTGGAGGAGGAGGACGTGGCCTTTATCCGGCGCTTTCTTCTGGCCTCCGGCTCGCTAAAGGAGGTGGCCGGGCAATACGGGGTGACCTATCCCACGGTGCGCCTGCGTCTGGACCGGCTGATTCAGAAGATCCGCCTCAGCGAGGACGCCGCCGCCGACCCCTACATCGCCACGGTGAAGCGGCTGGCGGTGAACGAAAAGATCGACCTGGACACCGCGAAGCTGCTGATCGCGGAGTATAAAAAGACCCGCGGAAATAAGGAGGAATTGTAATGGCTTCTAACCTTGGATTCACAATTGTTATGATACCCATTGTACTGTTCATGTTTTTTCTGCCCATCGCCCTGCTGGTGGCCTTACAGGTCTGGCTGTGTAAAAAGAGCCTGAAGCTGGGGCTGATTCTGCCCTGTCTCTCCCTGGGCCTGTCCCTGGTGATGGTGTTCAGCATGGCGGCGTTCAGTACCTTGACCGTTGGAGGAGGCAATACTCTGGTAAGCGGCGGCGCCAGCTACGTGGGGCCCGACGGGCAAAGCGTCCCCGCTCAGAAGAGCGAGGTCATTGACGTCCCCGCCCAGGAGGGCGTCCCCAGAGGGGAGACGGAGAAAACCGAGTTCCCCGTCAGGACTCTCATCGCTGTCGGGGTGCTGTTCCTGGTCATGAACATCCCCACTGCGGTCTTTTGCGGCATCTGGCTGCACTACAAGGGCCGCCGGGACACAGCGGAGGACCTGAAGCGGATGAAAATCGAGGACCTGGGATAGAATATCCCGCCGAATTAAGCCGCATTTGCAGGGCGGGACGACTTGGCCCGCCGGAATTTTGATTCAATTCAGACGGCGCGCCGGGGTCGTCGCGCCCTACATTGCGCGAAATCGATTCCCGCAAATCTCCAAACCGCTCCTTTACAAATGGAAAAAACTGCGATATACTGGAGCAATCCCAACGAAACAGCGAGGAAGCTCATGAAAAAAACCGTTCTGATTTCCATTCTGGCGGCGCTTCTCCTCTCCCTCCCCGGCTGCGGGGCAAGGGCGGAGGAGGCCCCCCGGCTGACGGTGGTATGCACCACCTACCCCATCTACCTGCTGGCCTCCGCCCTGTCGGAGGGGGTGGAGGGGGTTGCGGTGGAGCGGCTGGACACTGGCTCCGTCAGCTGCCTCCACAACTACACCTTGTCCATGGCGGACATGAAGAAAATTGAGCGGGCAGACGTCATCGCCATCAACGGGGCGGGGCTGGAGGAGTTCCTGGAGGACGCGCTCCAGACCTCCGACGCCCGGGTGATCGACTGCTCGGAGGGGATCGAGCTGCTGGAGAGCCTCTCCCACCGCCACGAGGAGGGGGAGGCGGACGAGCACGGCCATGACCACGGCCATTGGGACCCCCACTACTGGATGGACCCCAACCGGGCGCTCCATATGGCCAACAACCTGGTAATAGGACTGGTCCAGGCGGATTTGGAACATTCAGAAGAGTATGGGACCGGCTGGAGCGGCATTGTCGAGGTGCTGTGCCGGTGCTCGGGACAGGGAAAGCAAGCCCTGCGGGAATTGGCCCCTGAAATTCCCGGCCTTATCACCTTCCACGACGGCTTTCAATACTTCGCCGAAGCCTTTGGCCTCCCCCTGCTGGCCGCCATCGAAGAGGAGGCGGGCAGCGAGGCCAGTGCGAAGGAGATCGTGGAGATCACCCGGCTGGTAAAGGAGTACGGCATCCCGGTGATTTTTACCGAGGTCAACGGCTCCGACGCCACCGCCCAGGCCATCGCCCGGGAGACGGGCTGCCAGGTGGTCCAGCTCAACATGCTGATGGACGGCCCGGAGGTTGATCTGGAGACATACTACACCGGGATAACCGGTAATCTTGCGGCAATTCTCAACGGATTCGCCGGTGAGGAGGTGATTTCCTTCGATGCGGAAGATCAAGCATGGAAAGCTAATCTCGGGGTGCGCTGCGACCTGCTGCCTGAAGCTTGAGGACCTGTCCGTCAAGCTGGAGGGGGACTCCATCCTGGAGGATGTGTCCTTCCACCTCCACTGCGGGGAGATTGTGGCTCTGATCGGCCCCAACGGGGCGGGGAAGTCCACCCTCTTCCGGAGCATCCTGGGCCAGATGAATTATAAAGGTAAAATCACCTTCTCCCCCGCCGGGGGACCGGCCATCCGGCTGGCCGACGGGGAGATGACCGGCGGGACCCGGCCCCTGGTGGGCTACGTCCCCCAGGCCCCCCACTTCGACCGGGGGGACCCGGTGTCGGTGCTGGACTTCTTCACCGCCGCCACCGCCAGGTGGCCGGTGTGGCTCCCCATCCCTCAAAAATACCGGGACCGGGCGGCGGCCTGCCTTGGGCGGGTCCACGGGGAGGATCTCCTGGACCGGCCCATGGGCGGGCTGTCGGGGGGGCAGCTCCAGCGGGTGCTGCTGGCCCTGGCCCTGGAGCCGGTGCCCCACATCCTCATCCTGGACGAGCCCCTGTCCGGGGTGGACATCGAGGGGGAGCACCAGCTATTGGAGATGCTGGACGAGCTGCGCACCCAGTACGACCTGTCCATCTTTCTGTCCACCCACGACTTCGCCACCCTGGGCCAGTTTGCCGACAAGGTGATCCTCCTCAACCGCCGGGTGCTCAGGTCCGGCACGCCGGATGAGGTGCTGTCCTCCCCGGAATTCTATGAGACCTTCCACCTGCGGATGGGAAAGGGGGGCGCGGAATGAATCTCTGGTATGCTCTGGTGGACCTGCTCCCCTTCGAGTGGGCCCAGCCCGGGGAGATGTTCTTCATGAAGCACGCCCTGCTGGCGGTGCTTGTGATTACCCCCCTCTTCGGGCTTTTGTCCACCATGGTGGTCCACAGCCGGATGTCCTTTTTCTCCGACGCCCTGGGCCACTCCGCCTTCACCGGCATGGCCATCGGGGCCCTGTGCGGCTTCCATGAGCCCACCTGGGCTGCGGTGCTCTTCGCCGTCCTCTTCGCCCTGCTGTTTAACGTGGTGCGCCGCCGCTCCGCCCTGGCCAGCGACACGGTGATCGGGGTGTTCTCCTCCACCGCCGTGGCCCTGGGCATCTTCCTGTCCACCCTGGGAGGGCGGTCCTTCACCCGGTTCAACAGCCTGCTCATCGGCGATATTCTGTCGGTGGAGCCCGCCAAAATCAGGGTGCTCGCCCTGATCCTGCTGCTGGTTCTCGGGCTGTGGGCGGCGTCCTTCAACCAGCTCATGCTCTCCGCCGTCCACCCCGCCCTGGCCGACAGCCGGGGCATCCGGGTCTTTTGGCAGGAGACCATATTCTCCATCGCCATCGCCGTGGTGGTCACCCTGTCCATGACCTGGGTGGGGCTGCTGGTAATCAACTCCCTGCTGGTCCTCCCCGGGGCCGCCGCCCGGAACGCGGCCCGAAGCATGGGGCAGTACCACCTGTTCTCCCTGCTGGGGGCCGTCCTGGCCGGAATCGCCGGGCTGATGACCTCCTACTATGTGGGCGGCTCCGCCGGCGCCGCCATCACCTTATATCTGGCAGTGTGGTTCGCGCTGACATTCCTGGCGCGGAAGAAGTAAATCAGAAAAAAGCTCTCTTTTACCCTCCGTGTTGACAATGCTTGAGCCCCGCCGTAATCAAGCAAATACACGGCGGGACGAGGGTTCTTTGACACGCAGAAAGGCAGTTGGTATTATCCAACTGCCTTTACTGATTGCAGATGTGATTTAGCTGCCGCCATAGATGATTTCTGTATTATCGTCCCATGGATTGTCGAGTTTAGGTCCTCATGCGTTAATTCCGCTATCTGATCCTCATTACTGTCAGCTGCTCCAACACCCGAATTGTCTGGAGCATCAGTAACAATCTGCTGTCCATCTGCGCCTATTACTTGGGCTGCGTCCGGGGATTCCTGCATTGATTGAAACGTCTCATCACTACTCATTGCAGCACAGCCTGCTAATACGATAACTAAGGTCATGAAGGGCACAACGATTTTCTTGATCCTCATAAGCTTACCTGCCATATTGAAAACCTCCTGTTCATAGCTCAATTCTACCAGAGTTTCCAAGGGGATGCAAGGTTTTCTCCTTTTCTTCTTATAGTCAACACACTTGAAAATCGGTAAAGTTCGGCGGCCAAAATGGCACAGGGCGGCGTTGTCGTCTTTGGCGGGCGTCAGCCAGCCTGCATCCTCCGCCTTGCCCCGCGCCATTTTTCCTCCCCTCCTTTTTACCTCTTCTCAAGTGCGTCGACTATAAAACGCCGGAGATTTTTCCATCAACGTGAAAGATAAAGGGCCAAAAAAGGGCGGCGCAGCTGAACAGCCGCGCCGCCCAAATCAGACAGCTTATGATTTGCATCCCCCAGCGCGGCAGCTTCCCTGCGGGAGCCTGCCTGGGAATTTTATGCCTCAAAACGTCATCTCACCAGTCCCACCAGGGCGCTGGCGCCCAGACGGTCGGCTCCGGCCTCGATCATGGCCTGGGCCTGCTCAAACGTACGGATGCCGCCGGCGGCCTTGATGCGCATATCAGGGCTGATATGGCTCCGGAAAAGGCTCACGTCCTCCACGGTGGCCCCGCCAGAGGCGAAGCCGGTGGAAGTCTTGATAAAGTCCGCCCCGGACATGGAGACCACCCGGCACAGAGCCAGCTTCTCCTCCTGGCTGAAGTTGCAGGCCTCCACAATGACCTTCAGAATACGGCCCTTACAGGAGGCCTTCACCGCCTTGATCTCCTCCAGCAGGCCCTCCCAGTCGCCCTCCTTGGCCAGGCCCTGGTTGATGACCATGTCGATCTCGTCCGCGCCGTTGCGGATGGCGTCCTCCGCCTCAAACACCTTTACCTCAGGGGTGGTGTAGCCGTTGGGGAAGCCGATCACCGTGCATATCTTTATGGCATTGCCCACATAATCGCTGGCGCGCTTCACATAGCGTGGGGGAATACATACGGTGGCGGTGTTGAACTGCTTCCCCTCGTCACAGACGGCCTTGATCTGCTCCCAGGTGGCCGTCGGGCTCAGCTGGGTGTGCTCCACCCGGCTCAAAATTTCTTTCTGATCCATATTTCGCTCCTTTAACCCTGAAATTCCACGTTTTTTCTCCACCTATCCGGCAAAAAATCAATTGAAACATATTTCCAAAGCGCATAATACCATACAGCTTTTTTCTTGTCAACCCCGAATCTCCCTGGTGATTTCACAATTTACAGCCCTGAAACAGGCCATAAATATGCAGTTTTCCTATCATCCGCCTCTTTTTACCCCGCGCCCCCGCCGGCGGCCCGCGAACGGAAAAAGAGGGAGACAGGTCTCCCTGTCTCCCTCAAAAGGATACTCTGTTTACGCCTTCTCAAAGACATCCTTGCCCATCCCGCAGATGGGGCAGACCCAGCTGTCGGGGACCTGGCCCCAGGGGGTGCCGGGGGCGACGCCGTTGTCAGGGTCGCCTGCGGCGGGGTCGTACTCATAGCCGCAGGGGCAGACGTACTTATCCATCAGAAATTCCTCCTAGATTTGTTAAAATAACCTTCCCGCCCAGTTGGGCGGGAAGGTGAAATCATGCTTAGCCGAAGTAACGCTCCAGCAGACCCTTGAAGGCCTTGCCGTGGCGGGCCTCATCGCGGGCCATTTCATGCACAGTGTCGTGGATGGCGTCCAGATTCAGCTCCTTGGCCTTCTTGGCCAAGGCGACCTTGCCGGCGGTGGCGCCGTTCTCGGCCTCGACGCGCAGCTCCAGGTTCTTCTTGGTGGAGTCGGTCAGCACCTCGCCCAGCAGCTCGGCGAACTTGGCGGCGTGCTCAGCCTCCTCCAGCGCGGCCCGGCGCCAGTACTCGCCGATCTCGGGATAGCCCTCGCGATGGGCGACCCGGGCCATAGCCAGGTACATGCCGACCTCGGTGCACTCGCCCTGGAAGTTGGCGCGCAGGCCCTCGATGATCTCGGGGTCCACGCCCTGAGCCACGCCCACGACGTGCTCAGCGGCCCAGCTCATCTCGCCGCCCTGCTCGACAAACTTGTCGGCGGGAGCGTGGCAGATGGGGCACTCGGCGGGGGCGGCGTCGCCCTCATGGACATAACCGCAGACACTGCAAACAAATTTCTTCATAATTTTGGTTCCTCCTTGTTATTTTGTTGTTTGGAACAGCTGGAACATAGACCATAGAATGTGAGCTCGTGGCGTTCCACCGTGAGCCCGTATTGCCAGCTGACGGTCCGGTCCAAGTCTCCGCCCGGCTGAAAATCGGGCAGGTCCAGAACGGAGCCGCAGCAGTTGCAAACAAAGTGACTGTGTGGGGTGACGACGGCGTCAAACCGCTCCTGTCCCTGGACCACACCCACGCTTTTAATCTGGCCCTGCGCCTGAAAAAAGGTCAGATTGCGATAGACGGTTCCCAGGCTCAGGTCGGGATGCCGGGGCTTGAGCCGCTGATAGAGCCACTCAGCGGAGGGATGGCAGCTGGTCCCCTGGATTTCAGCCAGGATAGCCTCCCGTTTTCTGCTGTACCGAACGGCTCGCTCCACAGACCCTCTCCCCTTAACAATACTGATTATTGTTATGCTTATATACTAGCACATCTTTTTCTGTTTGTAAAGAGAAAAACAAGAAAATTTTGGTGCGGGTGTACGGTTTTCTGCCTACTCAGTTTCCCCAGTTTTTCGCTCTTTCAAACAGCGCAGAAGATTTTCCTCCAGCCTGTCCCCATATTTCAGCCCAAGCAGGAAGAGCGTCAGCCCGGCCAGTCCGATGGGGAGCATCACCCAGAGCGGCAGCTCCAGGGTGGAGCCGCCCAGCGCGCTGGCAAACAGCAGTCCCCAGGGCCGGGCCAGCAGGACAATAAGGGCAAAGCGCCGCCAGGGCAGGTCGGTGAGCCCGGCCAGGATGCACAGCATGTCATCCGGAAAGAAGGGGAAGAGGAAGGCCAGCGTCAGAAAGACCGGGGCCTTGGCCCGCAGAACGGACTGATACTTCTCCGACAGCTTCCGGCTGACAAGCCGGTCGGCGAAATCCCGGCCCAGCACCCGGCTCAGGGAGAAGGTGAGCAGGGAGCCGCTCACCACCGCCCCAAAGGTGAGCAGGAAGGCGGGCCAGGTCCCAAAGAGGAGTCCCCCCGCAGCGGCTGTGATATTGCTGGGGATGGGGGCCAGGATCACCGACAGCAGCTGGAGCAGGAAGAAAAACAGGTGGGAATAGGGGGCAAAATCGGCGATATAGGCCCGGAGCCCCTCCAGGGAGCCGGCCGCCTGAAAAAAGCCGCTGGTATATAAAAACCACCCGCCCCCCGCCAGCAGGAGGACGACCGCCGTTAAAATGAAGATTTTCTGTCTGCTTTTCATGAAAAGGCCTCCGTTCACAGGAGGTATTGTAGCACAGCAGCGGGGGAAATACGACCAAAAACTCCTTAAATTTTGGTGAATAAGGTGTGAACAGCAGTGGGGCGGCCTCTGCGCCGCCCCACCGGGCAAAAAGGGGGCGGCACGGAGGCCGCCCCCTGCGTTATATTTTCCGAATTGCGTCGATACTCCCGGCGATCTGCCGGGCCACGTCCGGATTGTTCATGGTATACAGGTGGATACCGTCCACGCCGCCGGCGATGAGGTCAGAGATCTGGTCGATGGCATAGGCGACCCCCGCCTCCCGCAGGGCGTCCGGGTGATCGCCGTACCGGGCCAGGATGCGGGTGAGCTTGGCGGGCATGCTGGCCCCGCACAGGGACACCATCCTCTGGATGGATTTGGCGCTGAGCACCGGCATAATGCCCGCCTCAATGGGCACGTTAATCCCCGCGATGCGGGCCCGCTCCAGGAAGCGGAAGAAGTCGCCGTTGTCAAAAAACAGCTGGCTGACCAGGTGCTGGGCGCCGGCGTCCACCTTCTCCTTCAGGCGGCGGACGTCGCTGACCAGATCGGGACTCTCCAGGTGTCCCTCCGGGTAGCAGGCGGCGGAAACGCCGAAATCCCCCCGCTCCCGGATATAGGCCACCAGCTCGCTGGCGTATTTGAAGTCGGTCTTGGGAGGATAGTCCGGATTTGCGTCCCCCCGCAGGGCCAGGATGTTCTCCACCCCGCCGGCCTTCAGCTGGTCCAGGATGCGGTCCACCTCCTCCCTGCCGGCGGCCACACAGGTCAGGTGCGCCATGGCGGGGGTGTGGTACTGGTTCTCAATGAGACAGGCGATCTCCTGGGTACTCTGGTTCACAGTGGAGCCGCCCGCCCCGAAGGTGACGCTGATGGCGTCAAAGCGGATGTCCTTCATCCCGTCCAGCGTCTTATAGATGCTGTCCACCGGGGCGGTCCTCTTGGGCGGGAACACCTCACAGGTGAACACCGTCCGTCCCTTGCCAAACAGCTCGCACAGCTTCATCACAGCGCGCCTTCCTTCTGTCAGAATATAGGGCGCGGCCACCCCGGCGCGCCGTGTTCATTTGATAACCTATAACGATGCACCGGCCGCCCCTGCGGTCAAATATCCAGCTCCAGCAGCACCGGGCAGTGGTCGCTGCCCTCCACATCGGACAAAATCTCCGCCCGGAGAATCTTGTCCTTCAAACGGTCAGACACAATGAAGTAGTCGATGCGCCACCCGGCGTTGTTCTTCCGGGCGCTGAAGCGGTAGGACCACCAGGAGTAGGCCCCCTCCCGGTCGGGATAGAGGGCGCGGAAGGTGTCGGTAAAGCCGGAGGAGAGCAGAGCGGTCATCTTCTCCCGCTCCTGGTCGGAGAAGCCGGGGTTCCCCCGGTTGGTTTTCGGATTTTTCAGGTCAATCTCCTGGTGGGCCACATTCAAATCCCCGCAGTAGACCACCGGCTTGGCCCTGTCCAGGGACATGAGATAGTCCCTCAGGTCGTCCTCCCAGCTCATCCTGTAATCCAGCCGCTTCAAGCTGTCCTGGGCGTTGGGGGTATAGCAGCACACCAGATAGAACTTGTCATACTCCAGGGTAATCAGCCGCCCCTCGTGGTCGTGGGGCTCCCGATCCATGCCGTAAGCGGCGGCGGCGGGAGCGTGTGGGGTGAAAACAGCCGTTCCGGAGTAGCCCTTCTTCTCCGCAGAGTTCCAGAACTCCAGCACCCCCTCCCCCAAGGGGACGTCGGCCTGTCCCTTCTCCATCTTGGTCTCCTGAAGGCAGAGGAAGTCGGGCTTCCGTCCCTCATAAAAGTCCAGAAACCCCTTTTTCATGCAGGCCCGCAGGCCGTTTACATTCCAGGAGATAAATACCATCGCGGCACCTCGTCAATGATTTAATACCCGCACCCGGATCATGTTGGGGATCGCCCGCAGTTCGTCGGCCACCTCGTCGGTGATGCGGGTGTTTACGTCCACCATGGTGTAGGCGTAGTCCTTCTTGGACTTGTTGGTCATATTCTCCACGTTGATGTGGTCGTCGGACAGGACCCCCATGATCCTGGTCAGCATGGCGGGGACGTTCTTGTGGATCAGGCACAGGCGGGCAATGCCGCTCCAGTCCTGACAGACGTCGGGCAGGTTGACCGAGTTCTTGATATTGCCGTTAATCAGGTAGTCCCGGAGCTGCCGCGCCGCCATCACGGCGCAGTTGTCCTCGCTCTCCGGGGTGGAGGCCCCCAGGTGGGGCAGGGCGATCACATTGCGCACTGTGGTGATCTGATCGTCAGGGAAGTCGGTGACATATTTGGCCACCCGGCCGGCCTCCAGGGCGGCGATCATGTCATCGTCGTTGACCAGCCCGCCCCGGGCCAGATTAAGCACCCGCACCTGTCCCTTCATCTTGCCGATGGCCTCGGCGTTGATAAAGTCCCTGGTGGCATTGGTATAGGGGATGTGGAGGGTGACGTAGTCAGACACCTTGTACAGCTCATCCACATTCTGGACCACATGGACGTGCCGGTCTAGCCGCAGGGCTGCGTCCACCGACAGGAAGGGGTCGTAGCCGTAGACGTCCATCCCCAGGTCCAGGGCGATATTGCACACCAGGGCCCCGATGGCCCCCAGACCGATGACGCCCAGAGTCTTGCGGTAGAGCTCCGGACCGGCGAAGGCCGACTTGCCCTTCTCCACTGCGGCGGCCACGTCCACTTTGGGGGTATGGGCCTGCTCCTGGACCCAGTCAGCGCCCCCCAGCACGTCCCGGGACGCGATAAGCATGGCGGCGATGACCAGCTCCTTCACCGCGTTGGCGTTGGCGCCGGGGGTGTTGAACACCACAATGCCATTCTCCGAGCAGCGATCAATGGGGATGTTGTTGGTGCCCGCTCCCGCCCGGGCGATGGCCCGGAGGGAGTCAGGAAAGGCATAGTCGTGCATGGGCGCGGAGCGGACCAGAACACCGTCCTCGTTCTCCACCTCCGCCCCCGTCTGAAACCGGGTGGGGTCCAGACGGGCCAGACCGACAGAGGAAATCTTATTCAGTGTCTTGATACGATACATGGAAATTACCTCGAATTTCTGTGAAATGGTAGGGCGCGACGACTCGGCGCGCCCTGTCCCTGGTTCTGCATCCCGGCGTGCCCGGTGGTCACGCCCTACAGCAGGGCGGATAAAATCCGCCCCTGCAATATTGTCTAGGCCCTCACCCGCTCCTTCAGCTTGACCCCGTCCAGCGCCGGGGCGATGACCAGGAAAAGGGCGCCGCTGCCGATCCCCTGGACCAGGGTGCCCAAAAACTGGGGGACGAAGGCGGCCATAGTCCCGGCCATAGCGCAGCCGGCCAGAGCGTAGGCCGAGGGGGAAAACAGTCCTGCGGCAACCATCGCGGCCAGGTTCCGGCGGCACAGGAGCCTCTCGCCGCCGCTGGTAAAAAACAGCACCACCACGGCCTTGATAATCAGGGTGGGCAGCACCCACACGGGGGCGGTGAGCAGATCGGCCAGCCCGGCGCCGATGGCGGCGGCCGCCGCCGCGCAGGGGGTGGGCAACAGGCAGGCGGCCAGATAAATCAGGGCATCCCCCAGATGAATATAGCCTCCGGTGGGAATGGGAATATGGAGCATATAGGCGGTCATCACAGTGATGGATGCGGCGAACAGGGCGGTGATGACCATCAGGTGCAGCTTTTGCTTTTGGCGCATGCAGATACCCCCCGTACAGGTTATTGAAAAGAAGTATACGCCGTATTTCCTACTTTGTCAATGGGTTAATCCATTTTTGTCAGTTGGCCCTGTCAAAGCTTTGGATGAAGTCACACAGCTTTTCCACACCCTCCACAGGCATGGCGTTATAGATGCTGGCCCGCATTCCGCCCACCTTCCGGTGGCCCTTCAGGTTGACAAAGCCGGCGGCGGCGGCCTCCTGAACAAATTTGGCGTCCAGAGCCTCGTCCCCGGTGCGGAAGGTGACGTTCATCCCGGAGCGGGAGCCCTTCTCTCCGTGGAGCTGGAACAGCCGGGAGCTCTCCAGCGTCTCATAGAGCATATTGGCCCGGGTCCATTTCAGCCTCTCCATCCCGGCCACCCCGCCGTTGGCCTCCACCCAATCCAGGGTGAGGCCCAGCATATAGATGCACCAGCAGGGGGGGGTGTTATACATGGAGTCCTTGTCGATCATGGTCTTGTAGTTCATCATCAGGGGGGTATAGGGCAGCTCGCGGCCCTGGAGGCCGTCCCGGATGATGACCACCGTCAGCCCGGCGGGGGCCATATTCTTCTGGGCTCCGGCGTAGATGACGCCGAATTTAGACACGTCCACCGGCATAGACAGAATATTGGAGGACATGTCGCACACCAGGGGGACCTCTCCTGTCTCGGGGACGTAGTCCCACTCGGTGCCGTAGATGGTGTTGTTGGCGCAGTAATAGAAATAGCTGGCGTCTTTATCCAGCTTCAGCTCCTCCTGGCGGGGAATATAGCTGTGATCGCGGTCGGAGGTATCGGCAGCCATGCTGATCTGTCCATATTTCTGAGCCTCCTGATAGGCCAGGCCGGAGAAATTGCCGGTGACCGCATAGTCCGCCTTCCCTGTTCTTCCAATCAGATTCAGGGGGACGGCGGAAAACTGGCCCGAGGCCCCGGTCTGGAGGAAGAGGATGTGATAGCCGTCCGGGATGCTCATCAGCCGGCGCAGCTTGTCCTGGGTCTCATGGAAGATGTCCATAAAGACCTTGGAACGGTGGCTCATCTCCATCACGGACATACCGGAGCCCCGGTAGTCGGTGATCTCCGCTCCGGCGCGCTCCAGCGCGGGCAGAGGAAGCATGGAGGGGCCGGCGGAAAAGTTATACACGCGCTGGTCGCTCATCAAAAAGAGCCCCTTTCTTCCAAAAAATAAAACTGCCCGCACCACACAGGTGGGGCAATTTTCTATTATAGCCCGGGGAAAATGGGGTGTCAATGGCAAAAGAGAAGAAGTAGCCTGTCTTTTTGCCGGGAACGCTGTGATAAATGATTTTGGGGCGGCGTGGCACCCCCTCCCCCCTGCCCCCATACAATGGGGTAGAAACCCACCGCCGCTCGGCCGGTGGTTCTGGAGGTACTTCTATGAAACACGAGCTGAATATCTGGGTGGTGGGCGGCGACCTGCGGCAGGAGAAGCTCTCCCTGCTGCTGGCCGAGGACGGCCACACTGTCCATACCTATGCCCTGGGCCAGTCCCAGGAGCCCAGCCCCGGCCTCACCGCCGAGGCCTCCCTGCGTTTTGTTGACAAGGCGGACTGCGTCGTCCTGCCCCTCCCCGTCTCTGGCGGCGGCGGACAGCTCAACGCCCCGCTGGCCGGGTCGGAGTATCCCCTGGCCTCTATTCTGGACCGGCTGTCCCCCCGGCAGTTCATCTGCGGCGGCCGGGTGGACCGGGAGGTCCAGGCCCTGGCACAGGAACGGGGCCTCACCATTCACGATTACTTCGCCCGGGAGGAGCTGGCGGTGGCCAACGCCGTCCCCACGGCGGAGGGGGCCGTCCAGCTGGCTATGGAGCACCTGCCCATCACCATCCACGGCTCCAGGGTGCTGATCATCGGCTTCGGCCGGGTGGGCCGGCTCACCGCCCAGCGCTTTCAGGCTCTGGGGGCCCGGGTGAGCGTGGCCGCCCGAAAATACGATCAGCTCGCCTGGGCTCAGGCCATGGGCTTCGGCGGGGAGCATCTGTCCAATCTGAAGGGCTGGCTGTGCGGCTACGACCTCATCGTCAACACGGTCCCCGCCCAGGTGCTGGGCCGGGAGGAGCTGGAGGACATCAAGCCCGACTGCCTCATCCTGGATCTGGCCTCCAAGCCCGGCGGGGTGGAGTTGGGGGCCGCTGTGGAGCTGGGACTGACGGTAATCTGGGCCCTCTCCCTCCCCGGCAAGGTGGCCCCGGTGACCGCGGGCGCCGCCCTCCGGGACACCATCTGCAATATGCTGCGGGAAATTGGACTGTGACACTGTTCTTTTCTTTTTGTTAAAAGAAAAGAACCAAAAGAAAAACTTTGGGAAAACTTCGTTTTTCCTCATTCATATCTGAAAGGAATGCTTTCATTGAAGAACAACACCGTTGGATTCGCGGTATGCGGGTCCTTTTGTACACATGCCAGGGCCATGGAGGCCCTGGAGCAGGTCAAGGCCCGGTTTGCCCGGGTGGTGCCCATCGTGTCGGAGGTCGTGACAAGCACCGACACCCGCTTCGGCAGGGCCCACGACCTGATGCGGGAGATGGAGCGCATCTGCGACTGCCGGGTGATCTCCACCGTCCAGGGGGCGGAGCCCATCGGGCCCCAAAAGCTGCTGGACCTGCTCATCATCTGTCCCTGCACGGGCAACACCCTGGGCAAGCTGGCCGCCGGCATCACTGACACCAGCGTCACCATGGCAGCCAAGGCCCACCTGCGCAATGAGCGCCCCCTCCTCATCGCCCCCTCCACCAACGACGGCCTGGCCGCCTCCGCCGCCGGCATCGGCGCCCTGCTGGCCCGGAAGCACATCTATTTTGTCCCCTTCGGCCAGGACGACTTTGAGAAGAAGCCCACCTCCCTGGTGTCCGACTTCTCCCAGGTGGCTGACGCCGCCCAGGCGGCCCTGGAGGGCCGTCAGCTCCAGCCTATCTTATTGCGGACATGAGCAAAAAAGCAGGCCATCCTCTGAGACGGCCTGCTTTTTCTATCCCTGCATACCCTTTTTGTGGAGCGCGTTCATGGAAAGCTCTCCGGCCAATTTGAACAAAGCATCTGCGGCAACTTGTTCTACCGGAAGTCCACCCGCGCTCTCCCCCACCTTCTGATAAAACTGATACACAAAGTCTTCCAAGCTGATGGTAATTTTTTTCATCTATGCCACCTCCGTTCAGAAGTATATCACATTTTCCAAATTTACGCAACTGCGTATACGCAAATGCGGCAATGCAAATAGTATATTTTTGAGGTGGTTCACTTGTCAGTTAAAGATGCTGTCGCAAACCGTTTTATAGATCTGTGCCGCACACGCAATATGAAAGCAAATGAACTTGCCACATTATCCGGCGTTACCCCATCAACGGTTTATAGTATGCTGGACAGCAGACGGAGAGATGTATCTATCATCACCATCAAAAAGCTTTGCGACGGTCTAGATATCACTCTGGGAGAGTTCTTCTCCGCACCGGCCTTTGACAGCCTGGAACAGGAAATTAAATAGGATTTTTCCACAAAAAACACTCCGCCTGTCTCTCTGACAAGCGGAGTATTCTCATTTACTTCCCGCAGAAGTCTCTGGCGACCTCCACAATATGGTCGGCGGACAGACCGAACTGCTTAAGCAGGGCGGCGGCGGGGCCGGAGTGGCCGAACTCGTCGTTGACGCCGATGCGGCGCACGGGGGTGGGACACTTCTCGCTGAGCAGGGCGCAGACCGCCTCGCCCAGGCCGCCGATGACGGAGTGCTCCTCACAGGTGATAATCCTGCCGCACTCCCGGGCGGCCTTCAGGACCAGCTCCTCGTCCAGGGGCTTAATGGTGCACAGGTTGATGACACGGGCGGAGATGCCGGCCTCGGCCAGCGCCCTGCCCGCCTCCATGGCTTCATTCACCAGCAGGCCGTTGGCGATGATAGCTACGTCGCCGCCGTCCTGAAGGACCTCGCCCTTGCCGATCTCGAACTTAAAGCTGGCCTCGTCGTGGAACACAGGCACGGCCAGCCGGCCGAAGCGCAGGTAGACGGGCCCCTCATACTCATAGGCGGCCTTGACGGCGGCCTTGGCCTCCACGTCGTCGGCGGGGGACATGACCACCATGCCGGGGATGGACCGCATCAGGGCGAAATCCTCACAGCACTGGTGGCTGGCTCCGTCCTCGCCCACGGAGATGCCGCCGTGGGTGGCGCCGATCTTCACGTTCAGGTGGGGGTAGCCGATGGAATTGCGCACCTGCTCGAATGCCCGCCCGGCAGCGAACATGGCAAAGCTGGAGGCGAAGGGCACCAGCCCCATGGCGGCGGCGCCGGCGGCCACGGCGATCATGTTGCCCTCGGCGATGCCGCAGTTGAAGTGCCGGTCAGGGAAGGCCTTCTTAAAGGTGCCGGTTTTGGTGGCGCCCGCCAGGTCGGCGTCAAAGACGATCAGATCGTCGTGCTCCGCGCCCAGGGCGGCCAGAGCGTTTCCGTAGCTGTCACGGGTCGCGATTTTTTTTACATCCGCCATCTTACATCGCCTCCACTTCTGCCAGCTGAGCCTTGAGCTCCTTCATGGCGGTCTCATACTCCTCGTCGTTGGGGGCCTTGCCGTGCCAGCCGGCCTGGCCCTCCATGAAGCTGACCCCCTTGCCCTTGGTGGTCTTCATCACAATGGCGGTGGGGACGCCCTTGGTGGCCTTGGCCTTCTCAAAAGCCGCCTCGATCTGGTCGAAGTCGTGGCCGTCAATCTCCACCACCTCAAAGCCGAAAGCTCTCAGCTTGTCGGGGATGGGATAGGGACTCATGACCTGATCCACCGGACCATCAATCTGCAGGCCGTTGTTGTCCACAATGGCGCAGAAGTTGTCCAGCTTGTAGTGGTGGGCGAACATCATGGCCTCCCACACCTGGCCCTCCTGAATCTCGCCGTCGCCCAGCAGGGCATACACCCGGCAGGTCTTGCCCATCCTCCGGGCGGCCAGGGCCATGCCGGCGGCGCAGGAGACCCCCTGGCCCAGAGAGCCGGTGGACATGTCGATGCCAGGGACGGTGTTCATGTTGGGGTGGCCCTGGAGATAGCTGTCAATGTGCCGCAGGGTGGGCAGATCCTCCACTGGGAAGAAGCCCCGCAGAGCCAGAGCGGCGTACAGGCCCGGGGCGGTATGGCCCTTGGACAAAACGAAGCGGTCCCGATCGGCCCACTTGGGGTCCTTGGGGTCGATGTTCAGTTCCTTGAAGTAGAGGTAGGCAAACAGGTCAGAGGCGGAAAGACTCCCGCCGGGATGGCCGGCCTTGGCCCCATGGGTGCCCTCGATGACGCCCATGCGCACCTTGCAGGCCATCGCCATTAGCTGCTTTTTTTCATTGGCTGTCATAGTATTCTCCTTTGCGGTAAGATTTGTCGCCGGTGGTAATTTCACACTGCCCCTATTATAAGACAGCCGCTCAAAAATTACAAGGAGAAATACTGCGGAAGGCTGTACGGAAATAGAGAACGGCTTAGGAAATGGAGATATTGACAACAAACCCGCAGGCGGCTATAATAAGACATAGAAAGGGCTCTGCCAAAACACGGTCAGCCCTTAGAGTTGACGAAAGTGATCGCCGTACTTGTCAGGGTGCCGGCGGTCACTTCTTTTTGCCCTGAATAAACAGGCCGCAAATACCAATGATAACCAAACAAAGCTGTAACACTTCGGATGTACTCATCAGGCAGCCCCCCTTTCCGAAGATCAGAGGGCAAGGAGCTGCCCTCTGTCATGAGGGCTGACCGCTGCTGCTTGTCAGCGCTGAAAAATCATTCTTTCCTGTATTTTAGAATAGCACATTTCTGCTTTCTGTTCAAGTATATTCACTCATCAAGAACAGCAAACTCCCGTCGCCCCCCGCAGGGCCAAGGGGCCTTTTCTCTGCGGCGGGACGAAAAAGCGGCGGGACGGTCCCCCGGCCCACCGCTGTCAATCTATTCTGCCCAGTTCTCAAGTACCAGGTCAGGCACCCGCTCAAATTCTTTTCCATTGTTTGTTACCAGAATCATCCCCTCCGATCTGGCGTGTCCGGCAATCAGCATATCCAGCGGTCCGATTGGCGTCCCCTGACTCTGCAAATAAGCTCTGATCTCCCCATACTCCGATGCCGCCGCCAGTCCAAAGGGCAGAATATTCATGGGAGCCAAAAAGCGAAGCAGTGCCTGCTCATTTCTCACGGGGTCTGAGCTGTGCTTCATACCGTATTCCAGCTCAGCCAGCGTAATCGAAGAGATGCACAATCCGCTGTAAAGCTCTTTCTGAAACCGCCGCAGCACATTTTCCGGTCTCTTCTTCATCACATAAATGCAGATATTTGTGTCCAGCATATAAGTCACAGCGGTTCTCTCTCCTTCTGTGCCCCCTGATTGCGTCCATTTTCAAAGATATCGCCGGTGAATCCATCCAGCCCCTCCAAAAAAGTCTTCCACAGGGATTCCTTGGGGACCAGGAGAATCGCGTCCCCCAACTGCTGAACCACAACCTCGTCTACACTAAAACGATACTTTTTAGGCAGGCGCACCGCCTGACTTCTTCCATTCTCAAAAATCTTTGCTGTCTCCATATCAGCCACCTCCTTGTATATAGTATATACCACGATATATATTATAGTCAAGGCTTTTGTGATAAAACAGCGGGCCGGTCACCCGGCCCGCATTGCCTCTTTACTTGTTCTCACAGTCCTTGTCCACGGTCACATACATGCCGGTGGTCACTTCCACATCTGCAACATCCACAGAACTGTCCTTGAAAATGTCGGCGTTGAAAAATACGCCGCCGTTCATATTGGTGTCCACGTCCTCGCTGGTGACGGTATCGCTGCCAAACCAGTGATAGCTGCCGTCCGCTTTCACGATGCCCACTTCCTTCACCAGGGTCCACTTTTCAATGGTGCCGTCCACAGTGATGGTAATTCTGGTATCCTCGGTAAAGTCCTCAAAGACATAGTGCTGGTCCTGGGCCAGGGCGTCGGTGATGTCGGCCGCGTCCTCGCCGTTGACCACCAGAATGGCCCTGCCGTCCCGATTCTCCACCTTGGCATCGGGGGACGCCACCATGGAGAATGTCTCGCCGTCCTCGGTGGTCACATCGGAGCGGTAGCGGTCCACCCGGACAATCGAGCCGATATCTAAAATGAAGGACTCAAATCCCTCCGGATCAGCGGCGGCCACGCTGACCACCATCATGGCGACGGCGGCGGCGGTGATGAGGGCGGTGCGCAGGGGGCGGATGCGTCTCTTATTGGTTTTCTCAGTCATAGCGATAATCTCCTCAATTTTATCCTCGGGAGCAGTGAGCTCCCGGCAGGCTTCACGGTACAATTTCGGGTCGAACATAGACAGATTCCTCCTTTTTCTCGGTAAGCTCCTTCCGCAGCCGCTCTCTTGCCCGGAGCAGCCAGGTCTGTACGGTAGACACGTTGGCCCGCATGGCGGCGGCCGTCTCGGCCACGGACAGCCCCTCGTAGTAGTAGAGATAGACGGCCAGCCGGTACTTGGGCTCCAGAGCCATCACCGCCTCCAGCATCTCGGCCCTGGCCGGGTCCTCCGGGGCGGCGGTGTCGTGCCGCTCCTCCAGGGGGACGGAGCTCCTCCGCCACAGAGACCGCAGCACCCTCCGGCTCTCGTTCACCGCCACCCGCAGCAGCCAGTGCTTCATGTGCTCCTCGGACTCAAACTCTTTTTTGCACTCGTACAGCTTCAAAAGCACGGTCTGCATCACGTCCTCGGCGTCGTGGGGGTTGTTCAGGGCGTGGAGGGCGACGCGGTAGACAGTGTCGCCGTGGGTCCGGGCCGCCTGGGCAAATGCCTCGTCTGTCAAGGCCGCTCACCTCCTTGGAAATCTGTTTTGAAAGGCCTTTCATCAAGTAATATCCATGACAGGGGGGTAAAATCTCAGAGGAAGAGAAATTTTTCTCATAAATTTTGGGGGCGGGGACAGACTATCCACCAACGGCGGGCCCTGCCCGCTTTCAAAAAGGAGGTAATCGTCATGCCCAATCTGACCACCAAGGAGCTGTCCGCTCTGTCCGACCAGCTGGACTTTGAGAAGGTGCTCCACTGCAAGTACCTGTCCGCCGCCCAGGAGAGCCAGGACCCGGAACTGAAAAACAAGTTCCAGTCCTGCGCCAGCCTGCATTTGCAGAATTACAACACCCTGCTGAATCATCTGCGCTGAAAAAAGGAGGAGCCGCTATGAACGATCAGGAGAGAATGACCGACTTTATTTGCAGTGAGAAGAAGATGTCCGCCAACTACGACACCTTCGCCTCGGAGTGCGTCAGCCTGCCCCTGCGGGATGACTTTCTGAAAATCTTCAACCAGAGCCACCAGATTCAGACCGACCTTTTCAAGATGTCCCAGTCCAAGGGCTGGTATCAGGTGGAGCAGGCCCCTCAGAGCAAGGTGAGCCAGGCCTACACCAGATTCTCCAACCAGCAGCCCGCCGCCCAGTGAAGAAAAGCCGCCGCGATTTGCTCGCGGCGGCTTTTCTTGCAGGGGCGGACATTGTCCGCCCGAACAATTACGAAACGCACTTTGTAAGAACGGGCGGATAATATCCGCCCCTACATCCCGGTCACGACAGCAGAATCCGGTCGTTGTCCAGGTCCTTACCCGCGCCGGCCCTGAATTTTTTCAGCAGATCCACCACGGTGAGGCCCTCCCGCTCCCTGCCGCTGATGTCCAGCACGATATTGCCGCCGTCCATCATCAGGGTGCGGTTGCCCAGCTCCAGGGCCTGGTTCATGTTGTGGGTCACCATCATGGTGGTGATTTTGTGCTCAGAGACGATGTCCCGGGTGAGCTTGAGCACCTTCTCCGCCGTGCCCGGGTCCAGGGCGGCGGTGTGCTCGTCCAGCAGCAGCAGCCTGGGCGGGTTCATGGTGGACATGAGCAGGGTGAGCGCCTGGCGCTGTCCGCCGGACAGCAGGCCCACCGGCTGCTTCATCCGGTCCTCCAGCCCCATATCAAGGAGGGCCAGCCGGTCCCGGAAGCGCTTCTTCTCCCCCGCCGTCACGTGGGACAGCCAGCCACCGCTCCCCGCGGCCAGGGCCAGGTTCTCCTCGATGGTCATGCCGGGGGCGCTGCCCCGCATGGGGTCCTGAAAGAGCCGGCCGATGCGCTTGGCCCGCCGGAAGGCCGGCATAAAGGTGATGTCCTGGCCGTTGAGGACGATGGAGCCCGCGTCGGTGAGAAAGTCCCCGCAGACGGCGTTGAACAGGGTGGATTTGCCCGCCCCGTTGGAGCCGATGATGGTGACAAAGTCGCCGGCGTTCAGGTGGAGGGACAGGTCCGAGATGGCCCGCTTCTCGTTCACGGTGCCCGGGTTGAAGGTCTTGGAGATGTGGGAGATGTTCAGCATGTCAGTTCTCCCCCCTTCTGGCGGCGGTCTGCCGGTAGGACAGCCGGCGGCGGATCGTGGGCCATTGCTGCTTCAGATAGGGCGCCGCGATAGCCAGAGCCACAATCACCGACGACACCAGCTTGAGCATGAAGGCGGGCATATCCAGCCGCAGGGCCACGGCGTAGACGAAGCGGAAAATGAACGCCCCCAGCACCATGCCCGCCGCCCGGGTGAAGATGCCCCCCCGGCCCAGGAGGGTGGCGCCGATGAGCAGAGAGGCCAGGGCGATGGTGACCATGCCGGTGCCGATGTTAATCTCGGCCTGCTTCTGGGACTGGGCCATCAGGCAGCCGGACAGGCCGGTAAAGGCGTTGGCCACGCACAGGCCTACAATAGTGGTGAACGCCGGATTGATGGAGGAGGAGCGGACCATGTCCGGGTTGTTGCCGGTGGCCCGGATTGCCAGCCCCAGCCGGGTGTTGAGAAAGACGGTCAGGAAGAGGACCGTCAGCGCCGCCGCGACGGCGGCTATCACGGTATTCTGCTGGCCGGCCAGGGGAGTCCCGGCCAGCAGGTCCTTCGCCATGGTGAATATGGTGTCCTTCTTGTTCAGGTTGATGTTGGGGGCCCCCGCCATCACCATAATATTGATCGAGTACAGCCCGGTGTTGACAATAATGCCCGCCAGCAGGCTGTCGATGCCCATTTTCGTCTGAAGAATCGCGGTGACAAAGCCGGAGGCCATCCCCGCCAGCATGGCGGCGGGAATAGACAGCAGGGGATGGCCGGAGGCGGCCACCACGGCCCCCACGGCGGCCCCCAGGGTGAAGCAGCCGTCGGTGGACAGGTCGCAGACGTTGAGCATGGAGTAGCTCAAAAACAGGGCCAACACGGTGAGGGAGCAGATCAGCCCCAGCTCCAGGGCGGTCTGGCTCACAGCCAGCAGGGCGGATGGGTTCATGGCGGTTCCTCCTTTTTCATTCTCTTCTTTTTCTCGTGAGAAAAAGAAGCAAAAAGAGCGTTGGGAAAAATTTCATTTTTCCTCTTGGCTGCACAGGGCTTCTGCCTGCTCCATATCTCAGGAGCAGGCAGGCAAAGTTCTTTTTCGGTTCCTTTTTCTTTCAAGAAAAAGGAACACGCGCCCTCACCCCTGCAAATCCCCGAACTCCTCCGCGGTGGTAATGGGCTGGACCTTGGTACACAGGGGGGCAAAAATCCTGGCAATCTCGTCGTAGTCCAGGCCCAGGGCCTCGCAGGTCTCGGTGTTGACGGTGGCGGTGCCGTTGTCGAAGGTCTTGACGGCCAGGGCGCCGGGCTCCTTGCCGTCAATGAGAATCTCGGCGATCATGTCGGCGGTCTCCCGGCCCAGGTTGGCATAGTCCACGCCGTAGCCCAGGAAAGCGCCATTGAGGGCGAAGGAGTCGGCCCCGGTGTAGTGGGGGATGCCCGCGTCCACAAAAATCTCATAGATGGACAGATAGTGCTCCATGATGGTGTTGTCGGTGGGGGTAAAGACGGCGTCCACCCCGTCGGCCGCCAGGGCCTGGGCGGCCTGCTTGACCTCGGCGGCGTTGGTGCCGGTGCGCTCCACATACTCGATGCCCTTGGCATCCAAATACTCCTTGGCGTGGGCGATGGGGGTGGCGGAGGAGTCCTGTCCCACGTTATACAGCAGGCCGATCTTTTTCGTATCCGGGTTGACGGCGAAGATCAGATTCATGACGGAGTTGGTATCCAGATAGTCGGAGGTGCCGGTGATGTTGCCGCCGGGGGCGTCCAGGGAGGCCACCAGCTCGGCGCTCACCGGGTCGGAGACGGCGGAGAATACCACGGGGATATCGCTGTCCTCGGTGGCGGCCTGCATGGCCATGGCCACAGGGGTGGCGATGCCTACCATAAGGTCCACCTTGTCGGCCTGGAAGTTGGCGATGATCTGGTTCATCACGGCGGCGTCGGCGTTGGGGTTGTCGTAGTCAACCTGAAAGGCCACGTTCTTCTCCTGTCCGATCTCGTCCAGGCGGGCCTGGATGTTCTCGTTGATCTGGTTCAGAGAGGCATCGTCCACATAGTTGCAGATGCCGACATGGTAAATAGTGTCGGACCCGGGGTCTCCCAGCAGGCCGTCAGCGGGGAGACCGCTTCCGCTCTGGGCCGCGCTGCCGGAGCCGGAATTGCCGATGGAGGGCTTTTGCGTGGTGGTAGTGCCGTTCCCGCCGCAGGCGGCCAGGGAGAGGGTCATTGCCAGAGACAGGGCCAGGGTCAGAATACGGTTCATTTTGTTAGTCTTTTTCATTTTGGGTTCCTCCAATTCATTTTATTTAGGCGGCAGATGTGGGGCCTTGCCGTTGGCCCGGGCTTGTTGGAGTTTCAGCGCAAGGCCGTTTTTTTATTTGGAGCAATAAAAAAACAGCCCCTCATCCCATTTTCTGGGACAAGAGCTGCACTCCTGCGATACCACCCAAATTGACGTTTTGGAAAACGTCCGCTCGCTTCACGCGCCATCACGCGTGCCCGGTGGATAACGGGTGGGTTCCCGTCGGCATCTACTTGGATCGCTCCGTTCAAGCCGCCCTCGAAAGTCCATTCGCCCGACCGCTCCCCGCCTTGATCCCACCACCCAAGGCTCTCTTCACGTTCCCCGCAGGGGACAGGTTTGCCGCGCCGGCTACTACTCTTTCTCACAGGTTTCTTGCTCTTCGGTTGTTGTGGTTATTATAGCGGCTCCCCCTCCGGTTGTCAACCCCTAAATTTTACCTGGCTAAAGAAAATTTTGGGGTCTCACTTCGCCAAAATCTATTTGCAGTTTGCCTCTCTATCTGTTAAAATGAAGAAAAGCATCTGTGGGAGGTCCCTTATGATCATCAAATACTCAAAAAAATCCTTAAAATTTTTGAGCAGGCTCGACGGCAGATCGGTGACCCGCATCCGCTCCGCAATCCAGGGCCTGACCCACACCCCTCCGGAGGGAGACGTGAAGCCCATGCAGGGCTATTCTGATGGCCGCAAGCGGCTGCGTGTCGGAGAATGGCGTGTACTCTTCCGATACAGCGCGCAGGACGAAATTGAAATTCTTTTTATTATAGAAATTGGAAATCGCGGGGATATCTATAAGTGAGGTGAACCTAATATGTCTGATCTTACATTGGAAGCGGCCCGCATGATGGACATTCTGCCGGAAAGTGACCAGCGCTTTGCCTATGAGTTTATCAAAAAGCTGGTGCGCGCCTGGGACCCTGACTATACTAAAGTCACACCGGAGGAGGCGCGGGAAATTCAAGACGCCGAAGAGAGCGGTTTTATTGACGACGCCGATATTGATTGGGACAACTTATCCAAATATGCGTAACAAGGGGCCCGCCTCAGCGGGCCCCTTGCCGTTTAATCAGAGTGCGGAATATCCGTATTTGTCCACCACGGCGTCCAACTCCCGCTTTTCCCTGCACATGGGGCACTCCTCAGGCAGGTAGCTGGCGTAGTCGGGGATATCGTTGGTATTGAACAGCGAGACCACCGGGATGCCGTCAATCTCCTTCTGGTGGCTGTAAACAGCGGCGATGCCCGCCACCTGGCCCTGGTAATACTTCACGCAGTCGATGCCCCTGCGCACCGTGCCGCCGGTGGTGACGGAGGCCAGCAGGAGAAGCACATTCTTCCCCTCCAGCATGAAGCGGGCGTTGTCCCGGAAGATGAGCTTTCCGCTGGTGCCCACATTTTCCCGGAGGACGTAGATTTCCTTCCCCGCGTTGATGGAGCGGAAGCCGCCCTGAGTCAGCTTCTGGGCCAGGCAGGTCCCGATCACTCTGGTGCCGTCCATGCAGAGGATGGTATCCACCATAAGGAACTGGGTCTGGCTGCGCTGGGCCAGCTGCTGGGCCACAGCATCCGCGTCACGGATGCTGGACTGCTGGCTGGTTACGTCAATGAAGTAGTTTGTATGGCTGTTCCGGGTGGCAAAGTGGCCCTTGGCCACATTCAGTGATACGTCGCCTACGCAGACAGGGATCTTATAAAACCTGGGCTCCATCGTAATTCCTCCTTTTTCTTAACGTCCTCTTAATGTCCCTTCTCAAATATACCATATTCGGCAGACTTTGTCTATATTTTTTTGTAAAATATTACAACGGCTCAGGCGCAGAAAAAGGACGGGCCAAAGCCCGTCCTTTTCTGATTGGGTAAAATTACTCGTCGATCTCGATGACGACGCCGGAACCCACGGTACGGCCGCCCTCACGGATGGCGAAGCGCAGGCCCTTCTCGATGGCGATGGGGGTGATCAGCTCCACCTTCATGTCCACGTTGTCGCCGGGCATGCACATCTCAGTGCCCTCGGGCAGGGAGATGATGCCGGTCACGTCGGTGGTACGGAAGTAGAACTGGGGACGATAGTTATTGAAGAAGGGGGTGTGACGGCCGCCCTCGTCCTTGGACAGGACGTAAACCTGGCCGACAAACTTGGTGTGGGGGTTAATGGAGCCGGGCTTGCACAGCACCTGGCCGCGCTCGATGTCGGTCTTGGCAATGCCGCGCAGCAGGCAGCCGGCGTTATCACCAGCCTCGATGAAGTCCAGAGTCTTGCGGAACATCTCCATGGAGGTGACGACGGTGGACTTCTTCTCCTCCTGCAGGCCCACGATGTCGACGGTCTCGCCGGCCTTCAGCTGGCCGCGCTCCACACGGCCGGTGGCCACGGTGCCGCGGCCGGAGATGGTGAACACGTCCTCCACAGGCATAAGGAAGGGCATAGAGTCGTCGCGGGGAGGATTGGGGATATAGCTGTCAACGCTATCCATCAGCTCCTTGATGCAGGCGAAGTCGGCGTCGTTCACGTCGCCGGACTCGCAGGTCAGGGCGTTCAGGGCGGAGCCCTTGATGATGGGGATGTCGTCGCCGGGGAACTCGTAGAAGCTGAGGATCTCGCGGACCTCCATCTCCACCAGCTCCAGCAGGTCGGGGTCGTCCATCTGGTCGCACTTGTTCAGGAAGACCACGATGGCGGGCACGCCCACCTGGCGGGCCAGCAGGATGTGCTCCTTGGTCTGAGCCATAACGCCGTCAGTGGCGGAGATGACCAGGATCGCGCCGTCCATCTGAGCGGCGCCGGTGATCATGTTCTTGATATAGTCGGCGTGGCCCGGGCAGTCCACGTGGGCATAGTGCCGGGCGTCGGTCTCATACTCCACGTGGGCGGTGTTGATGGTGATGCCGCGCTCGCGCTCCTCGGGAGCCTTGTCGATGCTGGAGTAGTCCTCATACTGGGCCTGGCCCTTCAGAGCCAGATACTTGGTGATGGCGGCAGTCAGGGTGGTCTTGCCGTGGTCGACGTGGCCGATGGTGCCGATGTTTACATGGGGCTTGGTACGTTCAAATTTTGCCTTAGCCATTGGAATTTTCCTCCTTATATTTCAGTTAATGCTTTGCTCGTTGGGGGGTACAGACGTGTTGTGGATATTTTATCCTATTTCGTCTGTAATTGCAACCCTATTTTTTCATAGGCGCGGGAATTCCCCGCCGTAGGGCGGGACGACTCGGCCCGCCTCACTCTCCGCCTGAGCGGCGCGCCGGGGTCGTCGCGCCCTACAGGCATCAATCCTGATTGCGGCCGCGCTCGGCCACAATCTTCTCGGCGATGTTCTTGGGGATCTGCACGTAGCTGTGGGGCTCCATGGAGTACTGGCCCCGGCCCTGAGTAGAGGACCGCAGGTCGGTGGCGTAGCCGAACATGTTGGCCAGCGGCACCAGGCTGTCCACCTGGACGGCGCCGGTGCGGTTCTCCTGACCCTGGATCTGTCCCCGGCGGCTGTTCAGGTCGCCGATGACGTTGCCCAGATAGTCGTCCGGGACGATGACGTCCACCTTCATGATGGGCTCCAGCAGCACGGGGCCGGCCTTGCGGCAGGCCTCCTTAAAGGCCATGGACCCGGCGATTTTGAAGGCCATCTCAGAGGAGTCCACCTCGTGGAAGGAGCCGTCGTAGAGGGTGACCTTCACGTCCACCACGGGGTAGCCGGCCAGCACGCCGGCCTGCATAGCCCCCTGGATGCCCTGATCCACGGCGGGGATATACTCCTTGGGGATGGCGCCGCCCACGATGGCGTTCTCGAACACGTAGCCCGCACCCGACTCGTTGGGCTCCACACGGATCTTGACATGGCCGTACTGGCCCTTGCCGCCCGACTGGCGGGCGTACTTGGTGTCCTGCTCCACCTGCTTGGTGATGGTCTCCTTGTAGGCCACCTGAGGCGCGCCCACGTTGGCCTCCACCTTGTACTCACGGAGCAGCCGGTCCACGATGATCTCCAGATGGAGCTCGCCCATGCCGGCGATGATGGTCTGGCCGGTCTCCTCGTCGGTGTAGGTCTTGAAGGTGGGGTCCTCCTCGGCCAGCTTCATCAGGGCAACGCCCATCTTCTCCTGGCCGGCCTTGGTTTTGGGCTCGATAGCCACCCGGATGACGGGCTCTGGGAACTCCATGGACTCCAGGATAATGGGGTGCTTCTCGTCGCAGAGGGTGTCGCCGGTGGTGGAGTTCTTCAGACCGATGACGGCGGCGATGTCGCCGGAGTAGACGGTCTCGATATCCTCCCGGTGGTTGGCGTGCATCTGGAGGATACGGCCGATGCGCTCCTTCTGCTTCTTGGTGCTGTTCAGCACGGAGGTGCCGGTGTTCAGCATGCCGGAGTAGACCCGGACGAAGGACAGACGGCCCACATAGGGGTCGGTAGCGATCTTGAAGGCCAGGGCGGAGAAGGGGGCGCTGTCGTCGGCGGGACGGGAGTCCTCCTCGTCGGTGTCAGGGTTGACGCCCTGGATGGCGGGGATGTCGGTGGGGGAGGGCATATAGTCCACAATGGCGTCCAGCAGCTTCTGGACCCCCTTGTTCTTATAGGACGTGCCGCACACCACGGGAACCATCAGGTTGTCGATGGTGCCCCTGCGGATGGCCCGGCGGATCATATCCTGGGGGACATCCTTCTCCTCCAGCACCAGCTCCATGATCTCCTCGTCGATGTCGGCGCAGGCGTCCAGCAGCTTGGTGCGGTACTCCTGGGCCAGCTCCATCATATCCTCGGGGATGGGCTCCACCCGCAGGTCCTTGCCCAGGTCGTCGTAGTAGATATCAGCCTTCATCTCCACCAGGTCGATGATGCCCTTGAAGGTCTCCTCGGAGCCGATGGGCAGCTGGATGGGTACGGCGTTGGCCTTCAGCCGGTCGTGAATCATATCCAGCACATGGAAGAAATCGGCGCCCATGATGTCCATCTTGTTGACATAGATCATCCGGGGAACCTTGTAGTGGTCAGCCTGGCGCCAAACTGTCTCAGACTGAGGCTCCACGCCCCCCTTCGCGCACATGACGGTCACACTGCCGTCCAGCACCCGCAGGGAGCGCTCCACCTCAACGGTGAAGTCCACGTGGCCTGGGGTGTCGATGATGTTGATCCGGGTCTGGGGGAACTGGGTCTTGGTGCCCGTCCAGTAGCAGGTGGTGGCGGCGGAGGTGATGGTGATGCCCCGCTCCTGCTCCTGGGCCATCCAGTCCATGGTGGCGGTGCCCTCGTGGGTCTCGCCGATCTTGTAGTTGACGCCGGTGTAGTAGAGGATACGCTCGGTGGTAGTCGTCTTGCCCGCGTCGATGTGGGCCATAATACCGATATTCCGGGTATTCTCCAGAGAAACTTTTCTAGGCATACGGAATCTCCTTTATTACCAGCGGTAGTGAGCAAACGCCTTGTTGGACTCGGCCATCTTGTGGGTGTCCTCGCGCTTCTTCACGGCGGAGCCGGTGTTGTTGGCGGCGTCCATAATCTCGCCGGCCAGCCGCTCCTTCATGGTCTTCTCGCCCCGGTTACGGGCGTAGGTGGTCAGCCAGCGCAGACCCAGGGTCTGCCGGCGCTCGGGCCGGACCTCGATAGGCACCTGGTAAGTGGCGCCGCCCACACGGCGGGCCTTCACTTCCAGGGAGGGCATGATGTTCTCAAGGGCCTGAGTATAGACCTCCATAGGCTCCTTGTCGGTCTTTTCCTTGATGATGTCAAAGGCCCCGTAGACGACCTTCTGGGCGACGCCCTTCTTGCCGTCCAGCATGATGCTGTTGACGAGCTTGGTAACCAGGACGGAGTTGTAAAGCGGGTCAGGTAAAATCTCCCGCTTGGGCACATTTCCTCTTCTGGGCACTTTGCTTCCCTCCTTCTTATAAAATAGAAATCATAGGTACTCGTACCCCAAACGGTTTTCCGTTTGGACTGCGTGTAATGCCTGTCCGAGGTTTCCCCATCGCACCCGCTGGGCGCACATTGTGCGCCCGTCCATCTCCAGCGCTCTCTGTCTGCGGGCGGACAGTGTCCGCCCTGCAAAAACGCTACGGGTGTATATATGGTAAAACGTCGGGCAAGGCTTTTGCCTTGCGCAAACGCACAATGCAAGCTTGGTTTTCCCGGCAGGCAATGGCCTGTGGGACGGCGGGCCGGGTCGTCCCGCCCTGCAAGAAATAATTTTTTGAAGAAAAATTACTTCTTCTTGGCTCCTTTGGGCCGCTTGGCGCCGTACTTGGAGCGGGCCTGCATACGGCCGTTGACGCCCTGGGTGTCCAGAGTGCCGCGGATGATGTGGTAGCGCACGCCGGGCAGGTCCTTCACACGGCCGCCGCGGATCATCACGACGCTGTGCTCCTGGAGATTGTGGCCCACGCCGGGGATATAGGCGGTGACCTCCATCCCGTTGGTCAGCTTCACACGGGCGATCTTACGCAGAGCCGAGTTGGGCTTCTTAGGGGTGGAAGTACGCACGGCGGTGCAGACGCCTCTCTTCTGGGGGGAGGGCAGGTCGGTGCTCCGGTTCTTCAGGGTGTTCAGGCCGTGCTGAAGAGCGGGGGAGGTGGACTTGTACGCCGCCATCGTGCGGCCCTTGCGCACCAGCTGGTTAAAAGTAGGCATGAATGGGTTTCCTCCTTTCCTCAATTCTGCCCCGTTTTGGGGCGTAATATATATTTTAACAAATTTGGGATTTATTATCCCTCTTTTGTTAAAACCAAAAATCTGCGGAGGCAGTCTGTAGGGGCGGATATCATCCGCCCGTTTCCCTGGGCCTCCTGCGTGTATCGTGCGGGCGGACAATGTCCGCCCCTACATAAGGCTCCTGTCTGTAGGGGCGCACATTGTGCGCCCGCGGGCCGCTCCTACCGCAATAAAACCGCCACCGCGGCCCCCACGGCGATGCCGCAGGAGGCGCCCAGCTCCTTCATAGAGGACACCTGGCTCACCGGCACCTGCCGGTTCACCGCCTCCTGGACCAGGGGCTGGAGCAGGCGGGGGTCGGCGTCCATAGCCACAAACAGCCGCCCGGCCCGGCCGTCCCGCAGGGCCCGTTTGGCCTGCTTGGCTCCCACAACCTTGTTGGAGCCGCCCAGTTCTGAAATCATTTTGGCTCCCCCTCCTTCCCCGCTCCGGGGATTTTCATCGGGTAAAAGGGCGCAATGCCCCTACCGCCACGAAGCAATATTATACCATCCCCATTTCCCGCCGTCAAGAAAAATTCTCCCGATTATTTTCAAATTTTCTTCAAAAATGCGCAACCAGAGGGTTTTCTTTTCGTCTATAATGGTAGAGCCCCCTCAGTCAACCTGCGGCTGACAGCTCCCCCGCAAGGGGGGCGCCGAGCGCCTGCCTCCCCCCTTGTGGGGGAGGTGGCCCGAAGGGCCGGAGGGGGCACATTAGAAAAGGAGGATTTTCCATGAAACGAACCATGTCTCTGCTCCTGGTCTGCGCCCTAGGTTTCGGCCTGCTGTCCGGGTGCTCCGAAATGCCTGACCCCGCCCACGGCCCTGGCGACAGCTCCTTCACCCCACCGCCCCTGGAGCCCTTTGCTGATCTGGTAAGTCAGGCGTTCCTTCCCGCCTCCAGCCCACAGGTGGAGGAAGCGCTGACGGATTTCGGCCTGGAACTGCTGAAGCAGACCCGGGCGGCCAACGGAGTAAAGGCGATGGAGAGCGAGATGGACCACGTCCCCCTCTCCACTCTGGTCTCCCCTCTCTCCGTAGCTCTAACCCTGTCCATGGCGGCCAACGGGGCGGAGGGGGACACCTTATCCCAGTTCCAGGAGGTGCTGGGCGGCGGGGCAGACATAGACGAGATCAACGCCGCCTGGGCCCAGCTTGTGGGAGACTACCACGCTCTGGGCGGCTCCACCCAGTTTAACATCGCCAACAGTCTGTGGAAAGACCATAACGGCGGCATCTATGAGGAGTTCCTCTCCAAATGCCGAGGGGGCTACGGCGCCCAGCTCTACGAGGCGGATCTGTCTGATTCGCGGACTGTGGATGACGTCAACGGCTGGGTGTCGGAGCACACCAACAAGATGATCCCCCAGATCATCACCGAGCCCTTCGACCAGGACACCGCCCTCCTGCTGGTGAACGCCCTGTACCTTAAAAATAAGTGGCTCAGTGAGTTCGGCCCTCTCTCCACCCGCGAGATGGACTTCCATCACGCCGGCGGCCCCGACAGCCGGGTGGAGTACCTGCAAAAATTTGACGCCGAATTGTCCTGGCTCAGCGGCGAGGGGGCCCAGGGGGTGGTCCTGCCCTATGACGACGGGCGGCTGGCCTTTGTGGCAATCATGCCCGATTTGTACCCGGATTCCCCGGATTTAGGGGAATGGCTGAACAATTTGGAGGGGAATACCCTGACCCAGCTCCTCAACAGCCGGGAGGACGCCCTGTTTCTCCACTTCGCCATGCCCAAATTTACGGCGGAGTGGAAGGGCAATCTGGAAGAGATTCTGCCCGCCCTGGGCCTGGAGGACGCCTTTGTCCCCGAAGCCGCCAACTTTGCCAAAATGGGGGATAATCCCGACGGATATTACATTTCTCAGGTGATTCACGCCGCAAAAATTGAGGTAAACGAGAAGGGCACCGAGGCCGCCGCCGCCACGGTGGCGCCCATGACCCCCAGCGCGGCTCCGCCGCCCCCGGAGGGGGTCACCCTGATTCTGGACCGGCCCTTCCTCTACGGCATTGTGGACCTGGACACCGGCGTACCCCTGTTTCTGGGGACCTATGAATAAATAAGGAGGAATTTTGTATGAAACGAACCATGTCTCTGCTTTTGGCCTGCACTCTGGGCCTCGGCCTGCTGTCCGGCTGCGCCCAGTCCTCCGCCGCCAGGGAGCTCACCGCGTCCAAGCTGTCCGCCAGCCCCTCCGACAGCGAGGAGGTCAACGGGGCCCTGGCCGCCTTTGGCCTGGCTCTGCTGCAAAAGACACGGGAGGCGGACAAGACCTCCACCCTGGTCTCCCCGCTCTCCGTGGCCCTGGCCCTGTCCATGGCGGCCAACGGGGCGGACGGGAACACCCTGGCCCAGTTTGAGGAGGTCCTGGGGGGCGGTACGGACCTGATCGAGCTGAACGGGGCCTGCGTTCAGCTGATCCAGGACTATCAGGGCCTGGGCGGCTTCACCAAATGCACCATCGCCAACAGCCTGTGGGCGGACCCGGAGGGCCAGATCAAGGATGAGTTTGTGGGCAAATGCCGGGGGATTTTTGACGCTCAGGCCTTCGCCGCCCAGTTGTCCGACCCCGCCATCGTCAAGGAGCTGAACCGCTGGGTGTCGAAGCACACCAACAAGATGATTCCCTCCATAATTGACCAGCCCTTTGACGAAAATACCGCCCTTTTGCTGGTCAACGCCCTCTATCTTAAAAACAAATGGCTCCACCAGTTCAGCCCCCACGCCACCCATGAGCGGGATTTTTACCACGCTGACGGCTCCGGCAGCCGGATGGACTTCTTAAGCATGAGCTCCACCGAGCTGTCCTATATTCAGGACAAGGGGGCCCAGGGGGTGGTCCTGCCCTATGACGACGGGCGGCTGGCCTTTGTGGCAATCATGCCCGATTTGCACCCGGATTCCCCGGATTTAGGAGAATGGCTGAACAATTTGGAGGGGAATACCCTGGCCCAGCTCCTCAACAGCCGGGAGGACGCCCTGTTTCTCCACTTCGCCATGCCCAAATTTACGTCGGAGTGGAAGGGGAACCTGGAAAAAATCCTGCCCGCACTGGGTCTGGAGGACGCCTTTGTCCCCGGAACCGCCAACTTTGCCAAAATGGGGGATAAGCCCGACGGATATTACATTTCTCAGGTGATTCACGCCACAAAAATTGAGGTAAACGAGAAGGGCGCCAAGGCCGCCGCCGCCACGGTGGTGGCCGCCTCCGGGGGCAGTATGCCGCCCCAGGAGGGGGTCACCCTGGTGCTGGACCGGCCCTTCCTCTACGGCATCGTGGACCTGGACACCGGCGTGCCCCTGTTCCTGGGGACCTATGAGTAATGTCCGCCAGATATGGACACACTAGGGAGGCCAGCTTATTTTTAGGAGGTATCCCCATGAATGTCCATGTCAACGCCGACTGCATCAGCTGCGGGCTGTGCGTCAGCACCTGCCCCGACGTCTTTCACATCACCGAGGGGGGCACCGCCGGGGTCTGCTCCCGCCAGGTCCCCCCGGAGCTGGAGGACGTGGTCCAGCAGGCCGCCGACACCTGCCCTGTGAGCGCCATCGAGGTGGGGTAGCGCACATGTAGGGGCCGACGACCTCGGCGGCCCGCGGCCCAGGTCTCTGTCAAAGACGGCGCGCCGGGGTCGTCGCGCCCTACAGCCTCAAATCCACCGCGCCCGCCGTTGACCTGCCAGGCCCCTGCAAAATGCCCGTACCCCACAGGACGGGCGGACAATGTCCGCCCCTACAGAAACCGCCCCCGCCGGAAAACACAGCGGGGGCGGTTTTTTATGTACCTATTCGCTCTCTTTCTCTGGCTCGGGGGACAGCTTCTCCACCAGGGCCCACTCCACCCGGCGGTCGCACAGCTCCTCCACCTGGATGTGCAGGCCCAGGGCGTCCACCGCCGGGCGGCTGCCGTCCTCTGGAATGACGGACAGCTGGGAGAATACCAGCCCGCCCAGGGTGTCGTAGTCCCGCTCCTCGTCCTCGGGGAGCTCCAGCTCCATCATCTCGGCCAGCTCCTCCAGGTCGGCGGAGCCCGAAACACGCCAGCGGCCGTCCTCCAGCTTGATGATCTCCTGCTCCTCCTGGGGGTCGAACTCGTCATAGATATTGCCCACCAGCTCCTCGAGGAGGTCCTCCAGGGTGACCAGGCCGCTGGTGCCGCCGTACTCGTCCACCACCAGGGCCAGATGGGTCTTTTTCCCCTGCATATCCCGGAAGAGCACGTCGGCGGCCACCGTCTCCGGGACAAAGTAGGCGGGGCGGAGCAGCTCGCTCAGGGGCTTGGGGGCGCTCTCCCGGAAGTTGAGCAGGTACTCCCGGGTGGACAGAATGCCCACAATATCGTCCACGTCCTCTCCGTACACCGGGAACCGGGACAGGCCCGACTGCCGGATGGCCTCCAGAGCCTCCTCCTCCCCCGCGTCCCGGGGGAGGGTGACCATGTCGGTGCGGTGGACCATTACATCTTTGGCGGTGATGTTGTCAAACTCCAGGACATTTTCAATAAATTCCTTCTCTTTGCTCTGGATGGCGCCTGACTCCTCACCCTCCTCCACCACGGCCATGATGTTGTCCTCCGACACCGTGTCCTTCCGGTGCAGCAGCTTCAGAACCGGCCGCCACAGCAGCTGTACAATGTTGATACACAGGCTGACCAAAAAAAGTATGAGCCATAAATGGCCGTCCTCCACGAAAATGACCTCCTTTAAAGGCTGAAAATACACAGATACGCCTGCATCATAGCATAAAACCTCCGGAATAGCAAGGGGTCGGCGCGGTTTTCAGCATAAATGCAATTTGGGAGTGCAAAGAGGCGGAGGATATGTTATAATTCTCCTGTTCCAAGAGACGGAGCTGGCGGGCTCCGGGGAGAGGGGGACTTGCTGTGCTGAAGCAGAGCGGCAAGCTGGAAAAGACCTTAGACGCATGTCAGGCCTTTGTCAAATGGCTGTTATACTCCTGTTTTGCGGGCGTGGCTGTGGGACTGGTGGCGGTGGCCTTCCACCTGGGCATCGACCTGGCCACTGAGCTGCGGGGAGAGCATCCCCGGATCATCTGGCTGCTGCCCCTGGCCGGGCCGGCCATTGTTCTGCTCTACCGGGCCTGCGGCATGGAGAAGGACCGGGGGACCAATCTGGTACTGGTGGCGGTGCGGGACGCGGAGCGGCTTAAGCTGCGCACCGCCCCGCTGATCTTCCTGTCCACCATTCTCACCCACCTGACGGGTGGCTCCGCCGGACGGGAGGGGGCCGCCCTCCAGCTGGGCGGCTCCCTGTCCGCCTACCTGGGCAAGAAGCTGCGGCTGGACGAGAAGGACGAGCGGATTATCGTCATGTGCGGCATGGCCGCCGCCTTCTCCGCCCTCTTCGGTACTCCCCTCACCGCCGCCCTCTTCGCTATGGAGGTGGTCACAGTGGGCCGGATGTACTATGCCGCCCTGGTGCCCTGCCTGCTGTCCTCCTACTCGGCGGCCCTGACGGCCCACGCCTTCGACATCCACGCCATCCACGGCTACCCGGTCCACGACGCCCTGGAGCTGGCGCCGCTGCCCATCCTCCAGGTCTCCGCCATGGGGGTGCTGTGCGCGGTGCTGTCCATCTTCTTCTGCTCGGTCATCCACGCCGCCCCCAAGCTCTACGCCAAATACCTGCCCGACCCCCTGATCCGCGGGGCGGCGGGGGGCGCCCTGGTGCTGGGGCTCACCCTGCTGGTGGGGGAGCAGACCTACAACGGGGCGGGGGACGGCATCATCCGCCAGCTGCTGGCCGGAGACACCATTCCGGAGGCCTTCCTGCTGAAGGTCCTGTTCACTGCCCTCACTCTGGGGGCCGGCTTCCGGGGGGGCGAGATTGTCCCCGTCCTGTTCACCGGCTGCGCCTTCGGCACCTGGGCCGGCCCCCTGCTGGGCCTGCCCCACGGCTTCTCCGGGGCGCTGGGCATGGCGGCGGTGTTCTGCGGGGCCACCAACTGCCCCCTCAGCTCCACCCTGCTGGCCTTTGAGCTCTTCGGCGGACAGGGCCTGCCCCTCTATGCCCTGGCCTGCGGCATCTCCTTCATGCTCTCCGGCTACTACGGGCTGTACAGCGAGCAGAAGATCATCTACTCCAAATTCCGCCCCGAGTGGATCGACAAAAAAGCGCATTAGGAGACAATCCTCAGTCAGCGCAGGGGGCGGATGAGGGGAAGGCTTTTGGTACAGCTTCTCAGCTCCCCCGGAGGGGGAGCCTTTGGAAAACTGTTTAAGGAGAATTGAGATATGGCTAAAGGAGACCGAAATTCCGGCTGGCCCGGCTTTTTCCGGGTCTTTACGGTGCTGTGCGCCATCATGCTCCTGCTGGCTCAACAGGGCCAACAGCTGACGGAGGCCCGCTCCGGCAGCTGGCAGGTGCTGGCCGTCTATGAGGGACTCACCCTCTGGACCGTCCCCGCTCTGTTCATGCTCTGGGGGATGTTCGCCCTGGAGGAGGGCAAGCCCCAGGTTTCCGCCGCCCTGACAGGGCTGGCCCTGCCCGCCTTCGGACTGCTGATCTTCTGGGGGGTGGTGTATGCCATCGTTCCGCCCCTGCTGGCAGGGCGGGGCGGCAACTTCACTCTGGCCGGGCTGGCCGACCTGCTGGTATCGGCGGTCAAGGGGGACACCTACTTCCACCTGTGGGTCCTCTACCCCCTCATCGGTCTCTATCTGGTTCACCCGGTGATCCACCGCTTCACCGCCTCCGCCAGCCGGGGGGAGCTGCGCTACTTTTTGGGGCTGTGCCTGCTGTTCGGCTCCCTGCTCCCCACCTGGTCCGCCTTCTTTCCCGACAGCACCCTCGCCGGCCTGCTGGAGCGGCTGCGGGTCCACCTGGTGCTGGGCTGGGTGGGGTGCTATGTGGGGGGCTGGTACCTCCGGCACTTCGAGATCAGCCGGATCGCTGAGTACATCCTCTACATCCTGGGGGTCCTGGGGCTGGTGCTGTCCGTGGCGGACCCCTTCAGCGCCCCCTCCCTGCGGCAGTATGCCAGCCCCAACGTCCTCCTCACCGCCGCCGCCCTCTGCGCCCTGTTCCGCTACGTGCTGGGCATCAGCGAGGAGCGCTCCCGCCGCAAGGCCGTCTACAGCCTGGGGACCTGCGCCTTCGGCGTCTACCTCATCCATCAGCTGTGGGTGCTGATCTTTGCCAAGCTGGGGGTCTCCCTCCTCTCCCTGTCCCCGGTGCTCTCCGTCCCCCTCTTCGCCCTGGTGTTCTTCCTCCTCTCCCTCCCCTTCGCCTGGCTCATCAGCCTTATCCCCGGGGCGGGGTCACGGTTGACCTAGACGCAACCGGCGGTTGCTCATGTTCCAAGGCGGCTTGGTAGACTTTCTAAGGCTGGTCTGCTATCCTGACAGCATCCCAACGGAAAGGACGTGACCCTATGTCTCTGGGTTCCCGAATCTATGAGCAGCGCACCGCCCACAGCCTGTCTCAGGTGGACCTGGCCGACCTGCTGGAGGTCTCTCGCCAGTCGGTGTCCAAATGGGAGACCGACGCCTCGGTGCCCGATTTGGACAAGCTGGTAAAGATGTGTAAGGTCTTTGGGGTGTCGCTGGACTGGCTGGTGCTGGGAAAAGCGCCCGAACCGCCGCCTGACGCTCCTCTGCCTGCCCCGGCCCAGCTCCCGTCCCTCTCCCGGCAGACTGCCGGCACGGCCCTGGCCGCTCTGGGACTGTTCGCACTGATCGTTATGGCCGCCGCCCGGAACGATGTCATCGCCGGCGTGCTGTTGGCTATCCCCTTCCTGGCCTGCGGCGGGCTGTGCTTCCTCCTGCACAAAAAGCCGCTCCTGTTCCTGTGCTGCGGCTGGGTGGTCTGCATTAGCCTGGCACTCTACCTCCTTGCCCAGGAGGATCCGATGTTCCCGCTCTCCTGCGTCCTCGGCTACGTCAACGGCGACATTGAGGAGTATCTCCCGGCAGGCTTTCTGACCCTTCTGGATCTGATCGGATTCATCGCCCTCGTCGTTACCTCCCTCATGTATGACCAGATATTTCCGCCGGAAAAAAAGCATAAAAATTAAGCCCGGAACCGCTTGGTTCCGGGCTTTTTGCGTTTACAGGGCAGTTTTCAGGGCCTGGGCCAGCTGGTCGGGGCAGGAGGTGGGCTTGCCGCCGCAGCGGATGCCCTCCATGCGCTGGATGGCCTCCTCCACCCTCATCCCCTTCAGCAGGGAGGACAGCCCCTTCAGGTTGCCGTCGCAGCCCCCGGTCACCTGGATGGATTGGATGGTATCGTCCTCCACCTCGATCTCAAATGCCCGGGAGCAGACCCCCCTGGGTGTGTATCGAATGGTCAATATTTACGCCTCTCTTTCTCTGTTCAGCCCTTTCGAGCTTATTTGACACAAACTATAGCATATCATAGAGAAAAAGGCAAGCGGACCTCACTGAATCCTCCCCCGGCGCTGGAGGCGGATGCGGTCGGCGATCATGGCGATGAACTCGGAGTTGGTGGGCTTGCCCTTGGCGTTGGAGACGGTGTATCCGAAGTACTTTTGCAGAGTCTCCAGGTCGCCCCGGTCCCAGGCCACCTCGATGGCGTGACGGATGGCCCGCTCCACCCGGCTGGCAGTGGTGCCGAAGCGCTTGGCCACCTCGGGGTAGAGCACCTTTGTCACCGCGTTGATCACGTCCATATCCTTCACGGTGATGATGATGGCCTCACGCAGGTACTGATAGCCCTTGATATGGGCGGGAACGCCCACCTCGTGGATGATGGCTGTCACCTGGCTCTCCAGGCTGGGCCCGCTCCCCCGCTCCGGCTCCAGTCCGCCGGGGGTCATCACCTGGCGCAGCCGCTCCCCTACCGCGGACACCCGGCAGGGCTTGGTCATGAAGAAATCAGCACCCTTGGCCGCCGCCATGTCTACCATGCTCCCCTTCATGTAGCTGGACAGCACCAGCACCTTGGGCCGCTCCATCTGCTTGGACAGCTCATCCAGAACATCCATGCCGTCCATCCCGCCGGTCAGGACCATCTCCATCACCACGGCATCCGGCCTCAGCTCCCGCACCATGCGCAGCAGCTCCGGGCCGTCCCCCGTCTCCCCCACAACCTGAAACCCGGACTCCTCTGTCAGGCTGCGGATCAGCCCTCTGCGGAACTCTACCCCTGTATCCGCCGTTACGATTCGTTTCATGCTCTCCATTCTCATCTTCCTTTCCTGTTTCAAATAGTGTAGATTGACCAGCAAAATCCCCTAACTTAGCGTTCTGCCGTCCGTTTTAACCAGCCACCTACAATTTACCACAAGTTCGCTGGATATGCAAGGTATTTTTGGGATTTTATGGAATTTTTATCACGAAAATACCTTATTTTTCTACATAATTTTCATTTTTTTCCATATTATTCGACATTCCCGCAGCCGCCGCTCACACTTTCGTACAAAAAATAAGAGAGCCGTTTCCCAAAACGGCTCTCCTGTTCTCTCTTATCTCAGGTCCAGATCCAGATCCACATCGCCCTGGATTCCGGCTACCCGCCCGGTGTGGGTATACTGCCACAGATCAAAGTGGTAGTAGAAATCCGGCTTGCTGTCATACTCCGCCAGCCAGAGGTCGTACTCTGTCAGCTCCCGCAGGTCGTAGCGCAGATAGCCTATGCTCTGGTTGAAGTAGACCGCCGGACGCAGGCCCGCCTCCCCGATCTTCCCGCAGAAGGCGGCGGCGCAGCGGGTCAGTGTCTCCCCGTCCAGGCCGTTGGTCCGGGCGCCGTCATCGGAGATGGGCTCCCAGTCAAAAGCCACGGGGTAGGTGATTTCATACCCCTCCAGGGCGTCCAGCACATATGCGGCCTCCTCCTTTGCCTCCTCCGGAGTGACTGCCTGGGAGAAGAAATAGACTCCCACCTCCAGTCCGGCGTCCAGCGCCCCCTGAAGGTTCTGCTCAAAGGTCCTGTCCAAAAACAGCCCGCCCTCGGTGTAGCCCCGGTAGCCTAGGCGGAGAATGGCAAAGCTGATGCCGTCGGCGGCCACAGCAGGCCAGTCGATCTCCTGCTGATAGGCGGAGACGTCGATGCCCGTTTTGGCCCCCTCATAGGACACCCGGCCCCGGCTGTCCAGGGTAAAGGCCGTCCGGTCGTAGGGGTTTAAGGGCATCCCCTCCAGGGGCGTCATGTCCTGGCCGCCAAAGCGGAAGGTAACCGGCTCCTCTACAGAGGGCGGCGCGGGGGGCTCCTCCGGTTCCGGCTCCGGGCGGAGAACCAGAAACAGCGCGGCGCAGGATAGGGCCAGCGCCAGAATAGAAATGGCCAGAGACAGCTTGCTCAGCCCGCTCCCGCCGCCCTCCCGGGGCTGCTGCCGGCGGGGCGGCGGAGAGGCCAGTCTCCGGGGCGGCTGACGCTCCAGCTCCTCCTGCCCTTCCTGTTCAGAGAGGTATTCGTTCATAGCGGCTTCCTCCATCCTTCGACGGTTTTTCTTATTTTAGCACACCGGCGCAAAACAAGCAAGAAGAAAACGGGAGCTGTCCTCATAGACAGCTCCCCAGTATGCTTATGCCAGGCTTTCATTGGGCCGCAGGTCTTTGGGAGAGACGCGCCGGCTTACCGCCATGCCGAAGGCGCCCGGCCCGGTATGCGCCCCAATGCTGAACGCCAGCGGGTCATAGCGGATCTCATATCCTGGAAAGGCCTCCCGGGCCATCTGAATCCACTCCTCTGCCTCCGCCTGCTCCGGAAACGTCCCGGCGGCGGCCACAGAAAAGGGGTATCCACTCTGTTCACAGCGCTCAATCAGAGGCCGCATCTCTGCGATCAAACGCCGCTTGCAGGGCAGCGTACCCCGGACCTTGGCAAAGGCGTCCAGCTTGTCCCCCTCAATTTTCAGCAGGGGCTTCAGCTGAAGTATGGTCCCCATCGCCGCGGCGGCCGGCGTAATCCGCCCCCCTTTTTTCAGATACTCCAGAGTGTCAACGCCGATGTAAATGTGGGTGTCCCCGGCAATTCCCTCCAGCGCCTCCTTGATTTGAACCGCGCTCCATCCCGCCCGGGCCAGCTCCAGGGCGTCCATCACGCAATAGCGCATGGGGACAGAAATGGAGTGGTTGTCCGCCACCTGCACCCGGCCGTTATAGTCCTGAGACAGCATCACCGCCGTCTGACAGGAGGTACTCAGCCCGCTGGACATGGGGACATAGACCAGAGCATCGTTGGACGCCAGGATGTTCTCCCACATAGCCAGCACGTCGCCCGGAGATGGCTGGGAGGTCGTTACGTCCCTCCCCTCCCGAAGGGAAGCGTAAAACTCCTCCGACAACAGATCGACCCCTTCATAATAAATCTTTCCGTCAATCAGAACGGGCATAGGCAGGACGTGCACGCCCAGCTCAGCTCCCTCCGATACCGAAATTCCGCTGTTGGCGTCAGTCATAATTGCGACTTTCATATTCCTCTCATCACCTCAATCTGTTTGGCTTTTTCGGCAATCCACATTTTACTGGGTCGAATCTACCGTTAGATAATAGCTTAACACATAACACTCCATTTGTCACGCTTTTAAATTGGGATTGGCGTATTCATCAGCAGCCTGGGCTGTATCAGTGTGGCTAAGCGCTCCGCTCCGCTGCCTTGCGCGGCCGAAGAGATGTCAAACACCCTTTCGCCCCCAGGTCTACCAAAAGTCTACCAAAAAAGCCGCCGGGCTCCTGCAACCCAGGGCCCGGCGGTTTTTTCGCTTTCCGGGACA
>NZ_QWKG01000059.1 GCF_009911595.1 Colidextribacter sp. OB.20
TGGCCAACCGGACAGCCGGGGAGTGTAGTGGAACTGAATGAAAGAGAGTTTTCGTATTTGCTGAGCAAATCGATTGTGCCATTTAAGGAAGAAAAGTGCTGTGATAATTGAAATCACAGCACTTTTCTGGTATAATATGAGTATGAATACAGAAATGAAAAGCTCCGCCGAATGGCAGGCGCTGCTTGAGAAAAAGGAAGATGAAATTACCACACTGCACCGGCAGGTGGAGTGGCTGACCCAGCAGCTGCGCCTGATGCGGGGGCAGCGCTTTGGCGCATCCAGTGAGCGTACACAGGTTATTTCAGAACAGATATCCCTGTTCAATGAGGCGGAGGCGGACTCTGATATACCGGAATCTGATCTGGAGCAAATCACTTACAAGAGAAAGAAACGAGCTGGAAAACGGGAGATGGATTTTTCCGGTTTGCCTGTAGAACAAATTATCCATGAACTTCCGGAGGCTGAGCGTGTCTGCCTGGAATGCGGAGGCCCGCTGCATAAATGCGGGCAAAGCGTCTTGCGGCGGGAGTTGGCCTATGTTCCGGCTCAGTACAAAGTAGTGGAACACATCCAGACTGCCTATAGCTGCCGCTGCTGCGAGCAGAAAAATGACCACGTCCCTATGAAAAAGAGCGTAGTTCCGCCTGCGCTGTTTCCCGGCAGCGGGGTCGTTTCGCCGGGCCTGCTGGCGCATATCCTGAACAGCAAATATGTGCTGGCGCTCCCTCTTTACCGGCAGGAGCAGGAGTTCCAGCGTGTGGGAGTCTCTATTTCACGCCAGACGATGGCAAATTGGATCCTTGCCGTTCATGAGAAATGGTTCTCAGATTTCTTTCAGCTTTTGCGGCGTGAGCTGCTTGCAAATTCTATTTTACACGCGGACGAAACCACGCTGATGGTATTACGAGAGCCAGGACGGAAAGCGCAACAGAAAAGTTATGTGTGGGTCTACCGCACTTCTGGAGATTCTCAACGGCCAGTTGTGCTGTACGACTACCAGCCCACCCGGGCTGGGGAGTGCGCCAGCAATTTCCTGTCCGGATTCTCAGGAATGCTGCATACAGACGGCTATGAGGCTTACCACTGCAAGCTGCCTCCGGAAATAACAGTGGTAGGATGCTGGGCCCATATGCGCAGGAAGTTTACAGACACACTAAAAAGCCTGCCAGCTGATTTACGAAGCAGATCTCCCGCCCAGGTGGGACTGGATTTCTGTAACAAGCTTTTTGGCCTGGAGGAAAGTTATGGTAAACAGGGACTTTTCTTTGAGGAAAGGCAGCTTGCGCGCACAGAGCAGTCTGTACCGGTTGCCAAAGCGTTTTTCGTTTGGGCCAAAACAGAACACAAGAAAAATCCCGTGCCTAAGAGTATGCTTGGCGCGGCGCTGACGTATGCCGTGCGGCAGGAAAGCTGGCTGATGAACGTTTTTCTGGATGGACGGCTGGAGCTGTCTAACAACCGGGCGGAGCGTTCTGTCCGGCCCTTTGCCCTGGGACGAAAAAACTGGCTGTTTTCCAATACTCCAAAGGGTGCTGACGCCAGTGCTGCCATCTACTCCCTTGTCGAAACGGCGAAAGCGAATGGCCTCAAGCCCTTTGCTTATTTGAACTTCCTGCTGGTGCGTTTAGCCAATGGCATTAAGATGGAAGAATGTCTGCCCTGGACATCTCTTGCTCAAAAATTGTGTAAATCTTGAAAGGTGGCTGCAATTTCCGGCCACCTTTTCCCCTTGCCTGTACCTTGCTATTTTACGCTTACTTACATCTCCCATTTGACTGGTGAAAATTTGGGGGTTAAAATCCCCGGAAACCACTGATGCCGTAGGCGTTCAGCCTACGGCATCTAAAGTGGGCATTTACTTTGGCGCAGCGGGAGGGATTCGAACCCTCGTGGGATTGCTCCCAAACTGATTTCGAGTCAGCCCCGTTATGACCACTTCGATACCGCTGCGTGTATTTTTCGCAACATCAGCCCTCAAAAAGTACCCCGGAAAAAGGAGAGAACTGATGGAGAGAACTACAAAAATTTTTTCCTTGATGATACCTCCAAAGCCTTGAAAAATCAAGGGTTTTCAGAAAAACAGTTCCAAAGTGGTCACTCGTTTTCGAGTCAGCCCCGTTATGACCACTTCGATACCGCTGCATACAAGCTCCACCGCATGGCGGCGGAGCTTTTTTAGGATACCAGACATTGGAGAAAAAATCAAGTCCTATCTTTTGGCTCCCGCCAGGGGACATCCTTGAGAGCTTCCCCCGCCTCCAGAACCTGGATGGTTCCGGCGGAGGCATCCAGCAGCTGGGCAGCGAACTGGCCGGAGCGCTCCTCCGGAATCAGGACAGACAGCAGCACGTCGGCGCCGTAGTCCACATTCTCCACCACGCCGCCGAACTGGAGCACCTCCCGGCGGACCTCCTCAAACTGGGCGTAGGTGCAGGGGACCTCCATAGCCACCCAGCGGCGGACCACCGAGACGCCGGCGGCATCCAGAGCGTCCTTGGCGCTTCTGCTATAGGCCCGGACCAGACCGCCGGCCCCCAGGAGGATTCCGCCGAAGTACCGGGTCACCACGCAGACCACGTCGGTGACCGCCTCCCGCTGGAACACGTTGAGCATGGGCTGGCCGGCGGTGCCCTGGGGCTCGCCGTCGTCGGAGTAACGCTCCGCGCCCCCCTCCCGGAGCCGGTAGCACCAGCAGTGATGCCGGGCGTCGTAGTGCCGCTTCCGGACCTCCTCGATGCGGGCCCGGGCCTCCTCCTCGGAGGTCACCCGCCACACCTGGCCGATAAATCGGGAGCGCTTCTCCACCAGCTCCGCCTCGCCTGGCCCGGTGGGGATATAGTATTCTGTCATGGGTCACCCCTCCTCCGGGAACACCTTAATCTCCAGCGCCTCACAGATGCGGAAAAACTGTTCCAGGGAGGGGTTTTTCCTGCCCCGTTCAATTTCGCTGAGAAAGGTCTGGGTGATACCCAGTTGATCCGCCAGCTTATGCTGGCTCAGTCCCAGTTTTTCCCGTTTCTCTTTTAAAATAAGCCGATAATTCTCCATGTTATCACCCTCAGCTATATTATAGCGGACAGCTATCCTTTTGGAAATGAGAGCTTTTAGCTCTTGACATATTGAGAGCCGTAAGCTATAACAGCTAACAGCTCTATCCGGAGGTGAAACACATGGATTACCCAGAAACCCGCTGGTCAGACGACTTTGACGAGACCTGTCAGGACATTATGGAGGACGCTTTTCTCTTGGACGCGCTGTCCATGTACCTGTTCAGCAACGGAGAGTTCACAAACGGCGAGCGGGCGGACTACTTTCCCCAGGTATTCCGCCGCCTGTGCGGTTACCTCTCACAGCACGCCATGGACCTGCACAGACTGGAGAAGCACCTGTAATCCCCGTCCCGCCCTACAGAGAGCTCAAAACCCTCGTATGTTCCGCATATCTTGCCTGCGGCGAAATACAATCCGACCTCCTGTGTCTGTAAAAAACAGCCCCACCCGGGAATTGGGTGGGGCTGTGCGGTCAGCTTCTCTTGGCCCGGTTGATAGCGGCCAGAATGGCCCGCAGGGGGGCCAGGTTAATGTTGTGGCTCAGGCCAACGCCCCAGTACTGCCTGCCGGTGCGCTTGTCCTGGAGGAGGATATAGGCCACACCCTGGGAGTCGGAGCCGTCGGTGATGGCGTGGGAGGCGTAGTCCAGGAAGGAGAAGCGGTCGATTTTCTCCCCCTTGATGGCGTTGAAGAAGGCATCGATGGGGCCGTTGCCCTCGCCGGACACCTCAAACACCGTGTCGGTGTGGCGCAGGGTGCCTGTAAAGGCCACGTGGGAGTGGCCCTGGTCGTCCACCGTCTCCTTAAAGGCGTGCTTGAGGAGCTGATAGGGCTCCTTCACGTCGATATACTCCTGGTGGAACAACTGGTTGATTCGCTCCGGGGCCACCTCCTTGCCCACCTTGTCGGTCTCCACCTGGACGATATGTCCAAATTCCGGGTGCATGGACTTGGGCAGGTCGAAGCCGAAGTCGTGTTCCATGATATAGGCGGCGCCCCCCTTGCCCGACTGGGAGTTGATGCGGATGATGGGCTCGTACTCCCGGCCCACGTCGGCGGGGTCGATGGGCAGGTAGGGGATCTCCCAGTACTCGGTCCCGGAGGACTTCATATACTGCACGCCCTTGTTGATGGCGTCCTGGTGGCTGCCCGAGAAGGCGGTAAAGACCAGCTTGCCCACATAGGGCTGGCGGTCACCCACCGGCATTTTAGTGCACCGCTCAAACATCTCTTTGATCTTGTTGATGTTGGAGAAGTCCAGCTCCGGGTCCACCCCCTGCGTGTACATGTTCATGGCCAGGGTGACCATATCCACGTTTCCGGTGCGCTCGCCGTTGCCGAAGAGGGTGGCCTCCACCCGGTCGGCCCCGGCCAGCAGGCCCATCTCGGTGGTGGCGACCCCGCAGCCCCGGTCGTTGTGGGGGTGGAGGGAGATGATGGCGCAGTCCCGGCCGGGAATCTTGCGGCAGAAGTACTCCAGCATGTCGGCGAACTGATTGGGCATGCAGTTCTCCACGGTGGTGGGCAGGTTGAGGATGACCTTGTTCTCCGGCGTGGCGTGGAGGTGGTCCAGGACGGCCTGGCATATCTCCACGGCGTAGTCCATCTCGGTGCCCATAAACGACTCCGGAGAGTATTCAAACCGCAGATTCATACCCGCCTCAATCATGGGCTGGGACATCTCATAAATCAGATCGGCGGCGTCGGTGGCGATTTTGGTGATGCCGTCGGTGTCCATGTGAAAGACCACCTTCCGCTGGAGGGTGGAGGTGGAGTTGTAGAAGTGGAGGATGACGTTCTTGGCCCCTTTGATCGCCTCGAAGGTCTTCTTAATCAGGTGCTCCCGGGCCTGGACCAGCACCTGGATGGTCACATCGTCGGGGATGTGGCCCCCCTCGATGAGCTCCCGGCAGATTTCATACTCCGTCTCGCTGGCGGAGGGGAAGCCGATTTCAATCTCCTTCACCCCGATATCGACGAGGGTGTGGAAGTACTCCAGCTTCTCAGCCAGGTTCATGGGGTCCACCAGGGCCTGGTTGCCGTCCCGCAGGTCCACGGAGCACCAGACGGGGGCCTTTGTAATCACCCGGTCGGGCCAGGTGCGGCCCTGGATGGGCTGGGGGGTAAAGGGAATGTACTTTTCAAATTTGGGTTTCATGTGGGCGTCCTCCTTTAAAAATGTGTTGGATTGTCAGGGGACGAAAAAACCCCCGACTTTTTCAAGTCAGGGGCGTGCAATCTACACGCGGTACCACCCTGGTTCGGCGGACAGTCGCCTGTCAGCCCTCACAGCCTCCAACAAGGCTTTGGTCAATAACGAGACCGGCCGTTCCGCCCTACTGTGACCCTTCAGGCGGACTGCTCGGGGGCCAGTTATCCACAGTGCTCCACACACCGGCTCGCACCGCCCGCCGGCTCTCTGAGTGGGAGGAAGCTGTCTTTTTCCCCTTCATCGCATTTGCTTGTTGGGTATTCTAACGGATAATCCCCCGCTTGTCAAGAGGAAAATTTCGTGATAGGATAATAAAAGCTTGAATTGGGAGGTACGAGACTATGACATTGCTGGTAATCGACACCCAGGTGGGCATCACGGACAGCCGGCTGTACCGCTTTGAGGCCCTGCGGGCCAACATCAAGGCCCTCATCGCCCGGGCACGGGAGCGCGGCACGGAGGTCGTCTACGTCCGCCACGACGACGGGCCGGGCACGGGCTTCTCCGTGGGGGATGAGGAATTTCAAATTTTCCCGGAGTTCGCCCCCCTGCCCGGAGAGAAAATCTTTGACAAGACTGTCAACAGCGCCCTCCACCCCTCGGTGGGGCTGTCCAAATACCTGGCAGACAAGGGGGAAAAGAGGCTGATGGTGGTGGGCCTCCAGACCGACTTCTGCATTGACGCCACCATCAAGAGCGCCTTCGACCTGGGATATGAGATTATTGTACCCGAGGACACCAACTCCACCTTCGACAATCCCTACCTCAAGCAGGAGACCGCCTGCCGCTATTTTAACGACTACGTCTGGCCCGGCCGCTACGCCAGGTGCGTCCCCATGGCCCAGGCCCTGGAGCTGCTGTCCGGAGAATAAAATTTTTTCAAAAAACAGTTGCTTTTCCCAGGAAACTGTGTTATGATATCAGTTGCGTTTACAAGCATACCCTCACGAGGAGAAAGAGGTGAAGATAAAATGAAGGAAGGCCTCCACCCCAATTATCAACAGACCACCATCCGGTGCGCCTGCGGCAATGTGATTGAGACCGGCTCCACCAAGAAGGACATCCGTGTAGAAGTTTGCTCCAAGTGTCACCCCTTCTACACCGGCAAGCAGAAAATGGTGGACACCGGCGGTCGTGTCAGCCGCTTCAACAAGAAGTTTGGCCTTGACAAGTAAGCCCCCTGTGTACAAAAGCCGCACCGTGTATTCGGTGCGGCTTTTTGTATCAAAGTATGATGTTCTATCATAAGCTGTAGGGGGCGGCCTCTGCGCCGCCCCGCAGATATGAAAACCGGGGCGGCACGGAGGCCGCCCCCTACAAAAACAATATAGGAGGAGCAACACCATGCGCAGCATCGACCCAAAAAACATTGATAAAAACGTCTTTTCCGCTATCGGAGACCAGTGGATGCTCATTACCGCCGGGACCGCCGAACAGTGCAACACCATGACCGCCTCCTGGGGCGGGCTGGGGGTGATCTGGGGTGCGCCCGCCGCCACCTGCTACATCCGCCCCCAGCGGTACACCAAGGAGTTCGTGGACCGGGAGGAGTACTTTACCCTGGCCTTCTTCGGGGAGGAAAGCCGAAAGGCTTTACAGCTCTGCGGCTCCAAAAGCGGCCGGGACATCGACAAGGTAAAGGAGTGCGGCTTTACCGTCAGGACGGCGGAGTGCGGCGCCCCCTACTTTGAGGAGGCCGAGCTGGTGCTGGTGTGCCGCAAGCGCTTCGCCCAGCCCATGGACCCGGACAATATGCCCCAGGAAATTAAAACGAAGTGGTATCCTCAGGAGGATTATCACACCCTGTATATCGGGGAGATCGTGGAGGTCCTGGTCAAGGACTGAGTTACAGGTGGGGCAGGGCGGTCCGGTAGGACCGCAGCCTGTCCTCGCCCTCCCGGGCGATGATCCGGTCCAGGGCGGACAGGAGGGCCTCCCGGTCCTCTGGGAGATGTCCCTGAAACTGGTAGGCGTTGGAGGCTCCCAGGGCGGCGAAGGTGACGGGAATGTCCAGATGGGAGACCAGGACCTTCAGCTCCCGGTATTTTTCCACCTCCCCGGCCTCCGCCCAATTCCCCGCCTGAATTTCCTGAAACAGCTTGGAATCGGGGTAGACGGTGAGCATGGAGGAGCCGACGAGCCGGGGGTGGAGCCGGTTAAAAATTTCCGCACTGGCTTTGGCACTCCGCTCCCCCTGCCCCGCCCCGGCGATTCCGGTGAGGTAGAAGAAGCTGTACCCGATGCCCGCCCGGTCCAGGCGCTGGCACTGGACGAGGATGTCCTCCGGGGTGTAGCCCTTGTCCATGAAGGCCAGGGAGGGGCCGTCCCCCGTCTCCACCCCGATGGTCAGGCCGTCGTACCCGGCGGCGCTCAGCTGCTCCAGCTCCCCGTCGGTTTTCAGGCCGATGTCGGTAATCCGGGCGAAGCAGCCGATGGTCCTGACGTTGGGAAGATACTGCTCCATGAGCCGGGCAATCTCCAGCAAACGGTCCGTCTTTAAAACGAAGGGGTTGGCCCCGGTGAGGAAGGCCCGGTCCGGACCCTCCTGAACAGGCAGGCCCTGGAGGGCGGCGGTGAGCTTCCCTATGGGGGAGTGGAGAGCCGTCTGGACCTCCAGCAGGTCGGCCTCCACCTCCTCCAGGGGAGACAGGCGGAAGGGCAGGTCGTGGTAGAGGGTGCAGAACTTACAGCGGTGGTGGGTGCAGCCCGCCGTGACCTGAATAAGCAGGGATGCGGCCTCGTAGGGCGGCCGCCAGATGGTGCCGGTAAAGTGCATAAAAAGCACTCCTTTCGTAGGATGGACGGCGGGGGCCCTCCGCCGGTGAAATTACCTTACCACAAAAGGAAAAGGGGCACAAGCAGGGTCTTTTTTGAGAAATAGTACACTTTTTGATACCGTGAGGGGACAAGCATGGCGGACAACAAGTTTACCGCCCCCGAGACCCTGGCCCGGTGCGAGGCCATGGGCCGGCTCCAGTCGGTGCTGGGGGGCAAGTGGAAAATTTTGATTCTGTGGTACGTGGCCTTCTACAAGGTCCAGCGGTTCGGCGAGCTGCGCCGGCGGCTGGACGGCATCACCCAGTCCACTCTCACCAGGCAGCTCCGGGAACTGGAGGAGGACGGCTTTCTCCACCGTGAGGTTTTTCGGGAGGTGCCGCCCCGGGTGGAGTACACCCTCACCCCCCTGGGGGAGAGTTTCGCCCCGCTGCTCCACACCATGCTGGAGTGGAGCCGGGAACACCTGGCCTGGGAGGACGGACATGGAGACTCGTGACCTGATTCTGGACAAGGCCCGCTTTGAGGACTGGAAGGACCTGTACCGCAATGTGTGGTCCCGGCCCGAGACCGCTCGGTATATGCTGTGGACGGTCACGGACAGCGAGGAGGAGGCCAGAGCCCGGATGGAGCGGACCATTTCCTGGCAGAGCGGTCACGACGTCTGGACGGTCTATGAGAAGTCCAGCGGCCTGGCCATCGGCTGGGCCGGGCTGGCAGAGCTGTCCCCTGGCGTTTGGCAGGAAACCGGCATCGCCCTGGGTCCGGACTTTGTGGGCCGTGGTTTCGGCCGGCAGATATTGGGACTGTTGATGGAGCTGGCCCAGGAGTGGGGTGGAACCGAGTTCCGCTGTTCCGCTTGGTCGGAAAATACGGCTTCCAAAGCGCTGATTACTTCCTGCGGGTTTACATTGGCGGCGGCGGGGCCCTGTATTGACCGGCGGAACTGCAGGCCCTATGTGCTGGAAACCTATACACGGAAGCTGTCACAGCGGGCGGACAATGTCCGCCCCTACACGCCGTCTTTCCTGCAATTTAAACAGAAACGAGGAAATTTAACCTATATGCCAGATATTGAGAAAACACAATTTAACCGCGCCGTCCTGGTGGGGCTGAACGCCTTCAGCCTCAGCCGGGAGGAGAACGCGGACGAGGAGAGCATGGAGGAGCTGGCCGCCCTGCTGGAGACGGCGGGAGGGCAGTGCGTGGGGGTGGTGACCCAGTCCAAGGACAGCCCCGACCCCCGCACCTTCATCGGCGAGGGCAAGACGGCCGAGGTGAGGGAGCTGGTGGAGGCGTCAGACGCCGACATGGTCATCTTCGACAACCCCCTGTCCCCCTCCCAGCAGCGCAACCTGGCCGAGGAGCTCAAGGTCAGCGTGCTGGACCGCTCCGCCCTGATCCTGGACATCTTCGCCCAGCGTGCCCGTACCAAAGAGGGCCGGCTCCAGGTGGAGCTGGCCCAGTACAAGTATCTCCTGCCCCGACTGCTGGGCATGTGGAAGCACCTGGAGCGCCAGGAGGGGGCCATCGGCACCCGGGGCCCCGGCGAGACCCAGCTGGAGTCCGACCGGCGGATTCTGGGCCGGAAGATCGCCAAGCTGGAGAGCGAGCTGAAGGATGTGCGCCGGGTGCGGGCCACCCAGCGGGAGCGGCGGATCAAAAACGAGGTCCCCGTGGTGGCCATCGTGGGCTACACCAACGCGGGCAAGTCCACCCTGCTCAACTACCTCACCGGGGCGGAAATCCCCGCCAACAACCGCCTCTTTGACACCCTGGACACCACCACCCGGACGCTGGAAATCTCCGACACCTGCACCGTCCTGCTGTCTGACACGGTGGGGTTCATCCGCAAGCTGCCCCACCACCTGGTGGAGGCCTTTAAGGCAACCCTGGAGGAGCTGGAGTACGCCGACCTGCTCCTCCATGTCATCGACTCCTCCAGCCCCCAGTGGCAGGAGCAGGCGGAGGTGGTGGACCAGCTCATCCAGGAGCTGGGGGCCAACGAGACCCCCCGCATCGAAGTTTTTAACAAGTGCGACCTGTGGACGGGGGATATCCGCCCCCATGGGGAGGACAGGGTGTCCATCTCCGCCAAAACCGGGGAGGGAGTCCCCGACCTGCTGGCCGCCATCGGGCAGGTGCTGGACAACGGGGCCCGGAAGGTGACCATCCACCTGCCCTACGACCGGGGCGGTCTGCTGGACAAGCTCTATCTGGAGGCCAAGGTGGAGAAGGTGGACTATGGTGAGACCATCGACGTGACAGCCACCTGCCCCCCCAAGGTCATCGGTCAACTGGGGCCTCTGGTGGAGGGCTGGAAACCGCACCGGGAGCCCTGGGAGGAGCCGTAAATTAATGTAGGGGCGCGACGGTCCCGGCACGCCCTTTAGAGGAGGAATAAATATGGATTTCATTCTGCGCCCCTGGCGGCGGGAGGATGTGGAGGACGTGCTGCGGTACGCCAACAACGATAAGATCGCCCGCAATCTGCGCAACGTCTTTCCCTACCCCTATATCCGCACCGACGCTGAGGCATTTATTGAAAGCTGTATCGCGGCGGACGAGGAGAAACAGCTCTTCCGGGCCATCGAGATCGACGGCCGCGCGGCAGGAAGCATCGCCCTGTGCCTGGGCAGCGACGTGTACTGTATGACCGCCGAGCTGGGCTACTGGCTGGCCGAGGACTACTGGGGCAAGGGCATCATGACCCGGGCCGTCCAACAGATCTGCGAGGAGGGCGCCGAGCGGTGGGACGACCTGGTCCGCATCTACGCCGAGCCCTTCGCCCACAACGCTGCCTCCCGCCGGGTGCTGGAGAAGGCCGGCTTCACCCTGGAGGGCATCATGCGCTGCGGGGCCTGCAAGCGGGGCAGAATCTTCGACTGCTGCATGTATGCCCTGCTGGTGGTGGATATGTAAGACAAGCCCTCTTTCTTGACAGAAAACAGCACCATATGATAAAATGGCCCTGGTCCCTGCAAGGGACCAGGGCACTGCATAAACACGGGAAAACGATAGGCGGTCAGCCAAGTCCTCCGTAAAGGAGGTTAGGCAAATGCCCCTGACGATTACTTTTCATCTGCGCGGGATAACCGTGACAATAAAGGTAAAATGGGACAGCCGCCACTCGGCCAAGTGACGGCTGTCTGGGTTTAACACTTAGACTTTACTGCACAGGCTGACCGCTTATTGCAGTGCCCTTTTATACCGTTATTCTACCATGATACCCACCCCTATGTCAAGGGCCCCTGGAGTCAGGGGAAGTGTCCTAAAGGCGCATTTAATCAAGTAGGGGGCGGCCTCCGCGCCGCCCCGCTCTTCTGGGACCGCTTATGCTCCGGGGGACGGGCCGGGGCGGAGCCCGGCCCCTACATAAAATCTGCGGAAAGGACACTCCCGAATCAGGCTGACAGCCCCTTGATCTGCTGCCGCAGCCCCTCCAGAAAGGCGGCGGCGTGGGCCCCGTCCATCTGGGTGTGGTGGAACTGGAAGGAGACGGGCAGAACGGATTTGAAGCCCCTCCTCCGGACCCTTCCCCAAATCAGGAAGGGGTTGTTGTAGCACCCGGCGTAGATGTTCACCGCCCCATCCAACTCGGTCTGGACCAGGGCAGAGGTGCCGATGACCATGCAGTCCCCCAGGTCGTGGGACCGGCGGGTCTCCCGGACCTGGCCGGTCAGCTCCAGGTAGTCCTGCTCAAACCGCGCCAAATCCGGTGTGAAGGGGATGTCGCAGGTGCTGATCTCCCCGTCCCCAAGGTCCACCACGGTGCTCACCGCCAGACGGTCGTACTCCATCAGCTTGTCCCCCACCGGCAGCAGGAAAAACTCCTCCACCTGGGACGCCGCCTTCCCGATGCACCAGCACATGAGCATGTTGAATTTGCAGTGATACTTGTGGCTCCACCGCACCAGAGGGGTAACGTCCAGGGTCTTGAACAGGGTCACCATGGGCATGGGGGCGTTCATCCATAGCCCGAAGGCCTCCGCCCGTTTGGTCCGGACTGGGTCAATTTCTCTCATGTTCGTTTCCTCCTTGTTTCATCGGTTTTGAGGTTGGGACAGAGACAAGGAAATGTATTATATCACTGGAAGCCGCCGACTGCAACAAAATTCCCTCCCAAATGGGAGGGAATCTTCGTCTATTTTGCTCTCAGCATCCGGCTGGCGTTGAGAATGGCAAGCACGGACACCCCCACGTCGGCGAATACGGCGGCCCACATGTTGGCACGGCCCACAGCGGACAGCACCAGCACCAGCAGCTTCACACCCAGGGCAAAGACCACGTTCTGCCGGACGATGGCCAGGGTTTGAGTGGCGATGCGCACCGCCGCCGGGAGCTTTAACAGGTCGTCGTCCATGAGGACGATGTCCGCCGCCTCGATGGCCGCGTCGGAGCCCAGGGCCCCCATAGCTACCCCGATGTCCGCCCGGGAGAGGACGGGGGCGTCGTTGATGCCGTCCCCAACAAAAACCAGCTTCTCCTTGGGGCGCTTCTTCTCCAGCAGGGCCTCCACCCGCTCCACCTTGTCCGCCGGGAGGAGCTGGGCGTAGAACTGGTCCAGCCCCAGCTGCTCCGCCACCGCCTGGGCGGCCCCCTGGGCGTCGCCGGTGAGCATGACGGTCTGCCGCACCCCCGCCGCCTTCAGCTCCGCCACCGCCTGGGCGGAGGTGGCCTTGGGCTGGTCGGCGATGACCAGGTGGCCGGCGTATCTCCCCTCCACCGCCACGTGGATGACGGTGCCGGGGTGGTCGTGGTCAACAGTGACGGGGATTTCTTCCCGGTCCATCAGCTTCCTGTTGCCCGCCAGCACAGTCCGGCCGTCGATCACCGCCCGGACGCCGTGGCCGGCGATCTCCTCCACCTCCGCGGCCCGCTCCTGGTCAGGCGCTCCGCCCCAGGCGGCCACAATAGATTTGGAGATGGGATGGGTGGAGAACTGCTCCGCCAGGGCGGCCAGCTCCAGCAGTTCCTTCTCCTCCATCCCCTCCGGGTGGACGGCTGTGACGGCAAACCGGCCCTGCGTGAGGGTGCCTGTCTTGTCAAAGACCACCACCCTCGCCTGAGCCAGGGCCTCCAGGTAGTTGCTCCCCTTCACCAGAATGCCCTGCTTGGAGGCCCCGCCGATCCCGCCGAAAAAGCTGAGGGGGATGGAAATCACCAGGGCACAGGGACAGGACACCACCAGGAAGTTCAGAGCCCGGGGCACCCAGGTGCCCCACTGGCCGTCCAGCAGGGAGGGGATTACCGCCAGAGCCAGGGCAGCAAAGACCACGGCGGGGGTGTAGTACCGGGCGAATTTGGTGATAAAGTGCTCCGCCTGGGCCTTTTTCTCGCTGGAGTTCTCCACCAGGTCCAAAATCCGGGCCACGGTGGACTGGCCGAAGGGCTTGCTCACCTGCACATGGAGCAGGCCGGACAGGTTGACGCAGCCGGAGATTACCTCGTCCCCCACAGCCACGTCCCGGGGCAGAGACTCGCCGGTGAGGGCGGCGGTGTCCAGGGCGGAGGCCCCCTCCAGCACGGTGCCGTCCAGGGGCACCCGCTCCCCGGCCTTGATGACGATCACGTCTCCCACCGCCACCTCCTCCGGGTCCACCTGGACCAGCTGACCATCCCGCTCTATGTTGGCGCAGTCGGGGCGGATGTCCATCAGGGCCGAGATGGACTGCCGGGACCGGGAGACGGCCACATTCTGGAACAGCTCCCCCACCTGGTAGAACAGCATCACCGCCACCGCCTCGGGGTACTCGCCGATCAGCAGCGCCCCGATGGTGGCCACCGACATGAGAAAGTTCTCATCAAAGACCTGGCCGTTTTTGATATTGCGGATGGCCTTCCAGAGGACGTCCCAGCCCACGATCAAGTAGGGGACAAGGAACGCCGCCAGCCGGGCCAGACCTGTTAGGGGCAGGAAAAGGCAGATTACAAACAGCGCCGCCGCTGTGATAATGCGCCAGAGCATCTTTTTCTGCTTTCGTGTCATAGTTAATGCCTCATTTCGTAGGGGCGGCTATCAGCCGCCCGCGATAAATTGATCTGATTTCAACAGGCGGATGTGGCGTACCCCCTGCGGGTATATCCGCCCCTACACGGGCTTTTCCAGCAGGGCGATCCCCTCTGGCACCCGCCCCGGAATGACCTCCAGAACCACCGGGGCCAGCCCGAGACCCTCCAGAAGCATCCGGTAGGTCTCCGGTGTGAAGGCGTGCTCATAGTGGAAGCCCACACCCTGATAGATTTTAATCATGGTCCCATAGGCCGTCCCCACCCTCCCTTGTAGGTAGGTGGGCAGGATGAGCCGTCCGCCGGGGGCGGCGACCCGCCACAGCTCCTCCACCGCCTTTTCAGGTTGTGGGAGCAGATGGAGGACATTGGCGGCAATGACCGCGTCAAAGCTGCCGTCCGGGTCGGGCAGGGCGGTGATATCCCGCCGGGCGAAGGTGATGTTGGTCAGCCCCCGCTTTTTTGCCTTTTTCCGGGCCCGGTCCAGCATGGGCAGGGACTGGTCGGTGCACAGCACCGTCTCCGCCCGCTCCGCCGCCGCCAGGGAAAACTCCCCCGTCCCGGCGGCGCAGTCCAGCACACGGGCCCCCTTGGGAACCAGCCCGGCCGCCCGGGCCGCGGCGGCGGCGTTTACCGCCCGGTTGCTCCGCTCCACCAGGTCGTACAGCCAGGCCACCCGATCCCAGAAGGTGCTCACAGCACAATCTCGCAGTCCGGCTCCACCTTTTTGCAGCACTTTACCACATCTTTCATCACGGCATCCACATCGTCCGCTTCGATGGTCATCTTCTGCGCCATGAAGGAAACTGAGGCGCCGGTGACGCCGGGGAGCTTCTTAATGGCGGTCTCCATCTTGGCGGCGCAGTTGGCGCAGTCCAGGTCGATGAGCTTAAAGGTCTTTTTCATGGTAATACTTCCTTTCTGATTTTGAACTTTTCTCTCTAAAAAATTTTGTAGGGCGGGACGACTCGGCCCGCCCCTAGAGAACGATGCACCCTCGGAAAACGGCGCGCCGGGGTCATTATAATAGAGCGGCGCGCCGGGTCGTCGCGCCCTACTCCAGAACATGCTCCATGCCCTGGGCCAGAATGTGGATGACGTGGTCGTCGGCCAGGGAGTAATACACCGTTTTACCCTCCCGGCGGAATTTTACCAGCTTGCTGTTTTTCAGCACCCGCAGCTGATGGGACACGGCGGACTGGGTGACCACCATCAGCTTGGCGATGTCGCACACGCACAGCTCTGACTCCAGCAGGGCGTACAGAATCTTCACCCGGGTGCTGTCTCCGAAGATTTTAAACAGCTCAGCCAGGTCGTAGAGCTGCTCGTCGGGAGGAAGCTGGCCGCAGACCTTCTCCACCGCTTCGGCATGGACGCAGGGCTCCTCACAGCAGGGGACAGTTCTATTCTCCATATGGGCCTCCTTTTATCTTTAATGTGTGAGCATTTGTTCATATGTTGATTTTATGATACTCCTCTTTACGCCCCCTGTCAAGAGGGTATTAAAAAATTTTCGCTTCTCTTGCCAGCGTCGAAAAAAGGCAGTATAATACTTCCGTTCAAAAATTTTTTTAAAAACCCGGGAACCTTTTTTGCCTTCTCTCGTCAAAGCTCTCAGAACCCCAAAAGAGGGTCTGATATTAACCCCAACAAGAAAAGGAGTTTACTTACTATGAAAAGACGTATCTTTGCGGCCGTTCTGGCCGCCGCCATGGTTCTGTCCCTGGCCGCCTGCGGCGGAAAGGACAGCGGCAGCGGCTCCTCCAATCCGGGGAGCAGCAGCTCCGCTGACAACTCCGGCGCCAGCTCCAGCCAGCCCGATGCCTCCCCCCAGCCTGACGGCTCTGACCCCAGCGGCTCCGGCAGCGAGGGGGATGTCTCTGAGCCCGGGGCGGTCACCATTACCCTGAACAAGACCGAGGTCACCCTGAACAAGGCGGGAGCTACCTTCCAGCTCAAGGCCCAGATCTCCCCCGAGGGCGGCAAGGTCACGTTCACTTCCAGCGATGAAAAGATCATCACCGTGGACGGCAAGGGCCTGATCACCGCCGTGGCCCCCGGCAAGGCGGGCGTTACGGTGCAGTGCGACGGCGCCTCCCAGGTCATCGTCTCCGTAGCTTGTGACTGGAAGGAGGAGACTAAGCCCGAGCAGAAGCCTGAGCCGAAGCCCGATCCCAAGCCCGACACCTCCACCCCCGGCTCCTCCAGCGGTTCCGGCAGCTCCTCCGCCGCCAAGGTGGATCTCCAGGCCTTCTACGACGCCACCATCGGCAAGTATGAGTTCGGCTATCTGGAGCTGGCGGACAAAGATATTTTGGATATGATGTACGCTGGCATGTCTGACATCAGCGCTGAGCAGATGCTGGTCTATGTGTGCATGATATCCATGAACAACGGCGAGTTCGGCCTGGTCCAGGTAAAGGACAGCAAGGACGTGGACGCCGTGAAGGCCATTTTCCAGGCCCGCATCGACTATATGGTGGGCGACGGCAACGGCCCTGGGGGCGCTCAGTACCCCATGGCTATGGACCAGTGGGAAAACAACTCCCGCATCGTCACCAATGGCAATTATGTGATGATGATTGTCCACGAGAACTGCGACGACATCGTCAGCGAATTTAATGCCCTGTTTTAAGGTATCCTAGGATTCTATGGGGTCCGCCCTGACGGGCGGGCCCTTTCCCCGTTCCCCGCAGGAAGGCCCCCTTCGCAAGGGGGCTGGCACGGCGGAGCCGTGACTGGGGGGGTCTTCATAAGGAAAACCCTCCACCACCGCCTTCGGCGGCGGTCCCCCTCCCTTTGCGGAGGGAGGCTTTTGGCCCTTGCCTGGAAAGAATTTCTTCGAGGAGGCCCCTGCTATGGTCTTTTCCACCCCTATTTTCATGTTTTATTTTCTGGCCCTCACCCTGGCAGTGTACTATATGGTGCCGCGAAAGCTGCGCAACGTGGTGCTGCTGACCGCCTCCCTGTTCTTCTACTGGTGGGGGGAGCGGATCTACGTTGTGATTATGTTCCTGTCCACCGCCATCGACTACACCCACGGCCTGCTTGTGGAGCGTTGTAAGGCGAAGGGGAACGACAGAGGGGCCAAAATGGCGGTGACCTCCTCCATTATCTTCAATCTGCTTCTGCTGTGCTTCTTCAAGTACTGGAACTTTATCGCCGGCAGCTTTGCCGCCGCGGGGCTGGAGTTTATGCCCATCATCCAGTATATCCGCATCCCGTTTATGGAGCCTATTCCCTTCCACCTGCCCATCGGCATCTCCTTCTACACCTTCCAGACCATGAGCTACACCATCGACGTGTACCGTGGAGACGCCCGGGCACAGCGGTCCATCCTCAACTTCGGCACCTTTGTCACCCTCTTCCCTCAGCTCATCGCCGGCCCCATCATCAAGTACAAGGACCTGGGAGACCAGATCAATGAGCGGACCTGCTCCACCGAGAAATTCGCCTCCGGAGTGCAGATTCTCATGGTGGGTCTGGGAAAAAAGCTGCTCATTGCCAACAACGTGGGGATGCTGTGGGACAGCTATAAGGCTATGGCCCCCGAACAGCTGACGGTGGCCGGGGCCTGGCTGGGAGTGCTGGCCTTCACCTTCCAGATTTACTTCGACTTCTCCGGCTATTCCGACATGGCCGTGGGTTTAGGACGGATGCTGGGCTTTGAGTTTCTGCCCAACTTCAACTACCCCTATATCTCCAAAAGCGTCACCGAGTTCTGGCGGCGGTGGCACATCTCTTTGAGCACCTGGTTCCGGGAGTATCTGTATATCCCTCTGGGGGGCAACCGCTGCTCCAAGCCCCGGTGGATGTTCAACCTCTTTGTGGTCTGGGCGGCCACCGGCATCTGGCACGGGGCCAGCTGGAACTTTTTGTGCTGGGGGCTGTACTTCTTCGCCCTGCTGATGGTGGAGAAGTTCTTCCTGCTAAGGCCCCTGGAGAGGGCTCCAGCCCTGGTGGGGCATGTGTACACCATGTTCTTCGTCATGGTGAGCTGGGCCATCTTCGCCATTGAGGACTTCTCCCACCTGGGCGCCTATCTGAAGGTTATGTTCGGCCTGGGCGGTGTCCCTCTGGCGGACATGTCCTTCGGCTACTGTCTGACCAGCTACCTGCCCATCCTGTGCGTGGCAGCGGCGGCCTCCACCCCGCTGGGCCGGGCGGTCTATCGCACTATGGGCAGACGGGCCCAATATGCGGTGTGTACCCTGCTGGTGGCCGCCGGGCTGCTGGCATGCACCGCCTACCTGGTGGACGGCACCTACAACCCCTTCCTGTATTCTAATTTCTGAGCAGGGGAAGCCTCCGCGCCGCCCCGTTCCTCTCCGCACACTAAGCGGGGCGGCACAGAGGCCGCCCCCTACAAGGAGGTCTCTCCATGTCCAAAAAATTCAGTGTTTTTCTCACCGTCCTGTTCTGCGCCTTCATCAGCTGCATGTCGGCGGTCAGCCTGCTGCTGCCCGACAAGGACTTCCTTCCCCTGGAGAACCGCTACCCCCAAAAGCCCCCCAAGCTGTCGCTGGAGGCCCTGGGCAGCGGCAAATTCATGGAGGAGGCGGAGAACTATGTCTCCGACCACATTGTGGGCCGGGACTTCTGGGTGGCCGCCAAAGCCTGGAGCGAGCGTCTGTCCGGCAAGAAGGAGAACAACGGCGTATATTTCGCCGCCCAGAACTCCCTCATCAGCCGGGTGGACACCCCCGACCCGGCGGAGCTGGACAAGAAGATGGGCTATGTGGACGCTCTGGCGGGCAACGTGCCCGTTCCGGTGTACTTTGGTCTGATCCCCTCCGCCGCAGAAATTTGGCAGGACCGCCTCCCAAAGGGGGCCCCCACGGCGGACGAGAAGGGCATCATCGACAGGCTGTACTTCTCCACCGGAGCCGCCACCGTGGACCTGTACAGGGCCCTCGCCCCCCACAGCGGGGAGGACATCTACTACCGCACCGACCACCACTGGACCAGCCTGGGGGCCTTCTACGGGGCCAACGCCCTCCTGGAGGCCATGGGCATGGAGACCCTGGAGCTGGGTGATTATCAGAAAAACACCGTTACCGACCAGTTTTACGGCACTCTGTTCTCCTCCTCCGGGGTGCGCTGGCTGCCCCCGGACTCCATTGACACCTATGTTCCGGACCAGGGGCTCAAGGTGACCGCCTACCCCAAGGGGATGCCCGAGGAGGGTTCCCTCTATGTGGACAGCTTCCTGGAGGTCAAGAACAAATACGCCTACTTCCTGGGGGGCAACCAGCCCCTGTGTATCATCGAGACGGAGCACACCGAAGCCCCTAAGCTGCTCCTGATCCGGGACTCCTACTCCGACTCTCTGGCCCCCTTCCTCACGGAGCGCTTTTCGGAAATCCACCTCTTTGACCTGCGCTACAATATGAACAGCATCAAGGGCTATGTGGAGGACAACAGCATCGACGCCGTGGTGGTGCTCTACTCCTTCCCCAATTTCTCCTCTGACGACTACCTGTCCCTCCTGGGCAGATAAAGCAATACCCGCCTGCTTCCAGCAGGCGGGTATTATTTACTGGTTTTGGAAATCATCCCAAATCAGGGCGGCAGTCTCCTCCAGCGGCACACTGTTGTCAATCACCACATCGGCGGCGGCGGAGTACAGGGGTCTCCGGGCCCGGTACATCTCCTCCAGACTTCCGCCCTGGGAAAGAGGCCGGCCGTCGGTGGGCAGCAGGGCCAGCTTCCGCCGCAGGAAATAGACCCGCCCCGTGCGGCGCATGGCCCGGCGGTTTTCCTCCCGCAGGACGGCCCCGCCGCCGGTGGCGATAACCTGGCCGCCCCGGGCGCAGGCCTCGGCCAGCACCTGGCTCTCCAGCTCCCGGAAGGCCCCCTCCCCGTCCTGGGCAAAGATGTCGGGGATGGGCTTGCCCGCCCGGCGGACGATCTCCCCGTCCAGGTCCACGAAGGGCTTTCCGGAGCGCTTTGCCAGCGCCCGGCCCACCGAGCTCTTGCCGCAGCCGGGCATCCCCACCAGGACGATGTTGGTCCGGTTATGCCAGAGCCGAGCGATGATCTTCTCGGTCTCCTCCGCAGGGACAGAGCGGTCAAAAAACAGCTCCTCCGCCCGCACCGCCTGGGCCACCAGCATGGGCAGGCCCCCGGTCCAGCGGATGCGCCGCCGGGCCTCCTCCGGCGACAGACCGCGGCTTATATCCTCCTGCCAGCCCGGGTCCGCCCGGTTCAGTTCCTCCGCCTGGAGGAGCAGATCGGTCCGGCCGGGATTGTAGACGACATCAGCCACCGCCTCCAGGCTGGGCAGGCAGGTCAAATCCACCGGCTGGCCGTCCATGTTGGGCCACATGCCTACGGGGGTGGTGTTGATCAAGACCTCTGCGTCCCCGTGGCGCTCCGCCAGATTCCCGTAGTTGTCCGGGCCCGAGCGGGAGATCACCACGACCTCCCGTGCCCCCTTCCGCCTTGCGGCAGCCTGGGCGGTGAGAGAGGCCCCCCCGCTGCCCAGCACGACCACCTTTTTCCCCACAAGGGAGATGCGCGCCCGGTGGAGCATGTACACAAAGCCGTCGATATCGGTGTTGTAGCCGCAGAGCTTCCCGCCCCGGCGCACGATGGTGTTCACGCTGCCGATGGCCTTTGCGCCCTCGTCGATGACATCGCAGAAGGCCATCACGTCCCGCTTGTAGGGGATGGTGACGTTCAGCCCACCGATATCCTCCCGCCGGAGAAAGGAGCCCAGCTCCTCCGGCTCCAGCTCGATGAGGCAGTAATCCTCACAGCCCAGGGCCTGGTGGATAGGGACCGACCAGCTGTGGCCCAGCTTTCGCCCCAGCAGGCCGTAGATTTTCTCTCCCATGGCTCACACTTCCGCGTAGTTGCCCAAAAACTGGAACTGGGCGCAGGAGCGCTCCATCTCCTCCAGCATGGCCCGGACGCTGGGGTCCTTCACGCTGGCCTCCAGCTCCAGGAAAAAGACGAACTCAAAGTCGCTCCCCGCCACCGGGCACGACTCCAGCTTGGTCATGTCCACATCCAGGGCGGCCAGCTTGGACAGCACCTCATACAGAGCGCCCGGCTTGTTGTTCAGGGCGATAATCAGGCTGATCTTATTGGCTCCGGCATAAATGGTGGGCTCCCTGGTGACGCAGATGAAGCGGGTGTAGTTGTTGTCGCTGTCCTGGATGGCGCTGTTGACGCACTCCAGGCCGTAGAGCTCGGCGCAGGCGTGGGAGGAGATGGCGGCGGCATGGCGGTTCCCGCTCTCGGCCACCAGCTTGGCCGCCAGGGCGGTGTTGCCGCAGGGGATCACCTTCACATCCTTCAGCCCGCCCAGGAATTTGGAGCACTGGCCGATGGCCTGCTCGTGGGAGTAAATCTCGGTGATCTCCTCCTGCTTCACCCCGGGCAGGGCCAGCAGCTCGTGGCGGATGCACAGCCGGGTGGACCGGACCACCGACAGGTCGTGCTCCTGGAGGAGCTGATACACCGCCCGGACCGAGCCGTTGGAGCTGTTTTCGATGGGCAGGACCCCGAACCTGCACAGCCCGGACTCCACGGCGGACACCACCGCCCCAAAGCTCTTCACATAGACGATGCTTCCCCGGGGGAGCAGCCGGTCGCAGGCCACCTGAGAGTTGGCCCCCTCCACCCCCTGGCAGGCCACCATGCCCGTCTGGGGGAACACCTCGCTGTTTTTTTCCAGGGCGGCCTTGATCCGCCGGGCCACCTTGGTGGGGGCGGAGATCAGCTCCGCCTGCCGGGACCGGGCCAGCTCAAAGAGGGTGGAGTACAGGTGGTAGGCGTAGCGCTCCTTGTCCCCCGCCTTCTGGGTGACCTTGGCCAGAATCTCCCGCTCCCGGGCCTTGTTCAAAATGGGCAGCTTGTGCTCGTTTTTGTAGGCGGCCACCGCCTCGCTCAGCTCCATGCGCTCCAGGAAGAGGGCCAGCAGCTGGTCGTCTACCGCGTCAATTTTGGTGCGAATCTCAGAAAGTTCCATGATTTCCCTCCAACAGTAAGTCTAACAGTACGGCGGCGGTCACCGCCTCCACCACCGGGACCGCCCGGTGGGCGATGCAGGGGTCGTGACGGCCGTGGATTTGCAAGTCTGTATTTCTTATCGCGGACAAGCTGACGGTTTTCTGTATCTGTCCGATGGACGGGGTGGGCTTGAACGCCGCCCGCAGGATGACAGGCATCCCTGTGGCAATCCCCCCCAGGATGCCCCCGGCGTGGTTGGTCGTGGTGACGACCCTGCCGTCCTCCACCGCAAAGGCGTCGTTGTTCTGGGAGCCGTGGAGATAGGGGGCAGTGAAGCCCTCGCCGAACTCCACCCCCTTGACGGCGGGGATGCCGAACAGTGCTGCCGCCAGGCGGTTCTCCACCCCGTCGAACATGGGGTCCCCCAGGCCGGGAGGGACGCCGATGGCGGCGCACTCGACAACGCCCCCCACCGAGTCCAGCTCCTGTCTGGCCCGCTCAATCAGCTTTTGCATGAGCTCACCGTTCTTATCGTTCAGCACAGGGAAGGGCTTCGCGGCGACGGCCTCAAACAGCTCCGGGGCGGGGCAGTCCGGAAGGGGGGCGTCCAGATAGCCCCCCACGGACCACAGGTGGGCTCCCACGTAAATCCCCCGCCGGGCCAGAATCTGTTTGGCGATCCCCCCGGCGATGCACAGGGGCGCCGTCAGCCGGCCGGAGAAGTGGCCGCCCCCCCGCATGTCGGCATGCCCCTTCCACTTCACCCAGGCGGTGTAGTCGGCGTGGCCGGGCCGGGGCTTGTCGGCCAGCTCCGCATAGTCGCCGGAGTGCTGGTCGCTGTTCCGGATGACGGCGCACAGGGGCGCGCCGCAGGTTTTTCCGTCCAGCAGACCGGAGAGAAACTCGGGCACGTCCCCCTCCTTCCGGGCGGTGGACAGGGGGCTCTTCCCCGGCCTGCGCCGGTCCAGAAAGCGCTGGAGCTCCTCCAGGTCGATCTCCTCCCCGGCGGGCAGGCCGTCGATGTTGACCCCGATGGCCGTCCCGTGGGACTGTCCAAAGACGGACACCTTTAAAATCTTGCCAAACTCAGAGGACATCGAAAATACCTCCCAACCGCTTGTACTCCTCCCAGAAATTGGGGTAGGATTTTTGCACGCATTCCGCCCCCAGCAGGGTGACGGGCTCTTTACAGCGGGTGGCGGCAATGGCCGCCATCATGGCGATGCGGTGGTCGTTGCAGCAGTCCACCGTCACGCCGCCTGTCAGGCTGTCCCGGCCTGTGATCTTGAGGAAGTCCAGCCCCTCCTCCACCTGAGCCCCCAGGGCGTTGAGCACCTGGGTCACAGAGGCCAGCCGGTCGCTCTCCTTGATGCGCAGGCGAGCTGCGCCGCTCATATAGGTGGTGTAACCCTCCCGCAGCGCTGCCATAGCCGCCAGGGGGGGGACCAGGTCGGGGCAGTCGGAGACGGGAAAGCCCATGTTTTTTGGTTTTTCCAATCTTCGATAGAACCAACCCAATTTCCGGTCGCCCTGGCATGAATACTTCGGCATACCGGAAATATCTACCGGATTACCCAGAAATCTTGCGGCATACCAGAACGCGGCTTGTGACCAGTCCGCTTCCACAGTGAGGTCGCAGGGCTGATAGGTTTGCCCGCCGGGGACAATCCAGCCGGTGTCCTGTTCTTCTGCGATAATTCCAAACTTTTCCAGTGCATTCTCCGTCATAATGACATATCCGGCACTCTCCAGGGGGGAGGTAAGGACGATCTCGCTGTCCCCCGCCAGCAGGGGCAGGGCGTAGAGCAGTCCGGTGACGAACTGGCTGGACACGTTGCCTGGGAGACGGTACTCCCCGGGAGTCAGCTCCCCCCGAAGGGTGAGGCCCCCGTCCTTTTGTTCATAGGAGATGCCCTTCTCGTCGAAAATGTCGAAGTAGGGCTTCTGGGGCCGCTCCATCAGCCGGCCCCGGCCGGTGAACACGCCTCCGTTTTCCAGCGTCAGCGCAATGGGGATCATGAAGCGGAGGGTGGAGCCGGATTCCCCGCAGTCGAGGCAGGGCAGCCCGGCGGGATCCCACTCCCTGTGCCAGACCCCACTGACGTACAGGGTGTCCCCCTCCTGTTTCCACGTACCACCCAGGGCGCTGACACACCGCAGGGTGGCCTCAATGTCCTGGGAGAGGGCGATATTATGAATGATGCTGGTCTCGTTGGTCAGCGCCGCGGCCAGTATGGCCCGGTGGGCCATCGACTTGCTGGGGGGCGGGGTGACGGTCCCCTCCAGAGGACCGGGGGTGATGCGGATGTTCATTCCAGCGCCCACCCCGCTTCGATAACGGATTGCAGCTCGGTCACAGGGATAGTTTTCAGCTCACAGCGGCCGATCTTGCAGGGCACCACGATGGTGATGGAGTCCCCCGCCCGCTTTTTATCGGACAGGGCGGCTTTCGCCAGGGCCTCAGGGGGATACTCTGTGGAAGAGGGCAGTCCAAGCGTCTCCACAGCGCTCTCGATGCGTCCCTCCTCAAAGACCTGCTTTGCCTCATCCGTCAGCCACCCCAGGTTCTCTGTGGCCCGGGCCATGATGGCCAGTCCCGCCGCCACGGCGTGGCCGTGGGGGATGGTGAAATCACTGCACTTCTCGATGGCGTGGCCGATGGTGTGGCCCAGGTTGAGCAGCTTCCGCTCCCCCTGCTCCTTTTCGTCCCGCTCCACGACCCCAGCCTTGAACGCCACGCACTGGGCGATGATCTCCTCCAGCTCAGACACGCTCAGTCCTGACTCCATGTGGGCGAACAGCTCCTCGCTGCACAGCACCGCCGTCTTGAGCGCCTCCGCCACCCCGTCCGCAAAGACTTTGGGGGGCAGGGTCTTGAGGCAGTCGGTGTCGCAGATGACGGCGGAGGGCTGGAGAAAGGCTCCGGCCAGGTTTTTCCCGGCGGACAGGTCGATGGCCGTCTTGCCCCCCACGGAGGAGTCCACCGCCGAGAGCAGGGTGGTGGGCAGTTGGACGTATTTCACCCCCCGGAGGTACAGCGCGGCGGCCAGCCCCGCCATGTCCCCGGTGACGCCGCCGCCCAGGGCGGCCACGCAGTCGGTGCGGGTGAGCTGCTCCTCCGCCAGGAACTCCAGGATCTTGGACAGGGTGTCGAAATTCTTGCTCCCCTCCCCGGCGGGGAAGGCGTAGGTGCTGACCTGGAAGCCCGTAGCCTCCAGGCTGGACTTTACCGTCTCCAGGTACAGGGGGGCCACGTTGCTGTCGGTGACTACCGCCATATGGCACAGGGGCAGAACCTCCTTCAGCCGCTGGCCGCACTCCTTTAACAGGCCGGGACCGATGGTCACGTCGTACTCCGGCCGGGTGTGGACGTGGATAGTCTGGATGGACATATTGGGACGCTCCTTTTTATGATTTGTGTGTAGGGCGCGACGACTCGGCGCGCCGTTTTATGTGCATTGGTCAACGGGCGGCGCGCCGGGGTCGTCGCGCCCTACAGTGGTTCAATCAATTCCCCCCGGCGGTGGCCTTCAGCTCCCGGCCCTCCCTGAGCAGGTCGTGAAGGCGTCGGGCGTCTCTGGCCTCCAAGGCCTCCCGGTACTCCTCCAGGTGGCCGATGAGGACCCCCAGCTCCCCGGTGAGGAAGTCCGCGTCATCCAGGAACAGCTCGGTCCACATGTCCTCGTCCAGCCGGGCCACCCGGGTCATGTCCTTGAAGCTCCCGGCGGAGAAGCCCCGGCGGCGCTGGGCCTCGGGGGACTTGACATAGGCGCTGGACACGATGTGGGCCAGCTGGGAGGTGAAGGCGATAATCCGGTCGTGCTCCTCCGGCTGGGAGAAGGTGAGCCGGGCAAAGCCCAGGTCCAGGAAGAAGGCCTGGAGGGTCTCCAGCAGCTTCATGTCGGTGCGCTTGTCCGGGGTGAGGATCATGGAGGCCCCCACATACAGGTCGTCGGCGGAGGAGGTAAAGCCCCCCCGCTCCCTGCCCGCCATGGGGTGGCCGCCGATATAGGCGAAGCCGTGCTCCTCGGCGATGGGGGCGATCTGCTCCACCACCACCCGCTTCACGCCGCACAGGTCCACCAGAATGGCGGACCTGGAAATCCGAGGGGCGTGCTCCCTCACCCAGTCCACCGCCGCCTGAGGCCGGATCGCAACCAAAATCAGGTCGCACCGGGGCAGGGTCTCCCCGTCCAGCGGGCCGTCGATGGCCCCGCACATCCGGGCCAGCAGCATGGTCTCCTGGTCCAGATCGACGCCGTATACGGTGTGGCCGGTGCGGTTTTTGATGCTCTTGGCCATAGAGCCCCCCATCAGGCCCAGGCCCACAATCCCTACCCTCATCCCTCAGCCCTCCCGGGTCTTCAGCCAGTCGTGGAGGGCCAGCAGCTTTTTTGCCAGGGGGTCGAAGGCATCTGGCTTCAGGGACTGGGGGCCGTCGCACAGGGCGTGGGCGGGGTCGTTGTGGACCTCGATCTGCAGTCCGTCCGCTCCGATAGCCACCGCCCCCATCGCCAGAGGCTCCACCAGCCAGTATTTTCCGGTGGCGTGGCTGGGGTCGATGATGACGGGCAGGTGGGTCAGCTTGCGCAGGACAGGTATGGCCGCCAGGTCCAGGGTGTTGCGGGTGTAGCTCTCGAAGGTGCGGATGCCCCGCTCGCAGAGGATGACGTTCTCGTTCCCCCCGGCCATGACATATTCAGCGCTCATGAGCCACTCCTCATAGGTGGCGGACATGCCCCGTTTAATCATTACAGGTTTATCCTGGTGGCCCACCGCCTTTAAAAGGTCGAAGTTCTGCATGTTCCGGGCGCCGATCTGAATGACGTCAACGTCCTTGAACAGAGGCAGCTGGGTGATATCCATCAGCTCGGTGACAATGGGCAGGCCGGTCTCCGCCCGGGCGGCCTTCAGATACTCCAGGCCGGTCTCCCCCAGGCCCTGGAAGGAGTATGGGGAGGTGCGGGGCTTAAAGGCGCCCCCCCGGAGCATGGTGGCCCCGCTGGCCTTGACGGCCTTGGCGATAGCCACCACCTGCTCCTCGCTCTCCACCGAGCAGGGGCCGGCCATAATGGTGAGATTTCCCCCGCCAATCTGGGTGTCCCGCACCTTCACCACCGTATCCTCCGGGTGGAATTTCCGGTTGGCGTTCTTATAGGGCTCCTGGACCCGCTTCACGTCCTCCACAATATCCAGGGCGGCAATCAGGTCCATATCCAGCTTGGATGTATCCCCCACCAGGCCCAGGATGGTACTGCCCTCGCCCACGCTGGCGTGGACGACGATCCCCTTCTCCTGGAGCCAGGAGATCAGGCTGTCCAACTGGTCCCGGTTGTGGTCATGCTTCAGAATGACTATCATAAAAAATATCCTCCCTTAAATTTCACCCACGATACAAAAAGACCCGCAGCCGGTTCGGCCGCGGGTCGTCATGTACGGATGGTTTTTCAGACCAAGGTCACACGCCCTTATTTTTCAGCCAAACCAGAACAAGCCTTACCTCCAAAAAAGTAGGTAAAGCAAAAGGTAAAGTAGCTGTATTCGGCTGTGTAAGCGATACGAGCCATGGTAAGTTCTCCTTGATTCTTTAAAGCTGTAAAAAGCATACCACTTTGCCCGGGAAAAGTGAATCGTTAACTCCCATAAAATATCGTTTTATTTTTGTATTTTTTTGTCATTTTCGTTAATTCAGCAGTTCAGCTCCTCCGGGGGAACCCCCAGCAGCAGCAGGGCTCCGGCGGCGGCCAGGGCGGGCAGCTCCTCCTCCCCCGGCTCCAGGCGCAGGGGGAACTCCTGCCGCTCCACCACCCGGCCGTCCACTGTCACCAGCTCCCGCTGGAGGGCGGCCCAGAGGGTGCCTCCCTCCCGGCTGGAGATGGTCAGGCTGTCCCGGGGAGAGGCCCCGTAGCTGACGGCGCTGGCCGCCTGGGGAGGCGTCCCTCTCATTCCGCCGGGCAGCAGCGCCGTGCGGCACTGGCGGGGCAGGGGAACCCCCCGGGCTGCCGCCTGGGGAGACACCACCAGCAGCGCCGGATGGCCCTCGCTGGC
>NZ_QWKG01000060.1 GCF_009911595.1 Colidextribacter sp. OB.20
GGGAGCGGCCACAGGGGCAGCCACAGGCGCGGCGGCCACAGGGGCGGGGGCGGCAGCGGGGGCAGCGGCGCCGGTCCTCTCAACGGAGACATTGTAGACCTTGCCGTTGACGGTCACATTGTAATTCATAGCTTCTTTTCCCCTTTACATTTTTTTGGTCCGGCCGACAGCACAGCTTCCGGCCAGGCACAGCTTTGCGGTCCCCTTCCCGCCCGCACAGGCGGGAGGAGGACCGAAATTGGAAACATTATACCATTTTTTCCGGAGAAGTGTCAAGATAACTTTAGACAGGCTTCACAGAAATGAACTCTTTTTTTACAGCATTACGCACTGTAGGGGCCGACGACCTCGGCGGCCCGTCCTTCCAGGGTCTGCGAGGGCTCCTGTGAAACGGCGCGCCGGGTCGTCGCGCCCTACGGAATCAAAAATTACAGCACGTCGGCGAAGGCCTGGATGGCGGTGCTGGCCTGGCCGAAGTCCCGCATCTGCTGGTCCACGCCCAGCTTGATGTGGGGGATGCCGGCGGCGTCCAGCGCCTTCTTCAGGTAGGGGTACTCCATCTCCTCAGGGTCGCAGAACTGCTGCATGAACAGCACCAGTCCCTGAGCGCCCGAGTCCTTCACCAGCTTGACCACGAAGTCGGCCCGGCGGTTCTGGCTGGAGTTCTCGTCGTAGAGCAGGATATCGTAATCCTGGTCGGCGAACTGCTGGGCCAGGGCCATCATGGGGTCGCCGGTCTCGGCGGCGTCCACCCGGATCATGCGGCTCTCGTGGGCCACGTCGTCGGCGGCGATGGCGATTCTGTTGTCGTCAAAGATCTGGAGCAGCTTGGGATTGTCGCAGATGATGCCCGAGGTGATGATTTTGCAGCCCTTCCAGTCGCAGGGGGGCAGCGCCTTCAGCTCGGCGTTCAGGGCCTCCAGCTTGGCGGTGTGGTCGTCCTTAATCATGAACCAGGCGGCCCGGAGCACGGCGGAACGGCTGACGGCGGACACCACATCGGGGTGCTCCCCGGCCAGCTTGACAAACTCCCGGCGGGCGGCCCGGCTGCGGTTATAGACCTTGATGGCGGTGCGCAGGGCCTCGTCGGTGATGGTGTTCCCGGAGATTTTCTCCAGCTCACTCTTCACGTGCTGGTACTGGTCCATGGTGAACTGCAGGCCGAAGGCGGGCTTGCGCTGCTGGGGATGGGCCAGGAAGATGCAGGGCAGCTTATCCTTCATGGCCACCCGGAAGTTCTGGCTCATGGGGCGCAGGGTGTCGCAGATGGTGGGGGTAATCAGGCCGTCCAGGTCGTCCAGGGTGCCGTCCAGCAACATCTCCAGGGCCAGCTGAGCGATGGTGCAGTAGAAGGTGGCGCAGTACTCCTTGGCCAGGGAGATGGTCTTCTTGTTGCTGCCCCAGATGCCCATGGGCACCATACCGGCGGCGTAGACCAGCTCCTCGGGGGCATAGTAAGGCAGAACACCGATGACCTTTTTGCCCTCGGCCTTAAAGGCCTGGATCTGGTGGTGCGGGTGCTCGGAAACCTCCGCAAATTCCTTCAGCAATACTTCAATGCTCATCCCTTAGCCCTCCTTCTTGTCCGCGTTGGCTTCCATGGCCTCGACCAGGCCCTGGACACGGGTCTCGTACTGGGCCTCATTGAAGTTCCGGGGGTCGGCCTGGTCGCCGTCGAAGCCGGCGCAGGGGATGCCCAGGTCCTCGGTGAAGCGGCGCTGCATCTCGGCCATATAGCCCGACCAGGGCTTGCAGGAGCGGTTGTAGTGGACCAGCACGCCGTCCACCTTGTTGTCCTTGCAGATACCCTCACGCCAGGACACGCCCTGCTCAATGCACACCGAGTTGGGGGCCTTGTAGTAGGCCCGGACCATCTCGTCCATATTATTGTACACAAAGCCGAAGGCGGGGGCGTACACCACGGCGGTGACGTTGACGCCGTGCTCCTTCAGGGGCTTGAACAGGTTGGGCAGCTTGGGCCAGCAGGGGATGCCCTCGAACATGACCCGGTACTTCTCAGGGAAGGGAGTGGTGGTCTTGCCCACCTTCACGGCCTCGGCCAGGTCCTTCTCCAGCTGCTCGAAGGCCTCGGCGGCCTGAACACGGCCCCGGGCGGTGACCACGTCGGCCATGTGGTTGAACAGGTCGAAGCCGGAGTAGGGGGCGGGCTTGTACTGGAGGTAGTCGCACACCCGCAGCCAGGCGCTGGCGGTGCGGTTGGCGTTCTTGCAGGCCTCGTTAAACTTCTCCTCGTCGAACTTCCTGCCGGTGAGCTCCTCCAGCTGCTTGATGGCGTGGTCGAACTGGGCCCGGACATAGGCCACGTTGGTGTCGTGGACGTCCACGGTGTTGTTGTAGGGGATGTCGATCATAATCAGGGGCACGTTGCACATACGGGCGATGTTCTCATACCACTTGGTCATGCAGTTGCAGATGTTGTTGCAGCACAACACGAAGTCGGGCTGAGGCATGCGCATCTGGCGGTAGGGCTTGATGGCCTCCCGGCGGAAGTTCTTGTAGGCGATCTCCTTCTCGGTGGTCTCGGGCAGGGCCTCGATCTCGTAGATGTCGTCCAGCACGGTGTAGGGCTGCATGGTCTTGGGGTCCTTGACCGGCTTGCCGTCCTCGCCCATGACCACCTTGCCGTTCTCGTCCTTCAGGGGGCGGCCGCTGGCGGGGTTGATGACGTACTCCAGGGTTTCGGGGTCGAACTTGCGGGAGGCCCGCTTGCCCGCGGCGTAGGCCAGGGAAATGCGGGCGTAGCCGCAGATATCGTTGTCGTAGCCCAGCTCCTCGGCGGCCTTGCACATGATCTCGCCGTCACGGTTGGCGGCGATGCCGGCGGCCTGGTTCTCGGGATACATCACGTTCAGGCCGAAGGCCTCGGCCAGCTCGCAGGGGAACTTGGAGCTGGACCAGCCCACCAGCTTGCCCTGTTTTTTGGCCTCCCGGGCGTCGGCATAGACGTCCTCGACCACCTTGCGCAACGCCAGTACGCCGGGGCTAACTTCTTTTGCCATGGTAAATTCCTCCTAACTGAATTTTGTTGTGAGGTTTTATGGGTTTCCCGTAGGGGCCGACGACTCGGCGGCCCGTTCTCACGTTCCTCCACAAGGGTCCGGAAACGGCGCGCCGGGTCATCGCGCCCTACATGCAGGCGGACGATATCCGCCCTTAGATTTTCGTTACAACCGGCTTCCCGTTTTCGTCCAGAAGGACTGTAAGTCCTCCAGCATACCCGTCATGATGCCAAAGATAGTTCACACCAGTCTGGGTATCCACCCAGATTTCCGTTTTAGACATAAAACCTCTGCCTTGCTTGTAGACCCTTTGAAAACGATCCATTCTGGCTGCTCCTTTACTTCTGGGCCTTCAGGTACTTCTGATAGGCGAACAGGGCGGCGCCCAGGGCTCCGTTATACTGCGTCAGGGGCGAGGTATGGATCTCACGGCCCAGGGCCTCCTGGAGGGCGTTGACTACCCCGGTGTTCTGGGCCACGCCGCCGGTCATGACCACCTGGTCCTGCACCCCGATGCGGTGGGCCAGGCCCGCCACGCGGCTGGCCACCGACTGGTGGATACCGTTGATGATATCACATTTGTCGGTGCCCATAGACAGCTGGCTGATGACCTCGCTCTCGGCAAAGACGGTGCAGGTGGAGCTGATGCCCACGTACTTGGTGGACTGGGCGCCCAGGGTACCCAGGTCCTCCACGTCCACCTCCAGCACCCGGGCCATCACGTCCAGAAACCGCCCGGTGCCGGCGGCGCACTTGTCATTCATCTGGAAGTTGGTCATTACGCCGTTTTCCACCCGCATGACCTTCACGTCTTGGCCGCCGATGTCGATCACCGTCCGTACCTCCGGGAAGAGGAAGCCCGCCCCCTTGCCGTGGCAGCTTAGCTCGCTCATTTGGTCGTCGGCGAACTCCTCCAGGGAGTTGCGGCCGTAGCCGGTAGCTAGGATGAAGGACATCTCCTCCCGGGTCCTGCCGGCCTCGGCCAGCACCTGCTCAATGGCCCGCTGGGGTCCGCTGGTTCCCGCCCCCACGTCGATGAGGGACTTGGCCACAATCTCCTTGCCGTCCTCCAGCATGATGCACTTGGACGCGGTGGAACCGATGTCAATTCCCAGGGTGTAGATACTCATAGGCTTCGATTCTCCTTGTGATTCTTGTGACGCTGTGTAGGGGCGGATATCATCCGCCCACATACACATGCATACCTCCTGAGACAGGCGGATAATATCCGCCCCTACTAGAGAGGTGCGTCCGTAGGGGCCGACGACCTCGGCGGCCCGTTCTCACAGGCCTCCGCAAGGGTCCGGAGACGGCGCGCCGGGTCGTCGCGCCCTACACGAAAGCTTACTTATGCCCGTCCTCGTAGTCCTTGATGGTGCGCGGCAGCAGCATCTGGTGGAAGGGGCAGATGGAGGCGGGATTCTGGTAGCAGGAGTCGGCGAAGGCCACGATGTAGTTGCGCATCATGGGCATATCGACAACCTCGTCCACCAGGCCGGCCTGGGCGCAGAACAGGGGCTGGGACTTCACGTTGTAGTCGTCGATGAGGGCGTTCATCTTGTCGATGGTGGGCTGGAGGTCCTTGCCCGCCTTCTGATCCTTAGCCAGACGGCCGGTGTACATGGCGTTGGCGGCGGTCTTGCCGTTCATGACGTTGATCTCAGTGGCCGCGGTGCCCAGGGAGAAGGCGTTGTTGTCGTTGCCCTGGGGACCGCCCAGGACATAGTGGGCGGCGGCGGTGCCCCGGCGCAGAGTGATCTCCATCATGGGCAGGCCGGAGGACTGGATGGAGTAGATCAGGGACTGGCCCAGGCCCAGCAGCTCGGCGACCTCGGCGTCGTCGCCCACGTCGATGCCGGTGGTATCCTGAATCCACACCATGGGCAGGCGGTCCCGGGCGCAGAGGGTGACGAACTCGTTCATCTTGATGAGGCCCTGGCGGTACAGCTTGCCGCCCGCACCCATAGCCTGACCGTACTTGGCCATCTTATACTCGGGGTAGTTGGGGAACACGCCCTGCTGGTTGGCCACCACGCCCACCAGCAGGCCGTCCACCTTGGCGATGCCGGTGATCATCTCTGGGCCATAGCCCTTCTTATACTCCATGAACTGGCTGCCGTCGAAGAGGCGGCCCAGGACGGAGTACATGTCGTAGGGGCGGTTCTTGTTGTTCAGCACCAGGTCGTACAGCTCCACGTCGGACATGGCGGGAGACTGGGGGGTGTCCACCCGGAAGAACTCCAGGTCGAAGGTGGGCAGCATGTCAACATACTTCTTGATGCCGGCGATGACCCCCTCCTGCTCGGTGTACACCTCGCGGAAGAAGCCGGTCTCGCCGTAGTGGATGGAGACGGACCCGGGAGGATCGGCGCGCAGGCCCTTGGTGGCCTCGATCTGAGCCAGAGCGGCCTCCATGTCCACATGGGGCTTGGGGTTCATGCCGCCCACGATGCCCGCGCCGCCAACGGCCATGTTGGCCTTCTGGTGGGCCACCAGCACGGTGGGGGAGATGGAGTGGTAGCCGCCGCCGGCGGGGTTGGTGCCGTGAATGCCCACGATGACGGGGATGCCCATCTGGTTCAGCTCAGAGTTGCGGTAGAAGGGGGTGCCGCCGCCCCGGCGGTTGGGGTACACCTTCTCCTGCTTGTCCAGCTCCACGCCGGCGCACTCCAGCAGGTAGATCAGGGGGATGCGCAGCCGCTTGGCGGTGTCGCTGCCCCGGAGCAGATTGTCGGCCTGGCCGGGCACCCAGGTGCCGGCGTGCTTCTTGTTGTCGGAGGCGATGATGCAGCACCACTTGCCGTTGACCCGGCCCAGACCCTTGACGATGGAGGTGGAGCCGTTCTTGTTGTGCTCGGGGTTATACAGGCTGTTCAGAGGGCACCAGGTGCCGGCGTCCACCAGCAGGGAGACCCGCTGCATGGCGGTGAGCTGGCCCTTGGCGTTCATGTCCTCGTCGGCCTTGCCGCTGGACAGGGCGTCTACAATATGAGCGTGGATGTCGTCCTCAATGGCCCGCAGCTCGTCCACGTTCTCCTTGTTGGCCTTCACGGCCTTGCCCACCACGGGCATGTTCTGGAAATACCGGGGCATGGAATAATTACCCAATGTAAACTCCTCCTAAATGTTTGTTCGATTTCGTATACGTCCCCCTCCGTCTGGCCTTCGGCCAGCCGCCTCCCCCATAAAGGGGGAGGCTTTGGGCCGCACTCCTCTTGGCTCCCCCCTTGTGGGGGAGCTGTCGGCGAAGCCGACTGAGGGGGCGGGGCGGCGCAGAGGCCGCCCCCTACTCAGCCATCAATGGCAAGATTCTCTAAGGTCTCAAAGTCATCATAAAACTCAAAGCTAATGACATGTGATTCATCTAAAGTATGCTCACAGTAAGAAACCTCAGAGGTGTCCAAATCAATTCTTGGCCGCCCCAAGGTTTTTGGCAGTTCGGCCTTGTTCAGCTTTCCGTAAAAACCTTCCAGCGCAGGGAGCATAAAGTCCAAAATCCGGGGCAGATTCTCCTGGTAGCTCTCCGCAAGGTCACGGACCTCCTCATCGCTCAGCTCAGGCTCCTCCTCGCTGACAAACTCGATCCCGTCCACGACCGCCAAGTAGAGTTCCTCGTCTTCACTATACTGAAACATGGCGTGTTCTTACTCCTTGGGAATCTTGATGAAGGCCTGGCCGGGGTCGATCTCCTCGCGGATGATGCGCAGGATCTCCTGGTCGGGGTCGGGGAAAATCTCGGCCTTGGAGCAGTCGATCTCGAAGCCGGTGTTCTCCTGGACGATCTCGGGGGTGACGCCGGGGAACATATAGGCGCAGTACATGCGCTTGGTCTCGTCGTCGAACTTCATGATGCCCAGGTCGGTGACCACCATCTGGGGGCCGCGGTTGCCGGGCAGGCCCACCTTCTCACGACCGCCGGGGCCGTCCATCCAGCCGCAGGAGGTGATGTAGTCGATATGCTCCATGAAGCGGCGCTTCTGGTGCTGCATCATGATAATGGTGTTGCAGTAGGTGGCGATGCCGTTGGCGCCGCCGGAGCCGGTGAAGCGGGTCATGGGCTTCACATAGTCGCCCTTGCCGTAGATGCAGGTGGAGTTCACATTGCCGTAGGGGTCGATCTGGGCGCCGCCGATGAAGGCGATGAGCCGGTCCTCGTCGTGGAGCCACTCGTTGGCCTCAAAGCCGATGAAGCGGACGTTGGGCCACTGGACGGCGCAGTGGGCCATGAAGCGGTTGTCGCCCACAGAGCGGGGGACCTCCACGGGGGAGCAGTCCATCAGGCCGCTCTCCACGATGGGGTGGCAGGAGGGGCACACCACCCGCTTGGCCAGGGAGGCGCCGATGAGGGGAAGGCCGGTGCCCACGATGACGATCTGATTCTCCTTGATGTTCTTGGCGATGGCGTAAGCCTGCCGCTCCTGCTTGGTGATCTTATATTCAGCCATTTCTATGTACCTCCCTAAACTTAGTGGCGGGTGGAGTAGCCCAGGTGGGGCTCATTCTTCAACCGCATCAGGCGGGAACCGCCGATTTTGTCCAGAAGCTCGTCGTGGTCCTTCACGCTGTAGACCCACTTCTCCAGATAGTCCGCAAACGTCTCGGGGACAGCGGTGCCGGCGGCGGCGTCATCGGCGGCCTTCTTGGCTTTGGCGGCGGCGTCGGCCAGCTTGGTGTCCTCGGGCTTGGCGTCGGCGGCCTTCTGGGCCTTGGCGGCGGCCTTGGCCAGCTGGGCCTTGGCGTCCTCGGCGTCCTGATACTTGGAGGCCTTGTCGTACTCCTTCAGGGCGTGGGAGTCGTTGTCATAGTAGTTGTAGCACTGGGAGGGCCAGGCGCCGTAGGGGGCATGGACCACGGCGGAGATGCACTCGCCGAAGATGCGGGTCAGGGTGGGATCGCGGCGGATATACTCGTCGCTCACCAGCTCCTCGCAGGTGACAATCACCTTGCGGGCGGCCACGGCAATATCAACGTCGTGGAACTCGTCGCCCTCGATGATACAGGTGCCGTCGGGGCTGGCCTTCTGCACGTGGATAACAGCCAGGTCCAGCTTGGGGGTGGGCACGGCCACCACCTTCTCACCGGGGTTGAAGGGATTCTCGATCTCCACGCACTTCAGGTCGTCCACCTTGTCCAGCGCCTTGCGCTGCTCCTCGCTGATGCCCCAGTACTTCATCAGGCCGGAGCCCTGCATCAGCCGGACAGGCAGGAAGGGCAGGCCCAGGGAGGCGGCGTGGAGCTGGAGCATGAGCACATCCTGGGAGTAGTCCTCATAGGTCAGCGCGCCCTTCTCGATGGCCGCGCGGAAGCGGCGGGAGACGTTGGTATAGCCCGAGTTGGCGGTGTAGCAGTTGATGTAGGCCTTGACCCGGCCCTCACCAATCAGCATGTCCCAGTCGCCGCCGGCGGGGCCGGCCCAGACGGTGAAGTCCTTCTGGCCCTGGCGCAGGATCTCGTTCACCACGGCGTAGGGCTTGCGGTTAGTGGTAAAGCCGCCGAAGGAGACGCAGTCTCCGCTCTCGACGAACTTCGCCACAGCGTCGTGCAAGGAATATACTTTGTTCATGGTAATACCCCCGTTACAAAAAATTTTTTGGTCTCTTTCTAAATTTTCAAGGTTCCGCAGTGCGCCATTTTACGCTTGTTATTTTACCACAAAATTCTCAAGCGGTCTACCTGTAATTTATCATAAAGTTTGCATATCTTGACCTGGTGTGGTACAATAGGAATCGAGACAAAAGGAGGGATTTCCATGACCAATGTGGAATTTCATCTTCAATTGAATCACAACGAGACCTGGAACATGGGCCGGCTGCACTTTCATGACCACTGTGAGCTCCTCCTCCCCCTGGTCAGCCCGGGGAATATTTTCGTCAGCGACCAGGTCTACCCCCTGCGGCGGGGGACGCTGTACCTCATTGGGGAGAACACCCTTCACCGCACCATCGCAGAGGGCTTTCACGCCCGATACGTCCTCCACATCAGCAAAAAGGCTCTCACCCAGCTGTCCACCCCCCAGACCGACCTGGCCAGGCTGTACAACACCTCCTTCCGCCGGACGGAGCTGAACTCCGAGGAGATGACCGAGGTCATCGAGCTGTTTCAGGCCCTGGAGCGCAACAAAAACGACGGCTCCTTCGGCAGCGACCTGCGGCAGATGATGGCCCTGCTCAACCTGCTCATCCGCCTGGCCCCCATCCTCAACGTGGCCACCGCCGGAGAGTCCATCCACAACAAGGATTTTCTCCGGATTTCCCCTATTCTGGACTACATCCGGGACAGTCTGGACCAGCCCCTCACCCTGGACCAGATCGCCGGGCAGTTCTATATCAGCAAGCACTACCTCTGCCGCATCTTCAAGGCGGCCACCGGCTTTTCCGTCATGGAGTATATTATCTACAGCCGGGTGCTCAAGGCCCGGCAGCTGCTCCAGGAGGGACACAGCGTTCAGGAGGCCGGGGAGCTGTCCGGCTTCTCCGACAACTCCCACTTTATCCGCACCTTCGGCCACCTTACCGGCGTCACCCCCGGAAAGTACGCCAAGGAGTACCAGTCTGGCGACCAGGTCCTCCTCCCCTAAGGCTTGCTTGGAAAATGTCAATACGCCCAAGAGGCGGGTCTTTTTCCGCCACTGTGCATATTTCCATTTTTCAAACAGCGCCCAGCCCTGTTTTATGTCAACATCCGCAAACTACACTTCCCCTGCACTTTTGCCCGGATTTGTACAAATTCCCCAGCCTGAAGCGCAAAAACCGGGAGCGGCGCGAAGCCGCTCCCGGTTTTGTTAATCTCTGGGTCTTCGGTAGAATCTGCCCACCACCCGCTCGGTACGCAGGACGTTGACGAAAGCCTTGGGGTCGGACCGGCGAATTTTCTGGGCCAGCGTGCGGACTTCGCTGTCGTTCACCACGGAGTAGATCATCACGCAGGGCTCCCCGTTATACAGCCCCACCCCCTCGATGAGGGTGGCGGTGTGGTTGGTGTCCTGAATCTGGGCGCAGACGCCCCCGGCGCTCTCCCGCCCGGTGACAACCAACAGGGTGGCCCGCCGGCCATCCGGGTCCAGCGCCCGGACCACCTGAGTGTGGGCATACTGAAACAGCATGGAGTACAGGGCGTGGTCCCAGCCGAAGAGATACCCGGCTATAAGCAGCAAAATCACATTGCCGCAGAAGATGTAGCTCCAGGCGTCCACATTTTTCCGCTCAGACAGGGCAATCGCGATAAAATCAGTGCCTCCGCTGGTCACCCGCACCCGCAGGCACAGGCTGATAGCGAAGCCGTTGATAATCCCGCCGAAGATACAGATGAGCAGGGTGTCCTCTGTGATGTCAAAGGCGGGGACCAGGTCGGTAAAAATACTGGTCAGCACAATGGACAGGCAGGAGTACAGGGTGAACCGCCTGCCCACCAGCTTGTAGCTGATGAAGGCGGGCACCGCGTTCAGGGCCAGATTGACGGGCGCAAAGGGCAGCTCCACTCCGCCAAACTCCAGGGCGCACCGCTGAATCAGGCGGGTGATGCCGGTAAAGCCCCCTGGAAACAGGTCCCCCGCCGAGACAAAGCTCTTGAAGTTCACCGCCACAATCAGAGAGGACAGGGCAATCATCAGCACACGGAGGAAAAACTCCTTCCACTGCGCCTTTTGCTCGACTGGCTTCATGACCGTCTCCTTTCAGCCGTTTACTTCGCCTGTGCCAGGATATCCGCGTTTTTCATAAAGTATTCCACACCGGAGTAGATGGTGGTCAAAACAATGACCGCAATACAAATTTGGTTTACAATCACAGGAATGGGCAGCAGCATCAGGATCACGCAAACCATAGTAGCGGCGGTCTTTACCTTGCCCGACCAGCCGGCGGCAATCACCCGGCCCTTGTCAGCGGCCACCATGCGCAGCCCCGAAACGCCAAACTCCCGGACAATCACCACCAGCAGCGCCCAGGCGGGCATCTGCCCCGCCTCCACAAACCACAGCATGGCCGCGGTGACCAGACACTTGTCGGCAAGCGGGTCCATAAATTTGCCGAAATCGGTGATTTGGTTGTAATGCCGGGCAATATAGCCGTCCAAGGTGTCGGTAATGCTGGCGGCGGCAAAGATGGCCAGAGCCCAGTAGTTGGCATTGGGCACCTGTAAATACAGCACCAGCAGGAAGGCCGGGATCATCACCACCCGCAGAATGGTCAGCTTGTTCGCGGTATTCATCGACTGTCATCTCCTTTTGATTCCCCTATGTCCGGAGTTATTCCTCAATTTCGCCGGTCAGATCTCCGTCGTCAACTCCTGTAATTCTTACATTTACAAATGTCCCCGCCGGCACCAGACCGGCGGCAGTAAAGAGCACCCGGCCGTCGATTTCCACCGAATCAGCGTAGGTGCGGCCCACATAGCAGCCCGCCTCGCTGTCAAAGCCCTCGCAGAGCACCTCCATCACGGTGCCCATCCTGGCCTCGTTGTACTCGTCCATAATGCGGGACTGCAGGTCCACCACCAGCTCCACCCGCCGGGCGGCAGCGTCCGGGTCCACCTGGTCCTCCATGGCGGCGGCCAGGGTGCCCTCCTCCGGGGAAAACTGAAAGACTCCCACTCGCTGGAGCTTCTGCTCCTTCAGGAACCGGCACAGCTCCTCGAACTCCGCCTCTCCCTCCCCGGGCAGACCGCAGATCAGGGAGGTGCGGATCACCACGTCGGGCATGGCGGCGCGCAGCCTGGCGAAGAGCGCCTCCAGCTCCGCCTTGGTGTTATGCCGGCGCATAGCCTTCAGGATGGTGTCATTGCAGTGCTGGATGGGGATATCCAGGTAGTGCGGCACCTTGGGCTGGCTGGCAATTACGTCAATCAGCTCGTCGGTGATGGCCTCCGGATAGAGGTAGTGGAGGCGGACCCAGTGAAAATTAAGTTTACATAATTCTCTCACCAGCTGGGCCAGGGAGGTCTTTTCCGGCAGGTCCAGTCCATAGCGGGTAATGTCCTGGGCAATGACAATCAGCTCCTTCACCCCGGACTCGGCCAGCTTTTCGGCCTCCGCCAGCAGAGCTCTCATGGACCGGCTGCGGTACTTCCCCCGCAGCCTGGGGATGACACAGAAGGCACAGCCGTTGGAACACCCCTCAGCAATTTTCAGGTAGGCGGTGTAGGGCGGCGTGGTCATCAGCCGCTCCCCGTCCTCATAAGTACGGTGGATGTCGCCGAAATATTCCGGCCGCTCCCCTGCCATCAGCTGCTCCACAGCGGACACCACGTCGGTGTAGCTCCCCGTCCCCAGCACTCCGTCCGCCTCAGGCAGCTCGGCGCGGATCTCGTCCGGATAGCGCTGGCTGAGACAGCCCGCCACCAGCAGCTTTTTCAGCCTGCCGGTCTTTTTCAGCTCTCCCAGCTGGATGATGTTGTCGATGGCCTCGCTTTTGGCCGACTCGATGAACCCGCAGGTGTTCAGCACCGCCACGTCGGCCCCCTCCGGGTCGCCGGTGACAGTATGCCCCGCCTTACGGCACAGGGCCATCATCTGCTCGGTGTTCACCAGGTTTTTGGCGCAGCCGAGGGAGATAAACGCAATTTTATATGGCATGATAACGCTCCAATTTCCCAAATTATTTACAATCCCATTACCTGTGTATCTGTACCAGAATAGGTAGGCCAGTCAGGTGTGTAATCCCCGTTCGCCTGATTGCCCCAAAGGGTCCATCCATCCCGTTCCCCTCGGGCAAAGAGCTCCAGATAGGGCCCAGGGCTGCAGGCCTCAATCAGCTCAATCATCTCATCTGGCTTTCGGGAATGCTCACGTTTTTGAGAACGAATGAGATTTACCTGCGTGCGTGCTGGGGCCAGCGTCCTGATATTCCCGCCTCTGACGCCGAAAAGCAGCATTTCTGTAACATTGCGGAAATAGAAGCCTACGCCGCGCCCATCCGGTCCTCCGTCCTTCCGGACCTTCTCCCATATAATATTTGTCTTATACTGAAAGCCCCATGCTTTCATTACCTCCAGCCCCTCCGGAAGCAGCGCATTTGGAACCCACAGATATAAATGGCTGTGCTCCTCCGCAATTTCCGCGACGGGCAGTTGTTTAATATCATTCAGCTTCATCGTTGGATAACGGTTCAGCCGCTTGTGCTCAGGCGCCATTTTCCCCGTGCGGTTTTGAAACTGCCACGGCGGATCAGCTAAGATTGTTTTATATTTTGTTCCTGCGCAAAACTGAATTAAATCATGTTTTTTATGGTATAAAGTGTCTTTTTCTAACATGATAATTCGTCCTTCCAATCAGAGACTGTACCCGGCGTAAGCCCAACAACCAGCAGTGGACAGCCTCCATGCCTGCGCGCATGAATACGGGGTAAAAGCTTTCCCATCCAAGTGGTGCTTGCTCCATATTTCTTTTTCACTTCGCCGCCCAGCGCGGAAAAGATGTCATTCATGGACTCACTGCGGGTAATAATTACACCACAGGTAATAACTCCACACTCGTAAAACGTCCGAAATGCATACAGATCCCGATCAAATGTCTGATCTTTGCTGTTCCACTCCATATCAATGGCAACATTTCCTTTGACATAGTCTATCTTATGTCCGCTGATAAATTCTTTCAATGCAAATTCCTTGTGTATTTCTTTACGCTTCTTACCCTCCAAAAGGCGCACAATCAAATCCCCAGAAATTTCAATCTCTTTCCAGTCCAAAGGACGAAGCAGCTCATTCAGTTTTTTGGGAATATTTGATTCATTTCCGCCTTTTTCTACTATATCATTCACATCAATTTCAAACTCTTCCAGTGTGTGAACAATTTCCGCAAACTCGTCAGGGTAGCTCTGCGTCAATATCTCCAGCGCACTGTTAAAATTGTAGAACTCATATTTTCCGGCAATACTGTCCGGAATTAACTGCTTCCATCGCTCCATCGTTCAGCCCCCATTATTTTCCCCTCTCCAGGTTGGGTCGTCGGTGATGCCCAAGAGGTAGTCGGTAGAAACACGGAAGGTATATGCCAACTCAACCAGCTTGTCAAAGCTGGTCCCACGCTTTCCACTCTCTATCGTACTGATAGCTTTATGAGACAGACCAACCTTCGCTCCCAGTTCTGCCTGTTTTAATCCCAGTTTTGTTCTCTGCTCCAGCACACGGCTGCCAAAAATATTCTGGTTCTCCATAATTACCCCTTGACATGTACCTTTTAGTGGATTATAATTCTACTATCAGGTACAAAATTGGAGGAATACAAATGAACGACTTTATTGCAGACCTCTACTACATCCTCACGGAAGAAATCCAAGTCCCCACCGGGGACCCGGAGTATAAGCGGGCAGTACAAGCATACATGGAACTGGAGGAGGAAGTCAAGGAAAAAATTGGCCTGGACCTGTTATCCCAGTATCAGCGCGCCCACTATCTGGCACACAGCTGGGAAGATGTAGCCGCTTTCTCCTGTGGACTGCGCTTTGGAGCCCGCTTTGTTCTGGAGGTGCTGCATTAGTCCCAGACCTCCATGCCATACCGCCGCAAAGCGTCGCTGATCTCGGGCCAGGAGAACCCCCGGCGGGCCAGCGCGTCGGAGGCTCGCTTAATATCCCTGGGATCGTGACTGCCCTTGAGTTTCTTCTCCAGAAATGCGTCGATGGCGGAGGCGCTGTCCTCCTCCTCGATCTGCTCCAGGGCCTCCTCCCACAGCTCCCGGGGGACCCCCCGGCGGTAGAGCTCGTCCCGGATTTTCCGCTTCCCGTAGCCCTTCCGGGTGTAAAACGCCGTCACCTCGGCGGCGTACTGCCCGTCGTTGAGATAGCCCAGCTCCTCCAGCCAGTCGGCAATCTCCCGGGCCTTTTCCGGCGGGCAGTCCATCTTTTCCAGCGCCCTCACCAGCTCTTTCCGGGAGCGGGTGGTGTCCATCATCATACGCAGGGCATGGGAACGGAAATTCTCGTTCTCGATGGCCTGTAAAAGCCGGTCCGCCTCCTCGTCCAACAGCTCCCGGCCGGCGTAGAGGGCAAAATCCGCGATCTGATTTCTGCTCACCCGCAGGATGGACCCGTCCTCCAGCACCGCAAGCCAGCGGTCCCGGACCCGCTTGGAGGGCTTTAATTCCTCAATAATCATTTATGCCTCGTCCGCCGGGGCGCCGTCGTCGAAGTCGTCGGCGGAGACGTCCACCGCCCGGCCGGCGGCCTTGGCGGCCGCCTGAGACTGCTTGCTCATCAGCTTGAAGGAGTTGGCCCGGACCTGGGCCTCCACATTGGCCGCCGCGTCGGGGTTGTCCTTCAAAAACTGCTTGGCGGCGTCCCGGCCCTGGCCGATACGGGTCTCGCCCATGGAGAACCAGGAGCCCGACTTCTGGATAATGTCCAGCTTGACCGCCAGGTCCACCATCTCGCCCCACTTGGAGATGCCCTCACCGTAGAGGATGTCAAACTCCGCCTCCCGGAAGGGGGGCGCCACCTTATTTTTGACAATCTTGGCCTTGGTGCGGTTGCCGATGATCTCGCCGCCCTCCTTGATGGCCTCGACGCGGCGCACGTCGATGCGGACAGAGGAGTAAAACTTCAGCGCCCGGCCGCCGGTGGTGACCTCTGGGTTGCCGTACATGACCCCCACTTTTTCCCGGAGCTGGTTGATAAAGATGACGATGCAGTTGGTCTTGGCGATGGAGCCGGCCAGCTTGCGCAGGGCCTGGCTCATGAGCCGGGCCAGCAGGCCCACGTGGCTGTCCCCCATGTCCCCCTCGATCTCGGCCCGGGGGGTCAGGGCGGCGACGGAGTCCACCACCACCACGTCGATGGCTCCCGAGCGGACCAGCGCCTCGCAGATCTCCAGCCCCTGCTCGCCGGTGTCCGGCTGGGAGATGAGCATGGAGTCGATGTCCACCCCCAGGGCCCGGGCGTAGGAGGGGTCCAGGGCGTGCTCGGCATCGATGAAGGCCACCTCTCCCCCCCGCTTCTGGGCCTCGGCCACAATGTGCAGAGCCAGGGTAGTCTTGCCGGAGGACTCGGGGCCGTACACCTCGATGATCCGGCCCTTGGGCACGCCGCCGATGCCCAGGGCAATGTCCAGGGACAGGGAGCCGGTTGGGATGGCGTCCACCACCACGCCGGTATTCTCCCCCAGACGCATGACGGTGCCCTTGCCATAGGTCTTGTCCAGCTGGGCAAGGCAGGTCTCCAGCGCCTTCTTCTTGTCGGAGGCCGGCGCGGCCGATTCGATCATAGGTTTCTTCTGTGCCATGTCAATCTTCCTTTCCCGCCGGCGCGTTCCAGGCCTCCGGCTTCTTTCTGTCCCATAAATTACTCTTTTATCTGTCCCATAAAACGGACTTTTTCTAATAACGCTCTTCCGTCCCGCCTGTAGGGCGCGACGACCTCGGCGCGCCGTTCTCTTGAGGGCACCCGCTGTCCGTGGATGACGGAGGGTTTTCCCCTACCGAAATGCACCACGCTTGGGGAAAACCCCCACCCGGCTTCGCCGGGAGCCCCCTTTGCGAAGGGGGCCTTAGCGAGCAGCCGCAGGCCGCCCCTACTCCTCCACCCACTCGTTCCAGTTCTTCATCCAGGGGATGCCATCCCACAGCTTGCCGGTGTGGATGAAGTACTCGATAGCGGTCATCACGGTCTCCTTGTCGGAGGTGGTGTACTCCCGGAAGATGATGGATTGGCCGTCGGAAGCGTCGATGTCGGTCTCTTCATCGGAACCCAGATAGTCCGGGTCATAGGTGGACCACCAGGTTTCCTCCCCAGCCACTCCAACATTTTTGACATATTGCAGAGCGTACAGACCCTTCCCGCTCTCCAACTGCATATAGCTGTCCTCCATATCCGGGTCATCGGCCAGGTAAATATCGCCCCAATCACCTCTGCGCAGTTTTTTTAAGACTCGCTTCAAGCTGTCCGCAGTGAGTTCTTGCGTCTTTCCGTGGCTATAGTATTTTATTCTGATTCCCTCCGGCATTTCCGCTGGGGGCTCACTCACAGGAACAAACTCTCTCCGCTCAACCCAATTTCCCATTGTGCACACCTCTCCAGTTCAATTATTGATGGTCCCCTCCACCACCCGGAGGACCCCCTGGGTGTCGGGGAAGATTTTGATATCCTCATAGCCGTTTTCCGCCAAAATATCCTGCACGGCCTCGGCCTGGCCCAGGCCCACCTCGAAGATCAGGTCGCCTCCCAGGCGCAGGGCGGACTTCCACTTTGCGGCCACCGCCCGGTAGAAGTCAAGGCCGTCGCCGCCGCCGTCCAAAGCCATGCGGGGCTCGTAGTCCCGGACGGACACGTCCAGCCCCGCAATATCACTGCTGGGGATATAGGGCGGGTTGCAGACAATGGCGTCGAAGTCCCAGAGGCTGGAGCTGGGGCTCTCCAGAGCATTGACCGACAGACAGGTGACCCGGGCGTTGAGCTCACACCGGCGGACGTTCTGCTTGCACACCCGCAGCGCCCCCTCAGACAGCTCGGCCAGCACCACCCGGCACTCCGGGGCGTTGGCGGCCACCGCCAGCCCCACGCAGCCGCTGCCGGCGCACAGGTCCAGCACCCGGGTGCCCTCCCCCGACTCCCGGGCCTTGATGATACCCCGCTCAGCCAGCAGCTCGGTGTCCATCCGGGGGATGAGCACGTCCCGGGAGATGTCCAGAGACAGGCCGTAGAACTCCCACTCCCCGATGATGTAGGCCACCGGCTCCCCCGCCAGGCGGCGGCGGACCAGCTCCTCCACCCGCTCCTCCATGGATCCGGAGACATACAGGGACATGTCCCGGTAAAACTGCTCCCGGGTCTTGTCGGCGGCGTAGCAGATGATCTCTCTGGCCTCCAGCTGGGCGGACTCCACCCCCGCCTTCTTCAGCCGGGCCCGCGCGTCCAGGAATAGGTTGTTGTAGGTGGTCGCCATCAAATCACCTTCCAATTATTTGCTTCTCTCGTCCCCCGCAGGGTCAAGGCCCCTTTTGAAAGGGGCTGTCAGCCGCAGGCTGACTGAGGATTGTGTTCGCGAAGCGAACATACAAAGTAAGCAGGATTTTTGAGCACTGGCTTGCTTCGCATATTTTGGCTTCGCCAAAATGCAATCCTCCGTCACGGCTTCGCCGTGCCACCTCCTTTCAAAAGGAGGCTTATCTCTGCCTGGGACGGCTTTTTTACCACGCGTCCGCGCCCTTCTCCTCGGGCAGCACCAGCTCCAGGGCTCTGATGCCCACCTCGATCATGGAGTCGTCGGGCTCGAAGGTGGTAAAGTTTTGCAGCCAGAGCCCTGGCGCGATAAAAATCCGGGTTATGGGGCCGTCATGCCGGCCGGCCCAGCGGTTAATCTCATAGCTGATGCCCACAATAAGGGGCAGCATGGCCAGGTGGGCCAAAAAGCGCAGGAAGGGGTTGCTCACCGGCCAGATGGCAAAGATAATGGTAGATACAAGAATAGAAATGGCGATGACCATGAACAGGAAGCTTGTCCCGCAGCGGGGATGATGCCGTGGCTGCTTCCGGACATTCTCCACCGTCAGGGGCAGGCCGGCCTCATAGCAGAAGATGGTCTTGTGCTCCGCCCCGTGGTAGGAAAAGACCCGCTTCATCTCCCCCATCCGGGAGCACAGGGCCAGATAGGTCACAAAAATCAAAATTTTCAACAGGCTCTCCGCCAGGTTCCGGGCCAGCATAGAGTCGGTGAGGACGGTAATCCCGGTGCCCAGCAGGGTGGGCAGGAGGAAAAACAGCCCGATGGACATGCCAACGCCCAGAATCACCGCCAGAGTGGTAATCAGGGCGGTAAACCTCTCGCTGCCCAGCCTGTCGTTAAGCCAGATCTCGAATTTAGAGGGCTCTTCATCCTCCTCCCCGTCCTCCGGGAAGAACTCAGCGGAGTACATCAGGGCGGTGACTCCGTTATACATAGAGTCGGCGAAGTTGACCACTCCCCGAATCAGAGGCCAGCCCAGGACAGGGTGCTTGTCCTTGATGAATTTCAGCTCCTTCTCCTGGATCTCCAGCTCTCCGTCGCTCTTGCGGACCACCACGGCCTGTTTTTTGGGGCCGCGCATCATAATTCCCTCGATGAGGGCCTGACCGCCGCACATAGTCTTAAATTTGGGGCATTCGCAGTTTTGCTTGGACATTGGTTCAGGTTCTCCTTTGCTTGTTGTTGGAACATATCTCTGTAGGGCGGGACGACCTCGGCCCGCCGCTGATACAGATACCCCGTTAAAAGCGGCGCGCCGGGTCGTCGCGCCCTACGGGCCTCTGCTCAGCTCTCCAGGGGCAGGCGGATGGTGACCAGAAAGCCGCCGCCCTCGGCGTTGCCCACCTCCATAGTTCCCTCGTGGCGGGTGACGATCTCCTCACAGACCGCCAGGCCGATGCCCGAGCCTCTGGCCTTGGAGCTTCCCTTGTAAAACCTGTTTTTCAGGAAGGGCAGCTCCTCCTCCGGGGCGCCGGGGCCGTAGTCCCGTATGCGGATGGCGGCCTCCGCCCCCTCCTTAAAAAGGGTGACATGGATGCGCTTGCCGGCCCCGCCGTGCTTGGCGGCGTTATCCAGGAGGTTGCAGAACACCTGCCGCAGCCGCTCCGGGTCGCCGGAGATGGGCAGCATCTCCTCCGGCCCGTCGGTATACTCCAGGGTGATGCCCTCCTTGCGGAAGAACTCGGTGTAGGTATAGACGGCGTCCTCCAGCTCCGCCTTCAGGTCCAGGGGCTCCACCGACAGGGTGAACCGGCCGTCCTCAATGCGGGAGAACTCCAGCAGCTCCTCCACCATGTTGCCCAGCCGCTTGGACTCAGACACGATAATCTCCATCCCCTTGCGGATGTCGGCGGCGGAGCGGCACTCGCCGTTCTGAATGGTCTCCGCCCAGCCGGTGATGGCGGTGAGGGGGGTGCGCAGCTCGTGGGAGACGGAGGAGATAAACTCGCTCTGGGTCTTCTCCGACTGCCGGATTTTCAGGGACATGTCGTTAATGGCATCGGTGAGCTCGCCGATCTCGTCGTCGTATTTCTTCTCAATCTGGACGCCGTAGCTGCCTCCGGCAATCACCTGGGCAATCTCCGTGATGCCCGCCAGGGGCTCCACGATGGAGCGGACAAAGTACAGGTTGGAGAAATATACCATGGCGAAGATAGCCAGAGCGATGGCGGCAATCACCGTCATGGTAAATACAAACTGCCGGTCAATGTTCGACAGGGAGGTGACATACCGAATCACTCCCACTACCTCCCCCTGATAGATCACCGGGCTGGAGGCGGTGAGAATACGCTCCTTTGTGTCCGGGTCCCGGCCCCGCCAGGCTCTGACGGTGCGCTCGCCCATAGCCTGCTGAATCTCCGGCGTGCTGGGGGTGGAGCCGGCGGTCAGGTCGCTGCCCGAGTACAGCACCGTTCCGGTGGTATCCAGGAACTGCAGCTCCAGCCGGCCCTTGTCCTCATAGCTGCTCACCGCCTGCTGGGCGGCGGCCCGGTAGTCGGTGCGGGTATACATCCGGAAGCCGTTTGCCATAGAGGTGGCCTTCCGGGACAGGTCGTCCTTTGTGCCGTCGTAATAGTAGCTCCACAGCATAGCGGCAAAAGCGCCCACCGCCAGAGCCAGAATCAGAAGGATAATAGCCACGCTGTTCAGCAGCCACCGCCGCCGGATGCCCCGGATTTTTACCTGGTCCTGTAATCTTGTAGGCTTGGCCATCTTCTCTCACCTGCCTCCACTGTAATATCGCTGCCCGCACGTAGAGTACCGCCACTGGGCGCGCCGTCCTATGTAGGATTTCTGTGTGAAACGGTGCGCCCTGCTTTGTAGGGGCGGACATTGTCCGCCCGTTTCTGACACGTCGCTGCGCATTACACGCGGGCGGATGATATCCGCCCCTACAGTCTCTAGCTCCCCCACTTATACCCGTAGCCCCAGACGGTATTGACGAAGGTGGGCTTCTGGGCGTTGTCCTCAATCTTGATGCGCAGCCGGCGGATATTCACGTCCACAATCTTCAGCTCGCCGAAGTAGTCCTTGCCCCAGACGGTATCCAGAATCTCCTCCCTGGACAGGGCCTTGCCCGGGTTCTCCATAAACAGCTTGACAATGGAGTACTCCACCTGGGTTAGCTTGACCCGCTGGCCGTTTTTCTCCAGGGTGCGGTTGCGGGTGTTGAGGAGAAAGGGCGGGTCGCTGATCTCGTCGGGGGACAGGGGGGCCTCGTCCCCGCCGGTGCGGCGGAAGAGGGCGTCCACCCGGGCGGTGAGCTCCGCCGGAGAGAAGGGCTTGGTGACATAGTCGTCCGCCCCGGTCATCAGGCCGGTAACCTTGTCCATCTCCTGGGTCCGGGCGGTGAGCATGATAATGCCGATCTTGTTGTCCATGGCCCGCAGGCGGCGGCAGACCTCAAAGCCGTCGATGCCGGGCAGCATGATGTCAAGGAGGGCCACCTTGATATCCGGGTTGGCCCGGACGGCCTCCAGGGCATCCTCGCCGGTGCCCGCCTCTACAGTCTGATAGCCCGCCCGCTTCAGGTTGATGACGACAAAGCTGCGAATATTTTCCTCATCCTCCAGGACCAGCACTTTTCTCATATGGTATCCCTCCCGGACTGTCTAATTATAGTACCAGCTGGTTTGGATGGTGCTGAACCGCTCCAGCAGATCCATCTCATCCAGGCCGCAGCTCCAGCTCCCCGTGTGGAAGCGGGCTGCGTAAATCACGTTCTCCTCCTCCCAGAGGACCATCCAGCCCTCCTCCGGGCTCACCCCCCGGCTGCTTGACAGCCGGTAAAGGCTGAGGAAGGGCTCCGGCTCCTGGTTCTCCCCCCGCCAGTGGGAGAATACCACCTCCCGGCGGCCGGTGACCTGGTCGTTGCGGGAGATGGTGATCTGGTCCCGCCAGCTCTCCGGAATCTCCAGATACCAGCCGTCGCTCACGTTGTGATAGGTGGTGAGCACATGGTTCCGGTGTCCCTGACTGTCATACTGGGCCCAGTCGATGAGCCAGAAATTGCTGGAGGTGCTCTCCCCATAGGCGGGCAGGGGGTTGGGGGCGGGCAGCTCCATCACGGCGTCGTGGTTGATATCGGTGGGGTTGACCTCGGTGTAGCCCTGGATAACCTCCCGGCTGACCCCGTCGTCGTTCAGGGCCACATTGGTCAGCCTGCCATCCACATAAGCCACCACGTCGATCACCTTGCTGTTGTCCGCCAGGGTGCTGGTGACATAGAGGGCAGGCTGGTCATACTCCCCGGCCAGATAGTTGGTCCGGATGCGGTTCATGGCCGTGATGCCGGCGGAAAGGTCGGTCACGGCCAGCAAGGCGATAGCCCCATCCCTCCAGCCGTAGACCTCCACCTGGCCGCTCTGGCTGCTTGTATCCATCCGGGTGACCAGCACCTCGATCCGGGAGTCCTGGTCCAGATCAAGCAGGCGGCAGCCGTTGGAGGTGTCGGTGGCCACGCTGCACCGGGTGAGCAGCCGTTCCGTGGCCAGCAGCTCGCTCCGGGCCAGGGGCCGGACCTCCTCCAGAGCCTCCTCTTCCCGGTCCTGGCCGGGCAGGCTGATCTCGTCCAGGGTGTATACCCCCAGCTGGTAGGCTCCATTGCTGATCTGCCAGTTGACCGCCAGCTCCTTCCGGCCCTCGCCGTTAATCTGGGCGTAGTCAATGGCAAAAATGGCGCTGCCCTCGCCCTCCACCACGCCGGTAACTACATACTCCTCACCGATCTGAGTGAAAATATATATTTTCAGAGGCTTCTCAATCCCCGGCACCCGAAGGAAGGTCACCGCGCTCTCCCGCAGGCCGTCCCCATCCAGGTCCTGGAGCTGGATGTTGGCCGTGTTGTCCCCGGAGAGGATGGTGGCGTCCTCCACCTGGGTGCCGAACTCGGCCTCCAGGCCAAGGCGGACGGCGCGGATGGCCGCGCTGAGCTTCTCATAGCCCGTGGAGCGCTCCGGCTGGCGGTAGAGGTCATCCGGGGGCTTGAACAGACAGCCGCTCAAAAGGACAAACATCACCAGCAGCAGCCCCAGAGCCGCCTGCTTCTTTTTCACGGCCTCTCCCCTCCTCAGAACCAATCTCCACTCCATACGGGCGGTATTTATCATCATACCACAATTTACAGAAAAAGCATATAGGTTTTTCACATTTTCCCGGAAACAAAAAATCCCGCCCGGAAGGGGCGGGATAGGGGTCAAAGCGTTCAATTTGCCTGGGGCAGGGTAACAATGGCCTTGAACAGGTCGCCGTCCACGGCCAGATCGAAGGTCCCGCCCTGGAGCTCGGTGAGGGACCGGGCGATGGACAGCCCCAGGCCGGAGCCCTCGGTGGACCGGGACTCCTCCCCCCGGACGAAGCGCTCCATCAGCCGCTCGGCGGGGACGTTCAGCGGCTCCCGGGAGATGTTCTTCACCGACAGGGCCACCTGACCTCTCCCCCGCTCCAGGTCCAGATAGACCCGGGTGCCCTCCATGGCGTATTTGGCGCAGTTGGACAGCAGGTTGTCGATGACCCGCCACAGGTGGCGGCCGTCGGCAAAGACCCAGGTCTCCCCCTCAGGGAGAGTGGTCACCAGGGTGAGCTTGCGGCCGCTCAGCTTCTCCTCCCACTCGCCCAGGGCCTGGTCGATGAGCTGGCCCATGCCGATCTTCTCCCGGACCACCGACAGCACCCCCGTGGACGCCTTCGACGCCTCCACCAGGTCCTCGGTAAGCTTTTTCAGCCGCTGGGACTTCCGCTCCAGCACCTCGATATACTCCGCTGCCTTGGGGTCGGTCTGTTCGGTGGATTTAAGCAGGTTGACATAGTTGATGATGGAGGTCAGCGGGGTTTTCAGGTCGTGGGAGACGTTGGTGATGAGCTCCGCCTTGAAGCGCTCGCTCTTCATCTTCTCATCCACCGCCGCCGAAAGCCCGGCGGAGATGTTGTTCAAATCCTCCGCCTGAAGGCGCAGGTCGTAGGGCATGCGGCGGGTGTCGATCTGATACTCCAAATCGCCGCCGGCGATGGTTTTGGTGCCCTGGCGCAGGCGGTAGTAGCCGTAGGCCCACCAGGACAGGAAGAGCAGCAGAACCAGCTGCAAACAAAAATACATCAGCATAAAGACACCATCATACCTCCCCACTGCGATAAGCCAGAAGGTGAAAATCACATAGGCCCCAAAGCCCAGCACCAGCTTCCAGGTGAAGGGCAGGAAGCGAAGGAAGTCATGGATGGTGAGGACCATCCATGTGACCACCCTGCACAGCAGGGTGGTTTTTCCCAGGCAGCCCGCCTTAAGCCGGACGGCCAGGGTGCGCAGAAGCAGCGCGCCGCAGGACACCTCGGCGGTGAAGAGAGCCCCGGCCCCCATGATCCCCAGCTTGTAAAAGGCGTCAAAATCCTCATTCATAATGGAATAAACATTGGCCGCCCCCCAGTACAGCCGCTCTGCCGTCCAGATAAAGCAGGCAACCAGACAGACCTCGGCAGCGATCACAGCCGCGGCGTACAGGTCAAAGAATATCCGCTCCTGCCAGGTGAGGGCAATCCCCTCCTCCCCCGCCCTGTGCCCGGCGGTCCAGAGGACCCAGAGCAGGGCCGCGAAGGTCAGCACCCCCAGGCTCAAAAAGCCGGTGAGGTACTGGTCAAAGGCCGCCCGGTCCATGTCCCACATCCTCCAGATTTGGCTGAACTCGTCCTGAATCGAATCGTCAATCTTCTCAGGCACCCCATACTCCAGCACCAGCTTCAGCGGCGCGGCTTCGGTCTCCGGGTTTAATCCCGCAGTGGGCGGAGCGGAATATCCTTCGTCCGTTTCCGGGTCATAATAGATATCTCCGTCCCAAAGCTCGAAGGAGAAGTAATGCACATTCCGGACCGCCCGGATCATGGCCTCGTCGTCGTTGAGGTTGGTGCCCAGAAGGGTCTGTCCGTTGTCGGTGAGCACCCGGAAGCGGAACCATGTGTTTTGGCGGGAAAAACGCTCCTCCACCAGAGCCCGCTCCTCCCGCATGGCCTCCACATCAGCGTAGGCCAGGGGGCCGGCGGTCCCCTCCCCAATCTGCCGCTCCAGCTGCTCCAGCCGCTGGGACAGCATGATCCCCTCCACCAGCTCCCGCCGGCGGCTGTCCACAGCGTTGTAGTATCGGGAGGAGCCCTGCCAGCTGTCGTCGGCCACCGAGCCAAAGCTGAGCACCACCCGCACCCCGAACACCCCCGCCCCCAGGGCGGCGCACAGCAGGATGATCCAGGCGCACACCTTGGCGGCGGTGTTTCCTTGCAGCTTTTTCATGGCTAAGCCCCCTTCTCGATCTTATAGCCCAGCCCCCAGACCACCTTCAAATACCGGGGCTCGGCGGGGTTGATCTCGATTTTCTCCCGCAGGTGCCGGATATGGACGGCCACTGTGTTCTCCGAGCCATATGCCGGGTCGTTCCACACCTGCTCATAAATCTGGGCGGAGGAAAACACCTGCCCCGGATGGGAGAGGAGCAGCTTTAAAATGTTGTACTCAATGGGGGTGAGATTGATGGGCTCCCCGTCCACTGTGACCACCTTGGCCCCGTCGTCCATAGCGATGGGGCCGGCGGTAAGCAGGCCGGGGCCCTTCTCCGCGCCCCCCAGCGCGGTATAACGCCGCAGCTGGCTCTTCACCCGGGCGATGACCTCCAGGGGGTTGAAGGGCTTGGTGATATAGTCGTCCGCCCCGATGTTCAGGCCCAGGATCTTGTCCGTGTCCTCGCTCTTGGCCGTCAGCAGGATGATGGGCACGTTGCTCCCCTCCCGCAGCTTGGCGGTGGCTCGTATGCCGTCCATCTCGGGCATCATGATGTCCATCAAAATCAGGTGTATCTCGTGGCTCTCCGCCGCCCGGAGAGCCTCCCTGCCGTTATATGCCTTGATGGTCTGGTAGCCCTCGCTGGTGAGGTAGATGTCCAGCGCAGAGACAATGTCTTTGTCGTCGTCGCAGATCAGGATGGTGTACATAGGCTCCCCCTCTTTTCCGGTTTCTGAATACAGCATACCACACAGTGTTTAAGCTGCAAGGCCGAAAATCTTAAGAACTCCTTAATTTTCCCCTCAGTTATAATACTTTTCCGGCCAGACATAGACGGACAGCCCGTCCAGCTCCCCATACTCGATGAGCTGGGGGGCCAGGGCCTGGACGTCGTACCGCCGGGCCGTCTCCGTGTCGATGTACAGACAGCACAGCCGCTTCATGGTGGAGATGACCTCCAGTCCGGTGAGGCCCGGGTTGTCGTACAGCTCCAGGATATGGGCCCGGCAGAACTCCAGGCCGCTGACATCCCCCAGGCCGGTGTTGGACAGATTCAGCATTCCCAGCCGCTTGCACTTGCGCAGGCAGGCCAGCGCCCCCGGCTCCAGAGGGTTGCCCCGCAGGTCCAGGGTGTTCAGGCTGGTCAGCCCCCGCAGAGGCTCCAGGCTCTTGATTTGGTTGCCGTAGACCTTCAGCTGCACCAGCTTGTCCAGCCCCGCCAGAGGGGTCAGGTCGGAAATCAGGTTGTAGGGCAGCCACAGCTCCCGCAGGCCGGTGAGGGAGGCCAGAGGGGTCAGGTCCTCAATGTCGTTGTCCCACAGGTCCAGCTCCTTCAGCTGGGTCAGCCCCTCCAGGAAGGACAGGTCCCGGATGCCCTCCCCTCGGGCCTGAAAGCGCTTCTCCTTGGTCAGCTCCACCGCTCGAAAGAACAGTGCCTCCTCTCCGGAGTCAAGTCCAATTTCTCTCTTCGCCTCTGGAGGCAGACCCGCCTCCTCCGCCTCTCGCTCCGCCTGTCTGATCTTTTGTACCAGCGCCCCAAATTGGGCCCACTCCCGGGTCTGTTCGTTGTCCCACTGATATCCGGGCTCCCGCTGGGCCGCCCGCCGGGCGGCCAGACGGCCGTCCCGCTCCTGGGGCAGGGGGGCCAAGGTGAGGCGCAGCTGGTTTTTCAGATAGCCCGCCCACACCCTGGGGCTGGGCCCGGAGTAGAAAAAGCCGTCCGCGTCGGGGAACTGGCCCCCGGAATCAGGCCGGTTTTGGGGCGTGTCATAGCTTTTCATATGGTTCCATCTCCTATCAGTAAGGGGCTGTCCGCAGACAGCCCCTTTTCCACATTCTCTTACAGCCCCAGCCCGCCCAGGTTCAGCCCCCCGGTGAGGGACTGCATGGTGCTGGCGGCGTCGGCGTCGGCGGAGCGCATGGCCTCGTTGACGGCGGCCACAATCATATCCTGGAGCATCTCCACATCGTCGGGGTCCACCGCCTCCGGGTCGATGACCAGGTTTTTCAGCTCGTGCTTTCCGTTGACGGTGGCACTCACCACCCCGCCGCCGGAGGCGGCCTGATACTCCTTCTCCTGGAGCTCCTGCTGCATGCGCAGCATGTCCTGCTGCATCTTCTGGGCCTGCTTAAGCATGTTCATATTCATGCCGCCGCCCATGCCGGGCATCCCCCGGCCGTATCCCTTTGCCATAATCAAAACTCCTTCACTGTATGGTTATGTTGTCAAACTGTCCGCCGAAGGACAGCAGATCGTCCAGGGGGTCCCTCTCCGCCGCCGGGGCGGGAACCTCCTCCCCGCCGGAGGGCGGGGGCGCTCCCACTACAATCCCCACCTGGGGCTGTCCTCCGAATGAGGCGGCCGCCGCCTGGGCCAGCTTGTCCAGCACCGCCGGCTTGTTCAGCATGGAGCGGGTGAACTCGCTGTCCACCCACAGGGTGAGCTGGCCGTTCTTCCAGGTTCCCGTCACCTTGGCCGGGTTGTTGAGGTAGGGCATCACCGTGGGGGGCACCTTCCCCCGCAGGCCCGCCGCGAAGGAGGGCCAGAAGGCGCTGTCGCCGCCGGCCCGAACCGGGGCGGCCGGGGCCGCTTTGGGGGCGGG
>NZ_QWKG01000061.1 GCF_009911595.1 Colidextribacter sp. OB.20
ATAGCAAGGGTTGTTGCGAGGATTGCTGCCGTCAGTGCAGCGGTGCTGCGTTTTTTCATGTCAGTCATACGTTCCCTCCTGTTTTCAGAATTTATGTGGCTTTTGCAACCAACACAATATCGAAAGACTGGTCCAAAGTCGAGAGGGAACTGCAATCTAAAAGCGGAGAAAGACAGAGGTAAAAATTAAGCGAACTATACAATGTCTTCTTGCGGCTGGGATTATAAAAATTTTTTCTCATTGAAGACAGAGGTGCAATCCATCGCCTGAGATTTCTGTCGGATTGGAGACGGTTAAGGCAGATTGATTTACCTTTGACCACTTTTTTAGACTGAGGTCGTGCCAATCCTAAATAAGTGCTGCAACGGTTTCTGACCACATAAACAGCCACAGACAGACGTGGAGCACGTGGAAACACTGCTTTTAAAGAGTGCCGGAAAGCAGATGGAACGGAGTGAAAACGGCTATAAACCGCCAAAAATTATCTAAAAAATGTTTGCTGACCTCTTTGGATATTGAGGAGCAGAATCTGAAAGCCAAGAGCAGACCGCAGATGCGGTCTGCTCTTGAGTTTCGTTGGGCGGTTGCTATGCATAGAAGTTGACGCTGTTGGGGATTCCAAGGAACAGGTAGCAGTAGGTGATGCCGTTGTACTGAGTCACGCCCACGCCGATACAGTCGCATCTGGGATCGATCATGGTCTCGAAGTGTCCGGGGGAGTTGGTCCAGTTGTCGACGGCACGTTGAGCAGCATCGGCTGTGCCGGTGAACACAGTCAGGTTGTCACCGAAGCCATAAGGGTAGCCAGCGTCGGTAGCAGCCTTGCTTTCCTCCGGAGCGTGATGCCAGGTATAACGCTGGTTGGAACAAACTTGGGCGGCGTTCATCAGGGCCTCGTTGACCGGCAACTCCGAGACCCCATTGGCTTTGCGGGTCTGGTTAATCAAGCGGATCATCTCCTGGCGTATCTCAAGGTTGTCCGTTAGGCTGACGCTGTTCCCGCCGGCGGAGGCTTCCGGCGTGGCAGGAGTAGCGGGGCCGACTGTCAACGTTACGGCTCCGGACTCTCCCACGCTGTTGGAGGCGGTGATCTCTGCGCTCCCCTCCGCCTTGGCGACGGCAACCCAGAAGGTCAGCACCTGCTCCACCGCCACTGTGTCCGGGGCGCTGGAGGTGACGGAGTAGTCCGTGTCGCTGGGACCGATGATGAGACCGCTGCGTTCTCCCACCTCGAGGATGCTGCCCTTGTAGCTGCTTATCCGGATAGCCGGGATCTCAGTTGCGGCGGCTGGGGCAGCGAGTGTGGTTGCAAGGATGGTCGCCGTCAGTGTGGCGGCAATGCGCTTTTTCATGCTGGTCATACTTTTTCCTCCTGTATTCAGTATTTGGGGTGCTCTTGGCAACCAACACAATACCGAATGAAGGAGCAAAAGTCGATAGAAAAGAAAATTAAAAATAGAGAAATTAGCAGGTCAAAACAAAGCATTTTAGCTAAGCTTTTTATTTCAGTGCCTCATAAAAAATTCGGATTTTCTGTGCCATAAGCACACGCCTCTGCTCCAGAAAACGAGGATAGTCCTCAATTCCCATCTGAGCAAAATCCTCTGGAATGCAGTTCTCCTCCAGGTTTCGCTTCAGCTGATCCGAATCAGTGATTCCACCATAAACCGATTCCCCGGTCTCACACTGGTGGAGAACAACCGCCATATAATCCTTTGGTGCATCTGCACTGATTTTAATGTTGATTTCCGACTGCAAATAGACATAGTTGGCGATCTGGTTGTACTGTCCTTTGCTGGTAATCCCATTCCGAATTAAGTACTTCTTAGGGAAGAGATGGTGGATATCTCCACGTTCCTCCAGCATCGCTTTCACTTCTATGTGTTCACCCAGGAAACCTTTGTCGTGATTCTTAACCTGGGCCATCAGGAACACGTTGAAATAGGGACTGCTGGCCACAGAAGTATTCAGCCGATCCACCAGTACGTTGTTCCAGAATGCATCGGAGAGTTCGCCGGCTTCCACCTGTTCCAAATATTCGAGAGGATTTTCATAAACATTGAACCGCTTCACATCATAATCGAAAGCGGATTCAGGTGAACCCGAATAGCGGCCCGTCAGAATCGTTAAAACGATCCAGCGGCGAACAATTCGCTCGATTATGCTGGAGTCGATTTCCTGTGCTTTCAAAGTGAGATACAGGATATAGCCAAAGTTCAGCACATTCTGGGAGCGCACCTGAGAGGCCCGCTCCACACCGACAGATTTCAAAATCATGACGTACTTCTGGAAATGGGTCTGATTGACTACATCCAGAACCGCGTCATGCAAATCGTGAAATGCTTTTTCCGCAATCTCAGCTTTGAAATCTCTGGCTTCAAAGTCACGTCCAGACAACAGGCTGACCAGGTCGGAAAGCCGTCCACGGCTGAACTTGTAGGTGAAAGCAACACGGAGAACATCGCTGTAATCCGGTTCATAGATATCTTCGTTCTCGTTGACGATCCATTCGATTTTGTGGAATTCCGATGCCTGTATAAACTCGGCATCATTGGATTTGATTTCACTATAATCTGCCGGGACCTGTAAGAAATGGCAAAAATAATCAATCATTTTTCGGATGATATTCCCACCATATTCCTCATTACTGGAAATTTTGCTCATAGCAAAGTCTGCCTGTGACAGAACAACGCCTTTGGAGTTAATTCGGATAAAAATGTCCGTGACCTGCTCAATATCCAGCTCATGAGAGAGATTGATCACACCAAGGTTGTTATTTTCAATGCTTTTCAAGCGGGTAATGATATCAGAGATCTTAGACATTCCCGCGCTGTCAGTAATTCCGTTTTTCTGGCAATAGTCGATGACAAAACCGAACGAATTAAAGCCGGGGTCAAAAATTGCGGCAATGTCAGGAATATATTTGACGTCCTTGAGAATCGCCGGGTTCACTACATCGAACCGCTCTTCCTGGGGATTAAATGCAATTTTTATAGGAAATTTTCTGTAATCAGCACCCACGACCTCTTGTCCAACAATCGCAGCTGCCAAAGCGGTGATCCGCTGCTGCCCATCAATCAAGACTTTTTTGCCGGAGGATATGGTTCCATCTTTCAGTTTTACATCCGGGTTCTGCCAGACGATGATGTAGCCAACCGGGTAGTTTTGATACAGGGAATCAATCAGGTCACGCACCTTGGTGCTGTCCCACACAAAGGGACGCTGAATTTCTGGGATTGCGATACTCCCGTCTTTGATGCTGGAAAGCAGAGAACTGACCGCAATATTGTTGACATCATATCTTGCCATAGTACAACTCTCCTCCGATAAGTTTCTATAACGCCGTTCTCAGCGCCTGTTCGATTCGCATTTTCTCATCACTGCCATCTGTTCTGAGACGCAGCAGAGGAATCCCGCATTGCGATAAAATATGATTTTTCTTTTCATCCCGCACCGCTTGGATGCTGCCAGCAGCGTGAAAGGCTGTTCCATCCACCTCAACCGCCAGCAGCGGCGACTTATCCATTTTCCGGAACAGAAGAAAATCTACATGAGCCAGCGGGTTTCGAACATAAGCGGTTTCCTCATGATTCAGCAGAGAATAATCTTTTACAAGATTGACCAGCGACACATGGACGGCACTGGACACGGCAGAAAATTCCGGCTCCATAAGAACACGCTCGATTACAGCATAGAGCAGATTTTCTGAATCATAGCCAGAGATCCGCCTGTGTTTTTGCAGGAAAACGCGTCGCTGCTGGGCATATTCTTGATAGAGAAGGTCAAAAATGGAATAAACGGCGCTTTCTACAACCGCACAGCTGTTGTACTGGATATAGCGAGCCAAGTCCCCATAGTTTGTCTGGTCATTTCGCGGATCTTGGGAGGTGACGACTATCAGCGATTTGACCGCCCGAGACACCGCCACATTCAGCATTCGAGGATCATCCACGAACTCCGTAATCACATTATCCACCGAAGTCAAAACAATCGCATCTTTCTCCCGTCCCTGGAACTTGTGGACGGTAGCCGCCTCAATGCCGCCTCCCAGCTGGGTTTGAAGCGCGGCCACCTGATCTCTATAAGGCGTAATGACCCCAATGCTTCGGTATCCTTTTTCTTGCAGGTACGGAAGAACTTCTTTTTGAATCACATCAATCTCCCGCTGATTCAGGTGGCCACGGGCGTGGTTTCCCGGCGCGGTACGATACATTGTCAGCACGTCCGGTTCATCGTGGTCAGCTGTCATAACAATCAGCTTTCCGCCATAGAATTTCTGGTTGCAGAAATTGATGATCTTAGGATGACAACGATAGTGCTCCCGCAGCAGCACCGCAGGCGCTTCCGGCCATGCCGCCAAAGCAGAGGAGAGCAGACTGTGTGCGGAAAAATGATAGGCTTCCGGAAGAGAGTACCGGTTCCATATTGCCTCACCGGTCTGAATGTCTCTGCTGTTCAGGACGTTGGGAAGCTGCTGGAGATCGCCAACAATCACGATATTTCGGGCACAGGCAAACGCTAATACGCCGGTGGCCAGATCCACCTGAGAAGCTTCGTCTACAATCAAATAGTCATAGATGTGGTCAATATTCAATGTGCCTTTGATGGAATATGTAGTGCTTAGAACGACCGGATATTCTTGGTTAAATTCATTGGATTTGCCTCGAAAGTCCCTCATCTCAAAGACTGAACGTTCACCTTTCCATTGGTAAATATTGCTCAACTCCGCTCGGAACAAGCGCAGAGATTTCTCTGTCAGCTCCTCCATTTTCTCAGAAAAATAGTAATTTGCAAGTCTCTGTTCCAGTTGGATTCGTTCTTCTGTCAGCTCCCGCTGCCGCACGACATAAAATTGCCATTGAAGGTAGGGAATCACCAACTCCGGGGATTGGAGGAATATCTTCAGGGCGCTGAGATTGAACCGAAACATGATGGAGAGTTTTTTCAGCAGCCCCAGTCTGCTCTCATGCTCAGCGTGCTGTTCATATTCCAGCCAGAGGTTCAGGATCTTTTGTGAAGAAAGCCCACTCAAATTCTCCTGCGGCGCCTGTGCATAAGTCTGATAGTATTCGTCAAAGTAGTGCTGTTCTGGTCTGAGCTGTAAAAATTCCTGCTCGATCTCCGCAATCCGGTTCTTTGCATTGAGCATATCGTTCAATTCTTTGGAGAGCACGGTCACTTCCTGATTGAGCCGTGTCGTTTCCTCCTGTCCTAAAGTCCACTCTCCCATATCCGGGTATCTGCCAGTCTGGGTTTCCAGAAAGCGTTCCTTATTGCTGATACTTCCCAGGAAAGCAGCGAGAAAAGAAAGCCCCTTTTTCTCTAACTTCTCCGCAACATTGAGGGTTGCGGAATTGTTGTTGGATACCACTGCCACTGTTTTTCCGTTTCTCACCGCGTTGGCAATAATATTCAGGATCGTCTGCGTCTTACCGGTACCTGGCGGGCCCTGGATGATGCTGATTTGAGAGGACAGCGCGTTTTCTACCGCGACTTTCTGGCTCTGATTCAGGCCAAAGGGATAGATAACGGCCTCTGGGAGGGGGACTGTTTTAGGCTGTCTACCAGGCTCCAGATAGCAAGCCAAAACGGTTTCTTCGCTGACAGTTTGAATCCGTTCATACTGCATGCTAAGGATATTAATGTCATTTCCCACCATCAGGCTAACAGCTTCCGCTGTCTCCTTAAAATAATCGAAAATACATTTTTGACTTTCTTCTGTTAAGCAGTTGTGCTGGATCTCCACTTCTTCCCTGTGATAAGAAAGTGTTTTCTTCCCACTGCGGACAAGACGATAATATGGACCAAAATCTAAAATCATATCAACTTGGGTCATACGGACGCCTTTGACATTTACGATCAGGCCAGCAGGATCAATGCGCTGTTGCAGATCCAGAATTTTTACCTTACCGCCTTGATAGTGGTACACTTGAGAAGAGCTGGTATAAATGATATCGCAAGCGTCACCACAGGGCCGAAACTCCTTGACAGAATCCGTTTTGTCCTGGCCATTGATCAGAATTAGGTATCTTTCTCTATCCATTATGATTCTCCCTGTGACAGCTTTTACAGAAATACTTTTTGCGCTTTGGTTGATAAGGCTATGAACATCTTCTGTTTTTTGAAGAATGAGGAGCAGATTACGCTTCAAGCAATTTAGAACAGCAAATTTTGATTTATCGCTCTGGCGGACGAAGGCGGCGAATTGTTCCTGAAGGGCCATATTAGGAACGATTACTGGTATCTTCTGGAGGACCCCTTTTGGTAGAATGCACTTCAATGCTCGATTGGTGGAATCATGTAATACTGATCTTATTAGAGTAAGTAAGTAATACAAAAACCATACATTGACTTTATTAGGTATTAGTGCGTTAATCTGTTGGTTAAATGCAACTTTTCGGTTGGTAACAGCCATGTTGCCTATGCTATTTAGGCCCCCAGCGATACAAGTCATCAGAAGGCAATCTGCGTCCACCAGTCGTCCTACTAATGCGCCGGCATTTGATAATGACTCCACAGCCATAGTAGGGAAAACAGAATTTTCAGTGATGTTGTCTGACTTAATCCACTCGATATAGGAGCCATAATACTCCTTGTGTGCGCGTGGTGGAGTATTTCCGGTCACTACCGTGCAGACTTTTGATAGAGGGGCCTTTTCCCATCCTGCTGAATTTGTTATGGGGTCCCCAAACATCTCGATAAATTGAGACTTAACAAGCTCATCTGTAACAGAAATCAACTTTTTATAGCTTTCTATTGTATCATTGATAGCCCATAATACCTCTGCCAATTCCTTTTGCGTGTCTAAATCCGGCAGTTCAAATTCCAAATCTTTCAGGTCGCGCCAGTTAATTGTTGGCGACAAAGAACCTACCGATATTTTGATGGCAGCATCTAAAAAGTAGTCGGAGCTGATAAACAGAGGGAAGAATTTCCTGTCAACAACCTTTTCTTGAGGCCTAAGAACCATGCCATGTGCAGAGAATATACCATCAAAAGGTGCAATAGCAACTTTCTTCTGATAGGCTCTACGTTTTCCAAACAGGACGTCGCCTTTCCTCATAACCAGCTTTTCGCCGATAGGAGCAACGTCTGAGCCGAAGCGTGTAACATTCAAACTGCCAGTATCCAAATGCTCCAAGCCGATATAAGTAAAGCGATCTTCCTCAGCAGGCTTTTTCTTTTCCTTGCTATTGATCGCAATCTGTTTAAAACGATATTTCGCCATCACGCACACCTCCTTGTAGAGGTGGAATGAATGGGGAAAGCTTTGCAGCTTACAGAATCGATAAATTGAGAATTGCAAACAACTTGCATTCAGTCTAAGCGATATATTTCCTATGCGATTCTTTCACATTATTTTGGTTGACCATTGCGTATTGAAGTGTAGTATCGATGCTCTGATGCCCAAGGAGCTGCTGAACCTGCTCGATTGGCATTCCTTTGTCAATCGCCATTGTGGCCAGGGTCCTTCTAAATTTATGAGGGTGAACCTTATGAAAACTCAGTTCACGGCCGATTTTCCGCAGACGTATCTCAACACCACTGATTTGCAGCCGCTCGAATGGTTTCAGTAAGGAGACAAACAGGGCGTCGTTCTCATCGCACCGTTCTTTCAAATACCGTTGGAGATGAATTTTAGTTCTCGCATCGAAATAGACCTTTCTCTGCTTATTTCCTTTTCCAAAAACGATACATTCCCGATTTTCAAAATCCACATCGCTCCGATTTAACTTCACCAATTCGCCGACACGAATACCAGTGGAAGAAAGCAGATCGATCATCGCCAGGTCACGCAAATTGTCACAGTGATCACGCATCAGCTCCAGGGATTCATCCGAGTATGTTTCTTTAACGGTCTTCCCTGTCTTTACTTTGTGGATTCTCCTCACGGGACTTTTTATAATGTAATCCTCATCTTCAAGCCAGGAGAAAAAGGACGAGAGAATCCGTCTCACATTATCGAGAGTCACCTTGCTGACCGTTCCTCGCCGCTGGTAATTGTCGAGGTATAAGCGGAGATCCTCTGTTGTTATTTTGCGTTCCGGCTTGTTGATTTTCTCTAGCATGTTTCGGATTGTGGACTCATAATAGCGCAGAGATTTTTCTGAACAACCTTCCACGCGCTTGGCCGAAATAAAAAGCGGTAACCAATTGGACATCTGTGATTCACTGTCTATGGAGGCCTGTGCATTCAGCGCAGGCAAATGTCTGCGCAACGATGCCAACAGCTGTTTCATTTGGTTTTCGCTCAAGCTTTCAGAGAGTTCATGCTGAATATTGATGATAATTTCTTCGATCATGGTGTTTCCTCCTTGTCGTGTTCCTCCGTTTGAGGCGTACCCACGAGCCGGAGGAAACTCCATGACCCTGTTTTTCAGCCGAGCTGCTCAGAAATGATACGTTTGTAAGTGGCGGTCAATTCTGAAAGGGCTTGTTCCAGTTCAAATTTTGATTTATCGCTCTGGTGGACGAAAGCTACAAAATCATCCTGCACAGGCAAAGGCGGCACAACCAGTTCAACATTTGCAATTACACTTTGGTTGATTTTGTATGTTCCGTTGGTGGTTTTTGCATTCTCCTCAATTTGGTTCCGCACCGCTTGCATTTTCCAAGCCATATATAGATACGGCAAGCGTATCTTCTGTTCATTGATTCGTGCAGCTATCACTGTGTCAGGAAAAACCAAATCAAAATGGTCTTTCGGTGAATAAACTCCTGCTCCAACAAGCGTTTTGTTTCCATTCCCTCTGCATATGTAGAAATCTGTTGCACAGATACGTTTGTCATTGGGAGGACAATCAGTAAAATAGCCGTCTTTCCAGGCGTTTTCATCGAATGCTCCCTGCGTGACAGCAGACAATGTAAGAATTTTTGCATGATGTTCTCCCGACCTGGATGGTGAGAGTCCATTCCGCATCCCATACATGACAGTTCCAGCTTTTATATTATACTGAGAATACGGTCCTGTCATCTCGATAAATTGAGATTTCACTAACTCGTCTGTTGCAAGGATAAGTCTTTTATAAGACTCCATTGTATCATTAATAGCCCATAAAATCCCTGCGTGTTTTCGTTGAATCTCTATATTGGGAAGTTCAAATTCATAATTTGCCAGCGTTGACCAATTAATAAATGTATTCGTGGAACCATGTCGATGTTGATATGCATATTCCCAGAACGTGTCGTTTTGTAATATGAACGGCAAATATTCAGGCAAAAGAACTTCCGAATTTGCAGTTGCAAGCACAAAAGTTTTTTCCGAGCAAATGCCATCAAAGCCGACTACACCCGCTTTCTTTAGGTGTGGATTTCTTGAAACCAGCAGGAAATCTCCGGCTTTGAACCCATAATAAAACATTGGTCCTATGGTGCTGCCTTCAATTAAGCCTCGCTTTGTGATACAAACATTTTCGCTTTCTATATGTTCGCCACCTACATAGTAGATTAGACTTGTATTATCCTTATCAACCTTCGTTTGAACTCGGTTAATTACATCTTTCAGCTTAATGCGAGCCATCTGTTGAACCACTCCTCTCTCCCAAAAGTGAATTCAGCTTCTCATAACTCAGCTTCATGGTTTCCGAGGCGGCCATCCAGCTGTCATAATGTTCCTGAACGGAGCGGGTATCCGTCTCCGCCATCTCAGTTTCCTGCTTGACATAGAGGGGAATACTGAGGGAAAAGTTGTGATCCGCAATATCCTGTATGGTGGCTACCCGCGCGAAACCAGCCTCATCAGAATACTGGTGATAGGCTTCGGCAATCTTCTGGATATGCCGGTCCTCCAAATAGCTTTGCGCATTTTTTCGCTCCACCTCGTTTACCGCGTTGATGAAAAGCACCTGTCCTCGCCGCTCCGGGCGCTTATTCATGCGGCAGATCATGATGCAGGCCTCCATGGGGGAGTTGTAAAACAGGTTTGCCGCCAGACCGATCACGCATTCGACGCGGTCACTGCGCACCAGCTTCTCCCGCATGGCGCTCTCCTCGTTGCGGAACAGAACGCCGTGGGGAAACAAAATCGCGCACCGCCCAGTCTCCTCCTTCAGGCTGGCAATGATATGCTGCAAAAAGGCGTAGTCCGCTCGCCCTTGGGGAGGAACTCCCAAAAAATCCCGGCCATATTTGTCGCTCTCAAAGGCGGCACGATCCCATTGGCTGATGGAATAGGGCGGATTGGCCAGAACCAAGTCAAACTTTCGGAGCCTGCCGTTTTCAATAAACGCAGGTGTGGCCAGGGTATCGCCGTTTACAATGCTGAAGTCCTTGACGCCGTGGAGAAACAGGTTCATCTTTCCGATGGCGGAGGTCAGCGCGTTGATCTCCTGTCCGAAGACCGCAACATTGCGCCATTCCTTCCCCTGCTCTTTCAGGTAAGCAATCGCGGAGATCAGCATACCGGCGCTGCCGCAGGTGGGGTCGTAGATGGACTCCCCCGATTCTGGACGGAGCATCTCCGTCATCAGATGGACAACGGTCCGGTTGGTGTAAAACTCCTGCGCTGTGTGACCACTGTCATCTGCGAATTTTTTGATGAGATACTCGTATCCCTGGCCAAGCTCATCCTCTGGGCAGTTTGCGATGGAGAGCGTCCTGGTGCTGAAATGCTCCAGCAGGTCCTTCAGCAGGCGGTCTGGCAGGCGATTTTTATTGGTCCAGGCCCCGTCGCCGAAAATTCCCTGTAGCTTGTCGGCGTTGGCGTTCTCCACCTTCCGAAAAGCCTCCACAATTGCTACACCGACATTTTCCGAAACGGCACGGACATCATTCCAGTGACAGCCCCGAGGGACGATGAACGTATGGAGCTCATGCTCGTCAAACTCGGAGGCGTCCTCGCCGTATTCCTCCCATGCGGCCGCAGTCTCCTCGTCGTACACGTCACAAATTCTCTTGAAAAACAACAGCGGGAATATGTATTGCTTATAAGCTCCCGCGTCAATATTTGTGCGGAGGAGAACGGCGGAGGTCCACAGATAGGACTGCAATTCCTCCATGGTGATCCGTTTACTCACTGACGTACCCTCCCTCCAGCAGGAGCTTCTTCATCTTTTCCTCGGCCCGGAGCATAGCCTCATAGGCCTCAAAATACTGTCGGCGCACCTCCTCCGGGGGAATCGTTTCCTGCTCTTTTTTCTCAATGTAGTTGTTGATGGCAAGGGTGTAGCCTCTCTCCCGGATGCCGGCAATTGGTACCACTTTGACCCGCTCGATCACATCTTCATAGGCCGCATACAGCGCATATACTCTTCGAATGTCGTCTTCGGTCATGATGTTCTGCGCCCGCTGGGGGGTGTAGATGCCGGAGGCGTCTATAAAACAGACCTTTCTGCGGTGATCCGCATGTTTGTTGTTGTTCAAAAAGAGAATGCAGGCGGAAACGCCGGTGGAGTAGAAAACGCCGCCGGTGAGTGTGATCACACACTCCAGCTTGTCGGACTCTACCAACTGCTTTCGGATCTCTCCCTCTTTTCCACCCCGGAACAGGACGCCTTGGGGCAGGACGACAGCGCACCGACCTGTCTTGGGATCCATGGATTTGACCATATGCTGGAGCCACGCGAAGTCTCCGTTGGAGTCCGTGGGGCAACCCCAGAGGTTGCGCCCGTAGATATCGCCGCCAAACTGCTCCGCCCCCCAGTTTTTCAAGGAAAAGGGGGGATTCGCCACCACACAGTCAAAGGTTTGCAGGCTGCCCCGCCAGAGATAATTAGGGCTTCGCAGTGTGTCCCCCTGGGTCACGTTAAAATCCCTTGCGCCATGCAGAAACAGGTTCATCCTGGCAATGGCGGAGGTGTCCAGATTCTTTTCTTGACCATAGATTCGGCCGTAGGTTCGCTTGTCACCCTTCATGTAACGAATCGCTTCAATCAGCATACCGCCTGTGCCGCAGGCGGGGTCATACACCGACTCGCCCACCTGCGGGGCCAGCAGCATAATCATCAGCTTGACAATGGAGCGTGGGGTGTAAAATTCGCCGGCGTTCTTTTTTGATAAATCCGCGAATTTCTTGATCAGGAACTCATAACTGTCCCCCATCACGTCGGCAGAATAATTGTTGTTGCCAACCTTTATTTTGGACATATGCTCGATCAGATTTTTCAGCCGCTCGTCGGACAGCTTTGACTTATCCGTCCAGTTTGCGTCATCAAAGCTGGAGAATACCCCGCTCAATGTATCGGGGTTCGCCCGCTCAATCCCGTTCATAGCATTTACAATGGCAACACCCACATCCATGCTCGCCTCCCGGACATCCTGCCAATGGCATCCCTCTGGGATCACAAAGCGGTGGTTCTCCGGGAAAGCGGCATATTCCTCATCCCCGCCGGATTCCTCCAGCGCAGCCTGGGTCTCCTCGTCATAGACGTCGGAAAGTCGTTTGAAAAACAGAATCGGCGTCACATAGCTTTTGTATTCGTCCTGATTGATGGGGCCCCGCAGGATATTGCACGCTTCAAACAAGTGAGAAAACAGTTTCTGGCTGGTGGTCTCCTCGGAAACTGATGTGCTGTTTGCGGCATCCTCGTCAGCAAAATCAAAGGCAAGCTGCATGATTTCAGAACACTTGCTGGCTTTGATTCCAGCGCGCTCCGGAGATCGAATTCCGACGTTTCCGGCCTCACCTGCTTTTTCCGCTTTCGCCGGATAGATACCCTCAAAATCCATGAGGACTTTTAAAAGGCGCTTGTCTAAAAAGGTCAGGGCCAGTTTCCGTATGGGAGCGGGTACACCGTAATAGGCCTCTGCAACCGCCCCGGTAATCGCCGCCAGGGTATCACTGTCGCCGCCGATAGAGATTGCGTTCCGGATGGCGTCTTCAAAGCCAGTGGACTCGAAAAAAGCCTCCAGCGCCTGGGGTACGGTATCCTGACAGGTCTCGTTGAACTGATAGGTACCACGGATGGAATCCAGCGTGAAATCAATCGGGTAGTAGTTCTTCGTGATATAGTCCTGAATTTCCAGCAGGCTTTTTCCGGTGCGGGCGAGATAAACCGCAGCAGCAGTGGCCTCGGCGCCTTTGATTCCCTCTGGATGGTTATGGGTCACCTCGGTCACCGCTTTGGAAAGGGCTTTTGCCTCTTCAAGAGACCTTGCCGCATACCCGCAGCCGCTCACCCGCATGGCGGCGCCGTTTCCAAAGCTGTTGTAAGGCTTCGGATGATCGGAATACATCCACCTGTAAAAAGATCCACCATAGCCGCTGTTCGGATACGGGCGGCCAATTTCCTGCATGGAGCGGACTGCCTGCTCTCCCAGACCGGTAAAATCCGGTCGGCAGCGCATCAGTGCGTCGCATACGGCCAATGACATGATGGAATCATCCGTAAAGAAACACTGGTGCGGCATCAGGTCAAAGTCCTTGGAGCGGTGGTTGTTCCACTCAAATCTGGAGCCTACAATATCTCCAATGATTGCGCCAATCATAGTTTCACCTGCCTCCCATCAATAATATTGCTCAATATAGCTGTACGCCTTGTCAAAGACATCCTTGTCTTTGATCTTATACTTGATCCAAACTACACTGCGAAGGGCCTTCTTGACCTCCTGCTTGCCGGCCGTTGTGCTCTGCCAGCCGTCGAAGCGGACAATTTTCACAATGCTGTCAATATCAGCAACTATGCGCTCTACAATGACAGGCGTATTTTTATTCCTCACGCCATTGAACAGCTCCGTCAAGGCAGCGATCCCTTTATCAATTTCCTGCTCCGGAACGACATCTTTCTCCGCCCGAGCTGCTTCCTTCGCCAGTTCCAAAAGAAGCTTCAAAAATTCAATGCTGGTAATAAGCCCCTGTTCATGTTTCTCGCGCAGGGCTTCCAACTTCTCACCCAGCTGGATAAACTTGGGGTCTTTGGCATGGTTCAGAATCTTTGCCACAAGGCTGATCTCAACCTTTTTTGTCGCTTTTTTCAAATCCTTCTGCTTCTCCAGAAAATCATCAATCAGGTCAGCGTCCATGGCAAGAATGTCCATATCTTCGTCGGTCTCACCGACTGTAACATTCTGATGAACCAGCTCAATGGTCTTGGCCCCGAGGGAGGCCCAAATCAGGCCCCCTCTGCCGTCGGTGGGTTTAACGGATTCGTAAACACGGGACAGCCACTGGTAATCCGACTTGTATGTGTTCAAGAAGATATCCGGCGAGAGAGCGTCCCAAGCCCGGTTCAGCACACGATAGTCGGCGGCAAAGGTATCCTTTTCCTTGTTGGTGGGGAGACATTCCTGGGCCGCCATCAGACCTTCCCAGCCCTCTATGGTACGGTCAACACCCATAAAATAACCGAGGCATTTTTTCATCAGCGTCGGCAACTGTTTTTTGATCTCCTCAATATTCGTGATAATACGACGCATACTGGTCTCATCAAAATCAAGAGCTTTCGCCACATCGTCAAAAATACCAATGTAATCTACGATCAAGCCGTGAGTTTTTCCCTGGTCATAGGTTCGATTTGTGCGACAGATTGCCTGGAGCAGCGTGTGATCCTTCATAGGCTTGTCCAAATACATCGCCTGTAAAATAGGGGCGTCAAAGCCGGTCAGCAGCTTGGAGGTGACGATCACCAGCTTCAGCTCTCTGTTTGGGTCCCGAAACACGTCCAGGATCTTTCCCTCCGCATCACGATCACGGCGGTATTTCCTGTAGCGATCCTCCTTGTCGTTATTGGCATCCATAACAATCGTAGTGGCATCCTCGCCAAGCAGTTCGTCCAGGATTGCTTTATACATCAGGCAGCACTCCCGGTCATAAACCACGATTTGTCCCTTGTAGCCGTTCGGCGCAATTTTTGATTGGAAGTGCTTTGCGATATGTTCGCAGACCTTTCGAATGCGGGCCGGGTTATACATGATAGCCTTCATGTTGACGCGGCGGGAAAGCTCATTCTTTTCCTCCCTGCTCAGCCCCGCCTCATCGGTCATTGCTTCAAATACCCGGTCCAGTTCATCTTTGTTGACATGCAGCTCCACGGGAACCGGCTCAAAATGCAGAGGCAGCGTCGCACCGTCCCGGATGGAGTCTGAGAAAGAGTACCGGCTCATATAGCCGGTGCGGTCCTCCTCTGCGCCGAAGGTCAAAAAGGTATTCTTGTCCACCCGGTTGATTGGCGTACCGGTAAGGCCAAAGAAAAACGCGTTGGGAAGGGCTATGCGCATCTTCTCACCCAGGTCTCCCTCCTGCGTCCGATGGGCCTCGTCCACCATAACAATGATGTTGTCTCGGGCATTCAGCTCTCCATTGACCTCACCAAATTTGAAAATTGTTGTAATCAGAATCTTCCGCATATCTCCGCGGAAGAAAGAGGAGAGTTCCTCCTTGGTGGACGCGCTGGTCAGATTGGGAATGTCGGAGGCGTTAAAGGTCGCCGTGATCTGTGTCTCCAAATCAATGCGGTCATCCACAATCACAACCGTAGGATTTTTGAGTTCAGGTACCATACGCAGCTTCTGCGCGGCAAATACCATCAGCAGCGATTTGCCGGAGCCCTGGAAATGCCAGATCAGCCCTTTCTTCGGATACCCGGCAAGGACACGGCTGACGATCATATTCGCACCCTCAAACTGTTGATAGCGGCAGATAATCTTATATTTCCGGTACTTTTTATCGGTGGCGAACATAGTGAAGAACTGGAAGATGTCCATAACCTTTTCCGGTGTAATCATATCTGCTATGCTGATCTTCACATCCGCAAGGTTACCCTCCGCCTTATGATCAGAGGTGTGCCACGGTCCCCACATATTGATGGGCATACTCACGGAACCATAGCGGTAGCACTTCCCCTCTGAGGCAAAATTGAATACATTTGTAACAAACATGGCGGGAATGCTTTTCTCATATGCGGAAATATCTCCAGCAGCATCAAGCCACGTAATAGCACTACGGACAGGCGTCTTCAGTTCGCCAATCGCAATGGGAAAGCCGTTGATTAGCAGCACAATATCCAGACGTTTGCCTCCATCCACCTGGGGATATACCCATTGGTTGGTGACGACATATTCGTTTAAGGCAATGTCCTCTTTGCGCATCGTACCAAAGAAGCGAATCGGAACCATACGACCGTCTTTTCCAAAGGGGAAGGAGTTTTCTTCAAACACCAGCTTTTTAAACAGCTCATTCTGGGTCACCAGGTTATGCGGCTGTACAGACACAATAACAGTTCGAAGCTTATAAATGACCTCGTCAGCACGGGAAGGTTCCGCTGCGATCTCAGGATTCAGCCGAATCAAAGCTTCCTTCACCATGAACTCCACCATAACATCAGAATACATACGCGGAAGCTTCTCAGCGGAAATGTATGTCCAACCATTCTCTTTCAAAATGGAGATGATCATTTGCTCCATAGTGTTGTCTTCATTAAATAGGGATTTCATGTAACCTTCCCCCTTACCATGCTTTTGATTGTAATCTTCTCAAAATTTCCTTATCCGCCGGGCAAAACTCGTATTGCGGTATTTCCGTCACTGTAATCCATTGGATATCATTGTGCTCAATCATCTGGGGCGTTCCCTCGATAATCGCCGCATTGAACAGTGTCAGATGTACATTCAGGTCCGGGTAATCGTGGTCGATTTCCATAAACACTTCGTCCACTGAGATGGTGACAGCCAGCTCCTCCCGGCATTCCCTCGCCAGTGCCTGATCTTTTGATTCTCCCAGCTCCACCTTGCCACCCACAAACTCCCACAGCAATCCCCGCGCTTTATGGGCTGGACGCTGGCAGATTAGAAACCTGTCCCCGTCCCAAATCAGTGCCGCCACCACTTCGGTTACTTTTTTCTCCATACCGTCTGTCACCCTCGATTTGCCTTTTTCCCCTGTCTGTGCTATTTTATATGAGTATATCACGAATTTCCCCCTGGGGGAAGTGTACAATGGAGGTGCAATGCCCGTGGTACGAGAAATTATGCGGGATGAAGCGTTCCTCTCCCAAAAGGTTGAACCGGCCACTTTGGAGGACTTGACTGTCGCCCAGGATCTGCTGGACACCCTGACCGCCCACAAGGACAGCTGTGTGGGTATGGCGGCCAATATGATTGGCGTTAACAAGCGGATCATCGTTTTTGACAACGAGGGCAAATATATGGTGATGTTCAACCCGGAAATCATCAAAAAATCCGGCCCTTATGAGGCAGAGGAGGGCTGTCTCTCCCTCTCCGGCACCCGGAAGGCCAAACGCTGGCAGTCCATCAAGGTGCAGTATCAGAACGAGCAGTTTCAAACACGCTTCAAGACCTTTACCGGCTGGACGGCACAAATCATCCAGCACGAGATTGACCACTGCGAAGGGATTTTGATTTGAACTGGGAGGCCTGTACTTGAAACGTGTCGTCATCTTATCCGACACCCACGGCCTGCTGCGGCCGGAGGTGCTGGAATACCTGCCCCAGGCTGATATCATCATCCACGGCGGCGATATCAACACCCAGGCCATTGTGGACAAGTTCCGGGAGTACGCCCCGCTCTATATTGTCCGGGGGAACAACGATAAGGAGTGGGCGGAGGGATTGCCGCAAAGCCTCATATTTTCCATTGAGGGCATCCGTTTCTTCCTGATTCACAACATGAGGGATGTTCCTCCGGATTTGTCCAACATGGATGTGGTGGTTTACGGTCACTCCCACAAGTACGCCTGTGAGGAGCGGAATGGCGTTCTGTGGCTGAACCCTGGCAGTTGCGGACGTCGGCGCTTTGATCAGGAGATTACCTTTGCTGTCATGACCGTTGACGGAGAACATTTTCAAGTTGAGAAAGTGATTATTCCTCATGAAAAGAAGTAATGCGATAGAGTTGGGCCTGACCATTCCCCTCCAGCGACACTTGCACATCAAAGCACTCCCTTATAGTCAAGAACCGGACCACCGCTTCTGCTGGGACCTCCACGTCATTCCGCTGCGGGGCAGGCCCAGTCTGCTGGCAGTCCACTGCCATACGCGATACACATTTGTGCTGTACGATCTCAGCCATCCAGAATGGGAGCATCTTCCAGACATTTTTCTAGATGGTCTGCGCCGCAGTCTGTTCGCCGCCGGCTTTGCCGCAGAAGAGACGAAGGAGCTGTGCGGTTCAGAACTGCCTCTGTTCACCAGGACTCATGGCCGCCGGGAGGTGGCGTTTTTAAACCGCGCCTGGGAGGATGTAATGGCTACGGAGCTGGCCCTGGACGAAAGCAGCCAAAGTCAGCCCCTGCTGGATCAGCTGATCAACGCCAAACCCAGCCGATGCGCGGGAATGGAAGGCCTGGACACAGCGGAAAGGCGGCTGACGGAGATGCTTTCCCAAATCTGAAAGGAGGGGGCTCTATGCGCATTATCATCGCCCCGGCGAAGAAAATGGTAGTGGACACGGACAGCTTTGCCGTGGATAGTCTGCCTCAGTTTCTGGAGAAGACAGAGCAGCTGAAGGCTGTCCGCCAGGGTATGTCTCCAAAGGAATTACAGGCCCTCTGGAAGTGCAATGACTCCATCGCCAAACTGAACATAGAGCGGCTGGAACAGATGGACCTGCACCGTAATCTCACCCCGGCGATTTTCTCTTATGAGGGCATCCAGTACCGCTACATAGCCCCCGGCGTGATGGAGACAGCCCACCTGGACTACCTCCGGGAGCACCTGCGCATCCTCTCTGGCTTCTACGGTCTGCTGCGGCCCTTCGACGGCGTGACCCCCTACCGGCTGGAAATGCAGGCAAAGCTGGCGGTGGACGGCTGCCGGGACCTCTATCAGTTTTGGGGTAGCCGCCTGGCCCGACAGCTGGCCTCGGAGGCGGACGTGGTGCTGAATCTGGCCTCCAAGGAGTACAGCAGAGCGGTCTGCCCAAAACGGTGCAGTTTGTCACCTGCGTCTTTGGAGAATTGAAAGACGGCAAGGTCATTGAGAAAGGCACCAAGTGCAAGATGGCCCGTGGGCAGATGGTGCGCTGGCTGGCGGAGAACCAAATCAAAAGCCCGGAGGATATCCGTGCCTTTGACCAACTGGGCTATCGTTTTTGCCGCTCCACATCGGTGGGGAATCACACCGCTTATCTTTGGATACAGTCCCGCAAGGATTGACCCGCTTCTTGGTCGGGAGCGGCTTAATATTCTGCGCTCAGCAAGAAATCTGCGGTGCGTGTCGTTTTGATTCCCTGATAATTTTCGTCTATCTGCTTGCTGAAATATGGATGTCTTTATACTGCTAAAGTATATGGTTATAACCGCAACACTTACTTTATATCAAAAGTTTTGCGGTTTATATCCGCAAAACTTTTTCACCAAGACAGCTTCGACGGCTTCCAGCATCGGAGAATATCCCATATAAAATCCCCAGATTCAGGGAAAACTGAATCCGGGGTGATAAATTATGGGATTTTTCCGCGATACAAATAGGACAGGCCCCTATTTTGAGGGCTGGTACTTCAAGCACCAGAACCCGCAGGGGCAGACTCTTGCGCTGATTCCCGCGTTCCATATCGACAGAGAAGGACACTGCACCGCTTCTCTCCAGGTCATTTCAAAGGATCAGGCGTGGTGGCTGGAGTACCCGGAGGCACAGCTGCAAGTCTCTCGGCAGTGTTTTCAGGTACAGATTGGACAGTCCTGCTTTAGCAGTCAGGGGATCGACCTCCATATCCGCCAGGACAATCTTTCCCTCTGCGGTTCACTGCGCTACGGTCCCTTTACCGTTCTGCGGTCTGACATCATGGGGCCGTTCCGATTCTTCGTCGGAATGCAGTGCTCCCATGGCGTCATCAGTATGGGGCATTCCCTGGAGGGGACACTGGAGCTGAACGGCGAGTGCCTGGATTTCTCCAACGGGATCGGATACATCGAAACAGACCGGGGCCGCTCTTTTCCAAGCAAGTACCTCTGGACCCAGTGCCTTTGGGACGGACCGGAGCGGGGCAGCCTGATGCTTGCCATCGCGACGATCCCCCTGCCAGTGGGCGGCTTCACCGGCTGCATCTGCTCCATTTTGTACCATGGCCGGGAATACCGCCTGGCCACCTACCGAGGCGTCAAAATTGAAAAGTGGTCTCCCTCCGGTGCGGTGATCCGTCAGGGGCAGTACCGCCTGGAAGTAGAATTGCTGAACGAGCGGCGGCAGGCCCTCCGTGCTCCGGTAGAGGGCCGCATGGAGCGCACTATCCACGAGAGCCTCTGCGCGGAGGTTCGTTATCGCTTCTGGCACGGGGACAACCTCTCGCTTCAGCATACTGACTCAAATGCTAGTTTTGAGTATTCCTTCGTAAACTGATTGCCTCTGCCGGCAAAATATCCTCGCCTTTGCTCAAAAACTTCAAGCGCAATTTTGCCGGTCATGATTTTAGCATTTGGCCCCATGCTTTGGATTTTTCTTTTATCTTTGGATATTCTCCCTCAGAATCTGAGTGCCTGTCCCGGCAGAAAACCGTTGCAAAACCTTCCCATCAGAGTTAGAATACAGACAAAATAACACGAAAAGTATTTCCTGTCCTGTATTATTATAAAGTTTCCGAAAAATTTAAAACAGGCGCAATTTATATCTTGTACTCCTTGACAAACAAAAATCTTGTTGTATAATACAACGATTTAGTTCACGCTAAATGGTCGGGTCGGGAAAATAAAATATAGGGGGATATTATATGCACGACTTTAAATATGTTACCAGAAAAGAACGTGCCCCAGTCAAAAACGGCCTGATTGCTATTATAAAAAGGACTCAAAATTTGCTTCGGGATGATTTTACTTTTCGCTTTGATTTCGTGGGAAGTGATAGGCGTAATATGGTGACTTACGCCCCACAAACAAATATTGGTTATGATTTTGATGTTAATCTGGAGGTCAACGACGATGATTGCAATTATACTCCGGAAAAAATCAAATTCAAAATTATACAGGCGTTGAATAAGGTAGCCCATAAGTATGGATACGATTACGCTGAAGACTCGACCCGTGTTATCACCATCAAATTCAAGGACAGAAAAAACTCGCGTATTCTTCACAGCTGCGATTTTGCCATTGTAAATAACTATACAGATGAAGAGGGCCATAAACGGCAAGAATATATTCGTTTCAATAAAAGGCAGAACAGTTACACTTGGGAGGAACAGCCTGGTGGATACTATATGCTTTGCGAAAAAGAACAGTGGATAAAAGATAATAGACATCACGATAAATTAAGAAAACTGTACTTAGACAAGAAGAACAAGAACAGCGATTTAAGGAAACATTCACGATCCCTTTATGCTGAAGCTGTACATGAGATTTGCCAAAGATATGGCTTCTATGATTAACTTTGCCGTTGGTTTGAGGATGATAATATCCTTTTGACCACAGAACCTACCACAGACGTGGCCGGAACACATGGAAAACACCTCGTTAAAGAGGCTTGCAGATGAAGTGAACTCCAGCAGAAATGGCTAAAAGGAGCAAAAACAAGCCAAAAAAGTTTTATGAATCTTTTCGCATCCGTGAGGTTCGAGGGTTCGATCCCCTTCAGGTCCACCAAAGTAGACAAAACCTGTGTGTAACGATAGTTATACGCAGGTTTTGTTGTTTGTTATTAAATTAGCAAAAAACTCAATTCATATTTAGCTATAATTACACATCGGAAGATGCCAGCAAGCAGATTTGAGGAGATTTATCCTCCTTCAAACCTGCTTTTATTCATGTTTTAGAAAGTGAGGCTATTATGAAACTTCCATATGGCTATGTTTTGGTTGGCGAGGAAATTGCCATCCATGAGGAACGAGCAAATAATGTTCGCAGTATATTTGAGTACTACCTTGCTGGAGCCAGCTTGGGAAAAATTGTTGATATGCTCTTTGCGAAGGGCATAGCTTCTCCGACTGGAAGCACCAAATGGACCAGGGCGGCTGTTGATAAGCTCCTGGACAATAAGAAATATATCCCAATTGTTGGGGTAGACGTATATATAGATGCTCAATTCGAAAGGAATCGCCGGTGTAATGTAGATTATGACAAGGCCGGACATCCAAGAAAAACGACCAGATATCGGTCACCTGCTCTCAAAGCAAGATGAGACTATACAAATCCTGTTTTTTCTGATATACTTGCAGAAAAAGGGAGAATGGGATCATGACAGAGAAAGAAGTGGTGAACTCTACATACGTTTGGCATTCCAATATGAGTCCGCAATTGGTCGGCTTCTCGACAAGAAGATAATTGACCAGGACTTGGTGGACAGGCACAGGAAGTCTTTTTACGACTCGTTAGATGAAGAAAAACTCCGGACGGCTCAAAAGATTGGAGATTATACTGAAATCATACGACGTTATATGCGAGGTATGATCTGTGAGGATATGGTGTCATTGACAGGACTGGCAAAGCAATATTCAGTGGATTCCCCTGGGTATACCATTCAAAGCTGGATGCGTAGCCGCAACACGTTGGAGTTTCTTCGTCAATGGGAGAATGACATGAATTCGGAATTTGATGATAGGGCCTGTGATGAGCTAATTCACCAGGGGCATACCACATCGCTTACCATTACGCCATTGTTGTGGATTCGTAGGACTCACGCAGTTGGAATGCGAGTAAAGCAGGGTAAAGGTGGGGGCGTGAGTGCCTACCCTGAAATTGCGGCAGACTTTCATTTATGGTTAGATCCGAAAACTCGGTTAGCAGTTGTTAGGAAACAAATGAAGCTCCGTCAAAGTTGATCATATGTGACGAATAATTACATATTCCCCTTATGAGGAAAACTCTCGAACTGGTTCTTGATTTAGCGTACTTACTTAAGCCGCAGAGTGCTACTAGATTATGATAGAGGTTTTAATTATAGACTATATACTAAGAAGGATTGAGAACAATCTTTCTCTGAGTGACCCTGGTGGTTTCTATGACTATATCACTTATTTGCGAACACGTATCGAATATGATTGCCGTTGTAAGCGAGCCGAGAATATTTACCTGCAAATTAGCAACATCACCGGAATGCTGAATACAGAAATTGACTGAACATGCGTCTGTATTTGCGTGTTTATGAATTTGCACTCTATTGATGCCTACTAACCAGTGGCTAATCCATCCCACCCGCTCAGGCAGAAAATTTTATGATTCACTGAATGAGGAAAAACCTCGGACTTCCAGAAAATTAAAAACTATCATGGAATTGTATGCCTATGCACAAAGAATTATCTGGAAACTTCCTTCATAAACTCTTTTGTGTCGTTTAGAGGCCGGTACAGCGTAACTTGTCCTTGCATTTTTTCGTTTGTTTCACTATAATGTAGAGTCGAGTCCATTTTAAAGGAGACAATCATGGAAAAGTTATTTTGGGTAGGACCCCGGGAATCTGACATCTTCGGGCTTAACTCCCTGTTTTCCGGCTCTATCACTCTATACGGAAACATCGCTTGACAATGGTAAACACACCATTGAATAAGGCGCTGGGGGTAAGAAATCAGATTTTCCACTCAAACGACACACGGTCAGCCGTGGCGTGGACCTGGGAGAGAATGATGTCGGCTACCTGCCGCCGATCCTCAAAGTCGATGTTGTCCCAGTTGCCCAGGTGGGCGGACAGGAACTCAATCTTTTGCGGGGAAACGCTTTCGGCGTTCAGCGCGGCAATCTCCTTTATCAGCCCTTGGCGGCGGGTGTCCAGCTCCTCGATCTTCCCGTTGGCGTAGGACATCAAAACCGCGCTGGCCCCGGTCAGGGTGTTCAGCAGCTTTTCAATCTCGTCCTCCACCTGGGCCAGCTCCACGTTTAAGGCGGTCAATTTGGGATTGACCGTCTCCGCCTGGGCGGTCAGGGTTTGAAACTCGGACAGCTTATGCACCATAGCCTCATAGACGAACTGCTCAAATTCCGGCGTCCGAAGCGTCCCGCAGCCCTCGCAGCTCATGTTGTCCGCCCGCTTGGTACAGCGAAGATATTGCGTTCCCGCCCGGTTGCCCATGCTTTTCAGCGCCCGCCCACAGTGGCCACACTTTACTTTCCCGGCCAGCCAGGTATTTTTCGGCTTGCGTCCACCCTGGAACGTGATGTTTGCCATCAGCTTTTTCCTGCACCGCAGCCAGGTATCGGCGGGGACAATGCCCTCGCTGGGGGCCAGCACAAGGATCTGATTTTTCAGGTCCTTGTTTTTCCGCTCCTGCACGTCCCGGCCCTGGTAGAGATAGCAGCCGTTGGTCCCGGCGAAGTCCGCCGCCTCGTTTACCACCACGGCCCCCTGCCCCTTGAAGAACTCGTACAGCTCCAGGTCCGCCTGGGCGTAAATGGGGTTGCGGAGCATTTGAGAAATGAAGCCCCGGCGCAGCTCCTTGTCATACACCAGTATGCCCTCCTGGGCGAAGTACCGGGCAATATCTCCGAATGACGTGGACGGCTCGGCGTACATTTCAAACATCAACCGGGCGATATTCGCCGTGTCGGGGTCCGGGATCATCATTTTCGTGCGTATGCCCTGGATGGTGGTGGGCTCCAGCTTGAAGCCGTAGGGGGCCGCGCCGCTCATGTGGAAACCACGCTGGCAACGGGAATAGTAGGCGTCCGTTACCCGCTTCTGGATCGTTTCCCGTTCAAGCTGGGCAAACACAATGCAGATGTTCAGCATGGCCCGGCCCATGGGGGTGGAGGTATCAAACTTTTCCGTAGAGGAAACGAACTCCACATTGTATTGCTGGAACAGCTCCATCATGGTTGCGAAGTCCAGGATAGAACGGCTGATACGGTCCAGCTTGTAAACCACCACCCGGCGGATCAGGCCCCGCTTGATGTCGGCCATCAATTCCTGAAAACGGGGGCGGTCCGTGTTCTTGCCGGAAAAGCCCTTGTCCTTGTAGTCCTTGAAATTCCCTCCCCGCAGTTCGTACTTGCAAAACTCGATTTGACTTTCAATGCTGATACTGTCTTTGCGGTCCACAGACTGTCTCGCGTAGATAGCGTCAATGCGATTTTCCATTGTCGGCTCCTTTCCGTATCGGAATGGAGCTGTCAACCTTTACAAGTATATTATACCAAAGACAGCCCCAAATCACAAGGATGTCACCCGGTCAGCGCATTTCCGCGCGGCCTGGAGCGTACTTGCGGAACACGGAATAAAGCCCCGTCTCGATCTCCCGCTTGCGTTTGTCCCGCACCTTGGGGGCGAGAATGGGGGTCAGGTTTTCAACGGTAATCGTCCGGCCCTGGAAAGAGGCCGTTTTCACTTCCTTGTGGTAGCTGGTTCTCGCTTGTGCCATAATCTGCCCTCCTATGTAAAACAGGGTTCCTATGCGTACAAGTTTCCCGCTGGGTAGTGGGGAAACGCAGAAAGGTAGCACCTAAAAAAGTGCTGCCTTTCAACCTTGCTCCACGTCTGGACACGGTGTCCAGAGGCCAGCAGGTTTTCCATTTCGATCCACGAACGGGGCCGCGCCGGGGGAAGTTTGGGCTGCCGCAAGACAGACAGGCCCCAGGCGGGCGGCCCCCTTGGTTTTGTTGTACGCTGTATTTGCCACGCACCCCCAGCGCGGGGAGTATTCCAGGCCGCCGTTGGCTCCGGCTGTCATAGCTCCACAGCACCGCCGCCCCCCGTGGAGAGGCTGGCGCGTGCCGCAGGGCTCCCCCGCAAGTCCGTGGGAGGGCGTGAGCAAGTTTCATTATCCCCCGTGCTGTCGTCGCGCCCGGCCTGCCACAGCCGGGTCAAAGGTTCACGTTGATCGCTCGGTCCGCTCCACTTTCACCTCCTTGGAGCTCCCATCCTGGCGGCGCGCCTTTCGTCGCTATTCACACGGGTTTTGTGCCTGGAATACTGTGTATTCAGTTGTCGGTGGGAGGCTTGTCCCTCCTCACCTATCAGGCGGGTTATAAGCACAATTCGCAGGCGGCCAGCGCAAATTCCCAAAAGAATTTTGAGTGTTTTTATAATCTGGAAAGGTCGTGACGCCAATGGAACAAATTATCAAAAAATTTCATCCAAATAATTTCTAAAAATTCACTTTTTGTTTGGGTAGAGACTTTATTTTTTTCCTAAATCTGCCGATATAAATAAAGAATAGGCTTGCAATCAGCACAAAAAGGAGGCGGCGATATGACAATCAATGATATTGCCAGAATGGTGGCAAGTGGAGACAGGTATCAGCGGCAAAGCGCGACACCAAACCTTCCCAATGGTTCACTCCCCCCAAAAGGCCATGTAAATCCCTATTGTCCCGAAGGTATGGATATTACTGGGATGAAAGAATCTGATTTTAAGATCATTCCAGTATCGAAAGAAGTAGAGACACGAATCAGAGATATGACTTTTAATAATATGAAGAAATATTACGGCATGACTGCATCAAGCGGAAATGATATGGGGGATACAATTAAAGCGTATGTCTTGACACTCCCTCCCAAGGATAGGGCTAATGCAGGATATACACTTAATCAAATCCATCGTGAGGAGGCCAACAGATTACAGGATTTTGTAAAATCCCGTGTTCCCGGCTGGCAGGTGGGGCAGCCCTTTGACACCAGCATCTTGAATGAATACCGTCAGGGCGTAGATATGAAAGCATAGGAAAAACTGGTCTGGAGTAAATCTCCAGGCCAGTTTTTCATGTTTACGGCTATACGCTCATGCGGGCCGAATTACGGGAATTTCACAGAGGGTCAGCGCAAATTCCCCAAAAGAATTTTGAGCGTTTCCATGCCCCGGCTGATACTGTCCCGGACGGCGTTCTCCGTCACATTTTCCGCCCTGGCAATTCCCGTCTTGCTCCTGCCCAGGATATAGTGGGCGTAGACGCGCCGGGCCTGGACGGGCGGGAGACGGTCAAGGGCGGCATAGAGGGCGGCGCGGTCCTCGGCCAGCTCCATGATCTCCTCCGGGGTCAGCGGGGGATAGGTCACGTCGGCCTCAAAGCCGGGGGTCCCGTCCAGGGAGCACTCGTCATGGTCCCGCTTGCGCCGCTTGTAGCTGTCGCACATACGGCCCCCAATGGAGAGGGTCACGGCAATCTCCTCCGACACTTCCAGGGTGACGCACTCGGTCAGATGGGGGTAGTAGTTGTTCAATTTGATGGTCGTCATATGTAACCTCCATTTCGATACGGGGCGGAAAGGGACAGATCGAAATGGAGGGCGGGGAACGACAGTGGGCCTCTGGACACGGTGTCCAGAGGCTCCGGGGTATAAAAATGTCCGCATGGCGCAAGGCCATACGGACGTGTCGGGGCGACAGGATTTTACAATTTTCGCATTTGCGGTCAGGGCTTCCCTTTAGAGGGGGAGGGCTTTTTTTGACAGATCAAGGGGATGAACAATACAAAATGGCACGGCGTAACCTCCTTTTGCCGCCGTGTCAGTAAAAAACGACGGTCTTGAAATTGAACCGCC